>NZ_JAMYQK010000002.1:0-364529 GCF_040320845.1 Mesorhizobium sp. M0601
AGGGTTTTTTGTCCCTCTTGATCGCTCTCTTCCAACTCCGGCCCAAGCCGGTCGCCGCTTAGGGGCCGGATTGTTCACGGTCGACTAGAGCGCTGGAGGAGACAGCATTCCTGGCACTGAAGGGAAACGAGATCGTCGGTTGCGTCTTCATCCTGAAGCGCGCAGACGAGCTCTATGTTGGAAAGCTCGCGGTCGAGCCGGTTCTTCAGGGACAAGGCATTGGAAAACAGCTGATGCAGGCCGTCGAAGATCTTGCCCGCAGCCGCAACAGGACCGCCATCGAGCTCCAGACCCGGGTCGAACTGACTGGAAACCACGCTGCCTTCGCCCGCCTCGGCTTTCGCGAAACCGAACGGACAGCACACAAAGGTTACGACCGGCCGACCTCAATCACCATGCGCAAGGTGCTTTTGTAAGCAAACGCTATCCAAAAGCGAGCCGGCAGCTGCCGCGACCAGAATTCGCTGCCACGATGGCCGGTCACGCCCGCAGCGGCAGCACGCGGTCGGGCGGGCGATGACCGTCGAAGAAGGCGCGGATGTTGATGATTACCTTCTCGCCCATGTCGATACGGCCTTCGAGCGTCGCCGAGCCCATATGCGGCAACAGCACGACCTTGCCTTTGTGGGCGAGTTTCAGCAGCTTGCTGTTCAGCGCCGGCTCGTGCTCGTAGACGTCGAGGCCGGCGCCGGCGATCTTGCCGTCATGGATGAGCTTGACCAGCGATTCCTCATCGATGATATCGCCGCGCGCGGTGTTGACTATGTAAGCTGACGGTTGCAGAAGCGCCAGCCGCCGCGCCGAAAGCAGGTGGAAGGTTGCCGGTGTCGATGGACAATTGACCGAGATAATGTCCATGCGGGCGAGCATCTGGTCAAGGCTTTCCCAATACGTGGCTTCCAACTCGTCCTCGATTGCCGGCAGTACGCGGTGGCGGTTGTGGTAGTGGATCGAGAGGCCAAACGCCTTGGCACGCCTGGCGACGGCGGTGCCGATGCGACCCATGCCGACAATGCCGAGCCGTTTGCCCCAAATGCGCCGGCCGAGCATCCAGGTCGGCGACCAGCCCGCCCATTTCTTATCGCCGGTCAGCACGTTGGCGCCTTCGGCCAGCCGCCGCGGTACGGCCAGCATCAGCGCCATGGTCATGTCGGCCGTATCTTCGGTCAGCACGTTCGGCGTGTTGGTCACGGTGATGCCTTTCTTGGCCGCTGCCGCAACGTCGATCTTGTCTACCCCATTGCCGAAATTGGCGATCAGCTTGAGGTTGTCGCCGGCCTGGGCAATCAGCGCCGCGTCGATATTATCGGTGACGGTCGGCACCAGCACATCGGCCTCCTTGACCGCAGCCACCAGTTCCGGCTGCGTCATCGGCCTGTCCTCCACATTCAAGCGGGCGTCGAACAACTCGCGCATGCGGGTCTCGACCGGGTCGGGCAATTTGCGCGTGATGACGACGAGGGGCTTCTTTTTGCCTGCCATTGTTTTCCTCGAACCCGATCTCGTTGAGACCTCTTTAACCAAGAACGGCGAAACTGAGAGCCGATCGCGGTACCGGTCATTCATGTAACAAGCGGTTCCGCCGAAGACAAAGAAAAAGGGGCGAAGGCCGATGGGCCGGTGCCGAAAGGAACGAAAGTGTCTGGTTTCGCGTCGCTCCGCCTGACCCTCAGTGCAGCATTCCTCGGCGCTCTCATCCATAGCCCACTGGTGATGGCGCAAAGTGCCGCCGCACCCGCCCAGAGCATCACGCTCGGACCAAGCGGCTTGCCGCTGCCGCGCTTCGTCAGCCTGAAATCCGGCCGCGTCAACTCGCGCGTTGGGCCGGGCGTCAATTATTCCGTCGACTGGATGTATATGAAGCCAGGCCTGCCGATGGAGATCATCCAGGAGTTCGATACGTGGCGCCGTGTGCGTGATGCCGACGGCTCGGAAGGCTGGATCAATCAGTCGCTGCTTTCGGGCCGTCGCACGGCGATCGTCGCCCCCTGGCAGCGCGGCAAGGACGCTCGCGTCAACCTCCTAGACGACCCGGCAAAAGACGCAGGCGTCATCGCGATCCTCGAACCGGGGGTGATGGGCACGATCAAGACCTGCGATGGCCAGTGGTGCGAAATGACCTTCGACGGCCATACCGGCTGGCTCGCGCAGTCGCTGGTCTGGGGTGCCTATCCCGGCGAAAAGGTCAAGAACTGACTTTCCGAACTGGAGGTTGGCCAGCGCTGCAGCACCGGATCCGGCATTTGTTTCGCTGGTCTTCGGTTCGGGGATGGTTTAGCGGCCGATGCGGCCGAGATGGGTATCCTGGAAACTGCTTGACAGCTTCAAACCATAGCCCAGAGCGCGGTCGATGGCGATGTGGGCGATCCAGATCAGCGCGACAGCTACCGCCATTGCATTGTCAAAGACGCTGCCGACAAGCGCCAGCAGAACGGGCAAGATCAGTATGTGCAAGGCGTTGTAGGCGACCGCCCCGACGCGCGGCCCGGCCATGTAACCCAGCATCGACAGGTCGGGCGCCAGAATGAGCACGGCAAACAGCCACCAGGAAACACCGGCGATCGCATAGAAGACAAGAGCCGCCACCGCGACGGCGACCCATTCGAGCCGGAGCGTCAAATCCAGGAATTTCATAAGTGCCGGTCAGTCGCAGCGTTTCGGACGCAGTCTCACCACTATATCGACATTGGCGATCTCCATGCCCTCCGGCGGCTCCGGCAGGTTGGAAACCGTCACCGGGCCGCTGTCGATATCGAAGATCCTGTTTTCGCCCTCGATATAGAAATGATGGTGATCGGAGGTGTTGGTGTCGAAATAAGTCTTCGATCCCTCGACGGCAAGGATGCGCAGAAGACCGGCCTGGGTAAACTGGTGCAGAGCATTGTAGACGGTGGCCAGAGACACCGGCACGCCGGCGGCAAGCGCCTCCTCGTGCAGTTCCTCGGCCGAAAGATGGCGGTCGCCCTTGGCGAAAAGCAGATCGGCCAGCGCGATGCGCTGGCGTGTCGGCCTCAGACCGGCCTCACGAACCCGCTTGTCCACAGCGACATTATCCTTCCGGCAACCCAGATCCATCTATCCGTCGCGCTCACAGTTCCGCCTCAGACAGGTCCAAAATGGCAGAAATTGAGCATCTGCCGAAACTGGACGTGTCCTGACATATATTCTGTCGACCGAATGCGATCAATAGCGCGCATTGACCCGGGCAGACGGGCAGGTTAAGCGCAAACGCCGGTTTCCGGCCTGAAACAGATTGTGTTAGGAAACCACCGACAAGGGCTCCTTTCGCGCGGGACGATCACGGGGACGAGATTGATGGCGGATCCGAAATCCAGCTACGGTTACGAGGAATTGCTTGCCTGCGCCCGCGGCGAGCTGTTCGGACCGGGAAATGCGCAGTTGCCCTATCCGCCGATGCTGATGTTCGACCGCATCACCGAGATCAGCGAGACCGGCGGTGCGTTCGACAAGGGTTTCATCCGCGCGGAATTCGACATCAAGCCGGATTTGTGGTTTTTCGCCTGCCATTTCATCGGTAATCCGATCATGCCGGGATGCCTGGGCCTGGACGCCATGTGGCAGTTGACGGGGTTCTATCTCGGATGGCTCGGTGAACCCGGCAAGGGGATGGCGCTGTCGACCGGTGAGGTGAGGTTCAAAGGCATGGTCACGCCTTCGGTCAAGAAGGTGGAGTATGGCGTCGACTTCAAGCGCGTGATGCGCGGTCGGCTTGTGCTTGGCATCGCCGATGGCTGGCTGAAGGCAGATGGCGAGCCCATATACGCGGCAACGGATCTGAAGGTCGGTCTGTCCAAGCAATCGGCCGCCGTCTGAACGAAGACCCTGCAGTACGACGTCTTGGACGTCTGATGAACGCTGTAGCACTTTAATTTTGCGCATGGTTCCATTCCGGAAATTGATTTCAGGTTCGGGGTCCGCTGGAAGGAGTTGCGAATGAGACGGGTCGTAGTCACAGGTCTCGGCATCGTGTCGTCGATAGGCAACAATGCCAACGAGGTGCAGACCTCGCTGCACGATGCCAGATCCGGCATCAGCTTCTCCGACTCTTTCGCCGAGCATGGCTTCCGTTGCCGGGTGTGGGGTGCGCCGACGCTGGACCCATCGGGCATGATCGACCGTCGCGCCATGCGCTTCCTGTCGCAGGGTGCTGCCTGGAACCATGTCGCAATGGACCAGGCGATCGCAGACGCCGGCCTCGACGAGGCCGACATCACCAATGAGCGCACCGGTATCGTGATGGGCTCCGGCGGACCGTCGACCCGTGCAATCGTCGAGGCGGCCGAGACCACGATCAAAAACGGCAGCCCCAAGCGGATCGGGCCGTTCGCGGTGCCAAAAGCGATGTCGTCGACCGCGTCGGCGACGCTTGCCACCTGGTTCAAGATCCACGGCGTCAACTATTCGATCTCATCGGCCTGCTCGACGTCTGCGCATTGCATCGGCAATGGCTACGAGCTGATTCAGTGGGGCAAGCAGGACATCGTCTTCGCCGGCGGCCATGAGGATCTCGACTGGACGATGTCGGATCTCTTCGATGCCATGGGCGCCATGTCGTCCAAGTTCAACGACAGGGCGTCGGTCGCCTCACGCGCCTACGACGTCGATCGCGACGGTTTCGTCATTGCCGGCGGCGCCGGCGTGCTGATTCTTGAAGAGCTCGAGCATGCCAAGGCACGCGGCGCCAAGATCTATGCCGAGATCGTCGGCTATGGCGCGACATCGGACGGCTACGACATGGTGGCGCCGTCGGGCGAAGGAGCGGCGCGCTGCATGAAGCAGGCGCTCGCAACGGTGTCCTCGCCGGTCGACTACATCAATACGCACGGCACCTCGACGCCGGTCGGCGACTCCAAGGAAATGGGCGCCATCCGCGAGGTGTTCGGCGAGAAGATGCCTTTCATCACGTCGACCAAATCGTTAACCGGCCATTCTCTGGGCGCCGCCGGCGTGCAGGAATCGATCTACTCGATCCTGATGATGCAAGGCGGGTTCATCGGCGAGAGCGCCCACATTGAGAACCTCGATCCGGAATTCGAGGGCATGCCGATCGTGCGCAAGCGCATCGACGATGCAAGGATCGACACCGTTTTGTCCAATTCGTTCGGTTTCGGTGGCACCAACGCAACGCTGATTTTCCAGCGCTATTCCGCATAAGGATTTGCCGACCATGGACGGATTGATGAAGGGCAAGCGCGGGCTTGTCATGGGTGTTGCCAACGATCATTCGATCGCCTGGGGTATCGCCCGCAAACTGTCCGAACATGGCGCGGACCTCGCCTTCACCTATCAGGGCGAGGCCTTCGGGCGCCGGGTCAAGCCGCTCGCCGAGAAATTGGGCGCATCCCTGGTGGTGCCTTGCGACGTCGAGGACAGCGTGTCGGTCGCCGCGACTTTCGAGACTTTGGGGAAGGCGTGGGGCGGGCTGGATTTCGTCGTCCATGCCATCGGCTTTTCCGACAAGAACGAGCTGAAAGGCCTCTACGCCGACACGAGCCGCGACAACTTCATCCGCACCATGGTGATCTCCTGCTACTCCTTCACCGAGATCGCCCGTCACGCCGCCACATTGATGAAGGATAGCGGTTCGATGGTCACGCTGACCTATGCCGGTTCGGTCCGTGTCATGCCGAACTACAACGTTATGGGTGTCGCCAAGGCGGGGCTGGAGGCCAGCGTCCGTTATCTCGCCAACGACTACGGCCCGCGCGGCATCAGGGTGAACGGCATATCGGCGGGACCGGTACGGACGCTTGCGGGCGCCGGGATTTCCGACGCACGCCACATGTTCTCCTACCAGCAGCGCAACTCGCCGCTACGCCGTACAGTGACGATCGATGAAGTCGGCGGCTCCGCGCTCTATTTGCTGTCCGACCTGTCCTCCGGCGTCACCGGCGAAATCCATTATGTCGATTCCGGCTATCACATCGTTTCCATGCCGACGCTTGACGAATTGAAGCAGACCGACGGCGGGCGGGAATAGCGCGAGCGACGTATCGCCGGCTTGCCCCGCAGGATTTCAGCGTCGCGCCGATAAGACCTTGAACATGCCGTCGCGGGCGAGCTCCGCATGGCTGGAGAAGGCGGCCGCCAGCACCGGTTCGTAGGGAAGCTGGCGGTTTGCCACCATGAACAGCCGGCCGCCGGGCTTCAGCGCCTTGCCTGCCGCGCGGATCATGCCGGCACCGATTTCCGGCTCAGTCGCCCGGCTGCGGTGAAAGGGCGGGTTCATGACGACCACGTCGTAGCGGCGCTCGACCGGTTCGCTCAACAGATCTATCCAGAAGAAACGTGGCTCCACGCCTGTGTTGCCGACATTGGCCTTGGCCGCCTCCAGCGCCTCGAAATCCGCTTCGTAAAGGTCAAGCGCCGATATGCCGGGTGAGCGGGCGGCGACTTCGGCGGCGACATAGCCCCAACCGGCACAGAAGTCCGCAACGCTGCCACGCAGATCGTTGGGCAGATTTTCGACTAGCAGCTTCGATCCGGCATCGATCTTGTCGAAGGAAAACATGCCTGGGGCCGTGCGGAAGCGGTCCTCGACCACCAAGTCCGGATTGGCGGCGCGAAGCGTTGCCGCGGCAACGGTATCGGCCGGCCGGCGAAACCAGAAGGCAATGCCGTGATGCTTCGGCAGGTGGCCTTCGAGCGGCACAAGGGCGCCGACATGCTTGCGCAGGCTGGCGATTCCATCGTCCTTGCTGCCGGCGACGACGATCAACCCGCCTGGTGCTGCGCGTTCGACCGCTTCGGCAACGCGCAACTCGTTTTGGCCGCGATGGCGGCCAGCGAGCACAAATGCCGCGTCGAAAGCCTCGCCTTCGACCTGCGGCGTGACCGCGAAGCCGGACGCCTGCAAGGCGCGAAAGTGCGGCCTGAAGCCTTGGACAAGATGAAGCTTGGCATCAAAACCTTCCGGCAAGCGAAAGCCGGGCTCGGCACCGAGAAAGAGTATGCGTTCATCCTTTCGTGGCAGGGAGACAGCACCGGCCTCGAACGGATGGAAAAGCGTTTTCAGCGGCTCGGCGGACATTCACCACTCTTGAACTGCAAGGCTGTTGTTGAAACGCAAACGGGCGCGACCTTCCGGCGCGCCCGCTTCGATTGCATAGTTAGATCAGCTTAGGCGGCGTTTTCTTCGCCTTCGCTCTTCTTGTCGCGCACGATTTCCTTGCCGGTGGCCTGGTCGACGACCTTCATCGACAGGCGGACCTTGCCGCGCTCGTCGAAGCCCATCAGCTTGACCCAGACCTTGTCGCCTTCCTTGACCACATCGGAGGTCTTGGCGACGCGGTCATTGGCGAGTTGCGAGATGTGGACGAGGCCGTCACGCGGACCGAAGAAATTGACGAAAGCGCCGAAGTCGGCGGTCTTGACGACCGTGCCTTCGTAGATTTCACCGACTTCCGGCTCGGCGACGATGGTGTGTATCCACTTCTTCGCCGCCTCGATCTCCTTGGCATTGGCCGAGGCGATCTTGACGGTGCCGTCGTCCTCGATGTTGATCTTGGCGCCGGTCTTTTCGACGATCTCGCGGATGACCTTGCCGCCCGAGCCGATCACGTCGCGGATCTTGTCGGTCGGGATGTGCATGACCTCGATGCGCGGCGCGAACTCGCCGAGCTCGGCACGTGCGCCGGACAGCGCGTGGGCCATTTCGCCGAGAATGTACTGACGGCCATCCTTGGCCTGGTCGAGGGCGATCTTCATGATCTCCTCGGTGATGCCCTCGATCTTGATGTCCATCTGCAGCGAGGTGATGCCGTAGGCGGTGCCGGCAACCTTGAAGTCCATGTCGCCGAGGTGGTCCTCGTCGCCAAGGATGTCGGAGAGCACGGCGAAGCGCTCGCCTTCCTTGATCAGGCCCATCGCAATGCCGGCGACCGGCTTGGCAAGCGGCACGCCCGCGTCCATCAGAGCCAGCGAGGTGCCGCAGACGGTAGCCATCGACGACGAGCCGTTGGACTCGGTGATCTCCGAAACGACGCGCAACGTATAGGGGAACTGGTCGGCGGTCGGAAGCATCGGCCGGATGGCGCGCCAGGCGAGCTTGCCATGGCCGATTTCGCGGCGGCCCGGCGAACCCATGCGGCCGGTTTCACCGACCGAATAGGGAGGGAAGTTGTAGTGCAGGAGGAACTTCTCCTTGTACATGCCGGTCAACGAATCAACATACTGCTCGTCCTCGCCGGTGCCGAGCGTGGCGACGACCAGCGCCTGGGTCTCGCCGCGAGTGAACAGCGCCGAGCCGTGCGTACGCGGCAGGACGCCGACTTCCGAGACGATCTTGCGGACCGTCTTCAGGTCGCGGCCGTCGATGCGCGAGCCGGTGTCGAGGATGTTCCAGCGCACGACCTTGGCCTGGAGCTCCTTGAACACGGTGCCGATCTGTTCGGACGTGTATTTGGCCTCTTCGCCTTCTGCCGGCGCGAACGCGGCCTTGACCTTCGCCTTGACGGCGTCGACGGCGGCATAGCGCTTCTGCTTGTCGGTGATCTTGTAGGCGTCGCGAAGCTCGCCTTCGACGATCTTGAGCATCTCGGCTTCAAGTGCGGAATAGTCCGGCGCGGTGAAGTCGCGCGGGTCCTTGGCCGCGACTTCAGCCAGCTTGATGATCGCGTCGATCACCGGCTGGAAGCCCCTGTGGCCGAACATGACGGCACCAAGCATAAGGTCCTCGCCGAGTTCCTTGGCTTCGGACTCGACCATCAGCACGGCGTCGGCGGTGCCGGCGACGACCAGGTCGAGCTTCGATTCCTGCATCTCGTCGACATGCGGGTTGAGCACATATTCGCCGTTGATGTAGCCGACACGGGCGCCGCCAACCGGGCCCATGAACGGCACGCCGGACAAGGTCAGGGCGGCGGAGGTGGCGACGATCGACAGGATGTCCGGGTCATTTTCGAGATCGTGCTGGACGACGGTGACGACGATCTGGGTGTCGTTCTTGTAGCCTTCGGCGAAGAGCGGGCGGATCGGGCGGTCGATCAGGCGGGAAACCAGCGTTTCCTTCTCGCTCGGACGGCCTTCACGCTTGAAATAGCCACCCGGGATCTTGCCGGCGGCGTAAGTCTTCTCCTGGTAGTTGACCGTCAGCGGGAAGAAATCGAGGCCGGGTTTCGGCTCTTTCATCGAGACTACGGTGGCGAGAACCTTGGTTTCGCCGTAGGTGGCCAGCACCGCGCCATCAGCCTGACGCGCGATCTTGCCGGTTTCGAGAATGAGCGGACGGCCGCCCCATTCGATTTCGACTTTGTGGTAATTGAACATGTCTTGTCCTTCGTATGCGGAAAGGGCCGCGCCGTTTCAGCGTGCGCGGATGCCCCTTTCCCTTGGCTTCCTTTCTCGGGCAGCCACGGGCAAGACAACGGGAGGCTCGGCTTATTCGGCGCGGTGCCGCACGAGCGTCCTGCAATCCTGCCCCATGACCGTCCATGGGCGGTTTCGAGTAGCCCTCTGCTGTTTCGAAACCGGGTTGGCCAATCGATCCGACTGGCCTTGCGCGTGAACCCGAAAACCAGGTTTTCGGAAAGTATCCTGCGCAAATCTAAACTTCAGAGCGTCCTTTGCGCGTCCAAACCGGTGCGCGGCGCTCTGCTTTCTTCATTGGAGCCTCGGATGATCCGATGCTCCAATGCGCGACCGGCGGGCTCTCGAAAGAACCCGCCGGTCAATTCGTCAACGGCGCAGACCGAGCTTCTCGATCAGCGTCTGATAGCGCGCGTCGTCCTTGCGCTTGAGATAATCAAGCAGGCTGCGGCGCTGGGAAACGAGAGCGAGCAGACCACGGCGGGAATGGTTATCCTTCTTGTGGTCCTTGAAATGATCGGTCAGGTTCTTGATGCGCTCGGAAAGGATGGCCACCTGGACTTCCGGAGACCCGGTATCGCCCTTGGCGGTTGCGAATTCGCCCATCAATTCTTTCTTGCGTTCGGCAGTAATCGACATCGTGTTTTTCCTTGTCTGTTTGAGGAAACGGGACGCCCTCAGCCGGGATGTCGTCCAGCAGGGGCCGGCGCAAGCAACGCGTCAAAGCGCGAGGCTGCGGCGCATATAGTGCAATTCCGACAAAAAGGCCAGCCTAATTCACAAGCCGGCTTTTTGCTGCGTAAACGGGCACTTCCGCCTAGTCAGAGCCATTTCTTCCATTTGAAGTACGCAAAGAGCCCGACCGCCACAAGCGCCATGAAGGCGAGCGACAGCGGATAGCCGTAATAGGCCTTCAGCTCCGGCATGTTCCAGGGCGAGGTGTCGGGGTCGAAATTCATGCCCCATACGCCGACGAGAAAGGTAAGCGGCATGAAGATCACCGAGACGATCGTCAGATAGCTGATGACGTCGTTGGTGCGCGCCTGGCTGAGCGACAAGTGCATCTCGATCAGGCCGGTCAGCATGTCGCGCTGGGTTTCGACCAGTTCGATCAATCGCAGCGAATGATCGAGCGTGTCGTTCAGAAATATCTTGGTTTCGGCCTTCACATAAGAGACGTCATTGCGGATCATGGTCGCCAGCGCGTCGCGCATCGGCCAAAGCACGCCCTTCAGCACATTGGCATCGCGCCGTAATTCATGAAGCTGCCGCATCTGATGCTTGTGCGCCTGGTTCAGCATCTGGTCCTCAATGCTGTCGACCAATTCGCCGGCAGTCTCGATCGGCGGGAAATAGCTGTCGACGATAGCGTCGATCAAGGCATAGGCGAGATAGTCGGCGCCGCGCGAGCGCAAGCGGTTGGGCACCGAGCTTGCGATCCGCTTGCGCACGGGATCGAACGGGTCGCCTTCGCGCTCCTGGAAGGTGACGACGAAGGTCTTGCCGAAGAAGACGGCGATCTGTTCGTAACGGTGCGCGGTGACGTCGTCGATCATCCTGACGACGACAAAGGCGTGGTCCTCGAAGAAATCCACCTTCGGTCGCTGACCGGTGTTGACGACATCTTCCAGCGCCAGCGGATGCAGGTTGAAGATCCGGCCGATCTCCTCGATCAGCTGGATGTTGGCGAGGCCTGTGCAATCGAGCCAGATAACCGGCCAATTGTGGCAATGGGTGTTGACGTCGTCGATGCTGGCATTGTCGATGGTCTTGAACTTTTCGGGCGAGATCAACGTCAGCCTGAGCTCGGAGCGGCGCGCCGCCGGGTCGGCGATCAGCGTGCCCGGCGAAGCCCCGACCGGCGGCCTCCGTGTTTTGAGCGCCGCTCGTTTGTTGACCGTGTCAGCCTTTGCCATGTGCCCCCTCGAGTGCAGCGTCGAACGGCACTACAGCGCAGCGCATCCTTTCGGACGGCAAACGACGCCGTAGGCCTGTTGATTTAGCGCATGATCCTTTCCCAAAATAGAATCCGGTTTGGAGATCATGCGCCGGGCGACAGCTGTTACCCGACAAAGACCCGCTTTGGCTTGAACATGCCTTGCTCGATGGCGCCGATGGCGACCAGCTTGCCGCGCGCGGTGGCGCAGGCCTCCTCAGCTGCAACCGGCGCGTCACGGCCGCGAATGATGACCGGATTGCCGAGGCGGATTTTGGTTGCCGCATCGTCGCTGATCGCAACCTGCGGCAAGCATTCGAGCGCCGCGGCGGTGTCGACCAGAAGTGCATCGATGGTACCGAAGTCGATCGGCGCGTCTGCTGCTTGCGGCTCGCCCTGCTCGCCGAAGCGGGCGGCCTCCAACTCGGCCAAGGTGACGAAATCTTCCTGCGTGAACGGCTCGACCTCGACCCGCCGCAGCTCGGCGATGTGACCAAAGCAGCCAAGGTCGCGCCCCATGTCGCGCGCCAGCGAGCGGACATAGGTGCCCTTGCCGCATTCGACCTCGAAGATGGTGCGATCGGCCATGTGCTCGACCAGATCGAGCCGGCCGATCTCGACCTCGCGTGCCGGAATGTCGATCGTCTCGCCATCGCGGGCAAGGTCGTAGGCGCGCTCGCCGGCGATCTTGATCGCCGAAAATTGCGGCGGCGTCTGCATGATGACGCCGGTATATTTCGAAAGCAGCGCCCGTACGTCGGCTTCCGCCGGACGGCGGTCCGAGCTTTTGGTCGCCGGGCCTTCGAGGTCGTCGGTCGAACGCTCCTCGCCCCAGGCAACCGTGAAGCGGTAGACCTTGGCGCCGTCCTGGACGTATGGCACGGTCTTGGTCGCTTCGCCGAGCGCGATCGGCAGCATGCCGGACGCCAGCGGGTCGAGCGTGCCGGCATGGCCGGCCTTTTCCGCCTGGAACAGCCATTTGATCTTGGAGACGGCTTCAGTCGAGCCCATGCCGACCGGCTTGTCCAGTACCAGCCAGCCCGAGATCGGGCGGCCCTTCTTCTTACCGCGACGCGCCACTATTCGCTGTCCTTCCGGTCGTCTTTGTCTTTGTCGTCGGCGCTGAGATCGCGCGCGACTTCGGGCGAGTGCAGCAATTCGTTGATCTTCTGGAAATTGTCGTAGCTGGTGTCGAGCCGGAAGCGGAATTCCGGCATGTACTTCATCTGCCGCAGCGCGCCGGAGACGCGGCCGCGCACGAACTTCGCATGCTTGTTGAGCGCCTCGATCACCGCCCCGGCACCCTTGGCGCCGAGCGGCGAAACGAAGGCGGTGGCGATCTTGAGATCGGGCGACATGCGCACTTCCGAGACCGAAACCACCGTGTTCTCGATCAGCGGATCGAGGATCTCGCCGCGCTGCAAGGTCTCGGACAGCGCATGGCGCACCTGCTCGCCGACGCGCAGCATGCGCTGGGATGGGCCAGCCGTTGATGGTCTAGGCATGAAAATTCTTCCTTCGCGCGGGTTCGAACCGCCTCAAGCCGCCCACTTAGCGCTGTTGAACTGGCTTGGCTACCCTTGGGAACCTGCGTTAATTGGTCCTCATTCTATGACCGAGCGTCAGCTACCCAGATTTTTATTTTCGCAAGCGCATCGGCGGTAACGACATCTCTCGGGACAAAAACGAAACGGGTGCCGTCGTCAATAACGAAGAATAAATAATCGTGGCTGAGATGCATCCGTTCTATCTTTCGATTCTTTATCGAGCTCTCATCCAAAAACTGGATAATATACCCGTCGAAAATCTTAACTGATTCAGCGATATTGCCAAGCTTCTTATTACCTGCCTTCCTTTTTAAAGGAACCAAAAAACTACGAGCTATTATTATATATATTGTCCCCATAGCAATTGGGGCCAGAGCGTAAATTGTCTCACTGGAAACCACGCCCTTTGCAAGGTACTCCAGCAGAGCGACGGCCAACGCAGATGTCCAGATAATCAAAAGAATTGCGGCTATCAAAATCAGCCAAGCAAGCCCTGTAAGAATCCAACGCCTGGATCGACCATACCTCAGATCGGAAAACGAACGCGCAGCACGTTTAAGCTGCGTATCATTTGTCTGGAAGGTATACTCCCATAGAGGGAACATACCTTCCAAATTTGGAACGTCCTGGCCCATATCGGTGCCAAGCGCTTTATAGTGTCCTGGTCACCATCTCGACGCGGAAGCACTCGATGACGTCACCGACGCGCATGTCCTCGTAGTTCTGGAAGGCCATGCCGCATTCCTGGCCGCCCGGAACTTCCGAAACCTCGTCCTTGAAGCGCTTCAGGGTCTTCAGCGTGCCTTCGTGGATGACGACGTTGTCGCGGATCAGGCGCACGCCCGCACCACGCTCGACCTTGCCTTCGGTGACACGGCAGCCGGCGATCTTGCCGACCTTGGTGATGTCGAAGATCTCGAGGATCTCGGCATTGCCGATGAAGGTCTCGCGACGCTCCGGCGAGAGCAGGCCGGAGAGCGCCGCTTTCACATCATCGACCAGATTGTAGATGATCGAATAGTAGCGGATCTCGATGCCTGCCGCAGCCGCGGCTGCGCGGGCCTGCGCATTGGCGCGAACGTTGAAGCCGATGATCGCAGCCCCCGAAGTTTCCGCCAGCGACACGTCGCTTTCGGTAATGCCGCCAGCCCCCGCATGGACGATGCGGGCGCGCACCTCGTCGGTGCCGAGATTGTCGAGCGCGGCGTTGATCGCCTCGATCGAGCCCTGCACGTCGCCCTTGATGACCAGCGGGAATTCCTTCAATCCGCTGGTCTGCAACTGCGACATCATCTGTTCAAGCGAGCCGCGCTGGCCGGCATGCCTGGCCACCGCCTTCTCACGCGCCAGACGCTGGCGATATTCGGTGATCTCGCGGGCGCGGGCTTCGTTGTTGACCACGGCGAAGCGGTCGCCGGCCTGCGGCGTGCCTTGCAGGCCGAGCACCTCCACCGGCATTGCCGGCGGCGCTTCCTTGACCTGCTCGCCGCGATCATTGACGAGCGCGCGTACCCGGCCCCATTCGTTGCCGGCGACGAGAATGTCGCCCGGCATCAACGTGCCGGTCTGCACCAGCACGGTAGCGACTGGGCCGCGGCCCTTGTCGAGCTGGGCTTCGATGACCACGCCTTCGGCGGTCCGGTCCGGATTGGCCTTCAGGTCGAGGATTTCGGCCTGCAGCAGGATCGCTTCGAGCAACTTGTCGAGATTGATGCCCTTGGTCGCCGACACCTCGACATCCAGCACCTCGCCGCCCATGGATTCGACGAACACCTCGTGGCGCAGCAGTTCCGAACGCACCTTCTGCGGGTCGGCGTCATGCTTGTCGATCTTGTTGATCGCCACAATGATCGGAACGCCGGCCGCCTTGGCGTGATTGATCGATTCGATCGTCTGCGGCATGACGCTGTCGTCAGCTGCCACCACGAGGATGGCGATATCGGTCGCCTGGGCACCGCGGGCACGCATCGCCGTGAAGGCGGCGTGGCCGGGCGTGTCGATGAAGGTAACCTTGTGACCGTTCTTCTCGACCTGATAGGCGCCGATATGCTGGGTAATGCCGCCGGCCTCGCCGGAGACGACGTTGGCATTGCGGATGGCATCGAGCAACGAGGTCTTGCCGTGATCGACATGGCCCATGATCGTTACCACCGGCGGACGCGGCCGCAGGTCCTCGGGACGATCGGCGATGTTGAACAAGCCCTCTTCGATGTCTGACTCGGCGACGCGGCGGACCGTGTGGCCAAATTCGGTGGCGACGAGTTCGGCCGTGTCGGCGTCGATGACGTCACCAGGCTTCAGGATCTGGCCCTGCTTCATGAAGAACTTGACCACGTCGACAGCGCGCTCGGACATGCGCTGCGCCAGCTCCTGGATGGTGATGGTTTCGGGCAGGATCACTTCACGCATGACTTTCTCGCGTGGCTCGTTATGCAACGCGCGCTTGAATTTCTCCTGACGGCGGCGCATCGACGAGAGCGAGCGGGCGCGCGCATCCTCGTCGGAAAGCGCCGAATTCAGCGTCAGCTTGCCGCGGCGGCGGTCTTCCTCGCCCTTGGTCGGTTTGGCCGGACGCGCCACTTCCGGCGTGACCAGACGGCGCACTGGTGCGCCGGCACCGGTCCGCTTCGGTTTGACCTCTTCCTCGTCATCGACTGTTGCCAGTTCGGCGGCGAGCGGCGCACGGCGGCGCGCCTCTTCCTCGGCACGGCGGCGGGATTCGGCCTCGGCTTGCAGCCGTGCCTCTTCCTCGGCCTGACGGCGAGCCGATTCCTCGCGCTCGCGGCGGCGGCGCTCTTCGTCCTCGCTGCGGCGCTTGGCTTCCTCGATGGCGCGCTGGCGATCCTCGACATCGCGGACCTTCGAGCCCTCGAGAGCCCGGCGGCGCGCTTCCATTTCCTGGCGCGACAACTCGTTCAGCACCATGCCGCCGCGTTCGACCGGCGGCGGAGGGGGAGGCGCCTTGGGAGCTTCCTGCACGGCAGGCGCTGCCGCGACCGGCTTCGGCGTGAAGACGGAAACAGGCGCTGCCGCCGGCTCCGGCTTGTCGCCGGGCAGCGAGAACTTGCGCTTCTTGGTCTCGACGACCACCGACTTGGTGCGGCCGTGCGAGAAGTTCTGGCGCACCGTGCCCTGTTCCATACCGGGGCGCTTCAGCGTCAAGGTCTTCTTCGGCGTAACACTCAGCGTCTTGTCGTCGCCCGATTTCGTATCGCTCATTCCATATCCTCTGCGGCATCATCTTCGTCAGCAACGGCCGCAAGCATTGCCAGATCGTCCGGGGAACCGCCCCGATATCGGTCGAGCGCAACCATGCGCTTCTGGACCGCCCTGCCCGCGTCTCCCGCGAGAACGGCAGCATGTATCACATTTGTACCCCCCAATGCCAAGCTCAACTCGGCCTCGGAGAAAAGTTTGTAAGCGCGGATCGCAGGCCCGCCGAGGTGGACGGTTGCCCGTCGCGCCTGGCTTATCTTGCGGACGCCATCGTCGGAAGCCTCGGTCGCGTGGAGCACGAAAAGTGCAAGTCCGCCGCGCACGGCGCTCTCGACCTTGGTCGCTCCGAGCGCTATGGCGCCCGCCTTGCGGGCCAGGCCAAACATGCCCAGAGCGGACCTGGAAAGCAGCGCGTCGACCATGCCGCCAAGATTGGCCGGCACGCTCACCTGCGCCTTAAAAGCACGGGCAAACAGATTTTTGGCCGCTGCCTTTTCTATATGTAGGCGGTCGGCCGTCACCCAGCAACCGCGGCCGGGCAGGTTTCTCTTGATGTCCGGAACGACGGCCGAATCCGGGCCGACGACGAAACGGATCAGTTCATCCGGTTCGGCTTGCCTGCGGGTGACGATGCAGGTGCGATCGTTCATCTCGTCCAAGGGCGGGTTCGGTGCGATGCGGTTTCACCTCACGCACCGACGGTTTCGTCAGCCGGCACGCCCTCGGCGGCAAGCTCGTCTTCGGTGATCCAGCCAGCCTTCAGGCGAGCGGCCAGGACCATCTGCTCGGCATCGGCGCGTGATACGCCGTGGTTGGCGAGCACACCCGGGAATACCTTCGTCTCGCCGTCCTTGCGTTCCTTCCAACCGGTCAGGTCGTCGGCGGCGTAGCCGGCGAAATCCTCGATCGTCTTCACGCCGTCCTCGCCGAGCGTCACCATCATGGCGGTGGTGATGCCGGGGATCTCGCGCAGCTCGTCCTTGACGCCGAGCGCCTTGCGCTTCTCGTCATGCTGGGCTTCGATCTTCTCCAGATATTCGCGGGCGCGGGTCTGGATTTCCGAAGCCGTGTCCTCGTCGAAGCCGTCGATCGACGCGATTTCGCCGGAGTCGACATACGCGACCTCCTCGACGCTGGTGAAGCCTTCGGAAGCGAGCACCTGGCCGACCATCTCGTCGACGTCGAGGGCTTCCATGAACAGCGACGACCGTTCGACGAATTCCTTCTGGCGGCGTTCGCTCTCTTCCTGCTCGGTCAGGATGTCGATATCCCAGCCGGTGAGCTGCGAGGCAAGACGGACGTTCTGGCCGCGGCGGCCGATGGCCAGCGACAGCTGATCGTCGGGAACGACGACCTCGATGCGCTCGGCATCCTCGTCGAGCACGACCTTGGCGACTTCCGCCGGCTGCAATGCATTGACAATGAAGGACGCCGCCGAAGGCGACCAAGGAATGATGTCGATCTTCTCGCCCTGCAATTCACCGACGACCGCCTGGACGCGGCTGCCGCGCATACCGACGCAGGCACCGACCGGATCGATGGAGCTGTCGCGCGAGATGACAGCGATCTTGGCGCGCGAACCCGGATCGCGGGCGACCGACTTGATCTCGATGATGCCGTCGTAGATTTCCGGCACTTCCATGGTGAACAGCTTCGCCATGAACTGCGGATGGGTGCGCGACAGGAAGATCTGCGGGCCGCGCTGTTCGCGGCGCACGTCATAGACATAGGCACGGACGCGATCGCCATACTTGTAGTTTTCGCGCGGAATCAGCTCGTCGCGGCGGATGATCGCTTCGCCGCGGCCGAGATCGACGATGACGTTGCCGTATTCGACGCGCTTGACGGTACCGTTGACGATCTCGCCGATACGGTCCTTGTATTCGTCATATTGCCGGTCGCGCTCGGCCTCGCGCACCTTCTGCACGATGACCTGCTTGGCCGACTGG
Source organism: Mesorhizobium sp. M0601 (assembly GCF_040320845.1). Taxonomy (NCBI): domain Bacteria; kingdom Pseudomonadati; phylum Pseudomonadota; class Alphaproteobacteria; order Hyphomicrobiales; family Phyllobacteriaceae; genus Mesorhizobium; species Mesorhizobium sp. M0601. Next base: position 17,976 of record NZ_JAMYQK010000002.1, read on the forward strand.
GCGGCGATGCGGCCAAAATCCATCGGCGGTAGCTGTTCGGCAATGAAATCGCCGAGCTGGGCGTCCGGATTGCGCTCGCGCGCCGAGGAAATGGCAATCTGCGTCGCGTAGTCATCGACCTTCTCGACCACTTCCATCAGCCGCTGCAGCTTCATCTCGCCGGTGTTGGCATTGATGTCGGCGCGGATATTGGTTTCCTGGCCGTAGCGCGAGCGCGCGGCCTTCTGGATCGCATCGGCCATGGCGGCGATGACGATCGACTTGTCGATCGACTTTTCACGCGCGACCGCATCGGCGATCTGCAGCAGTTCAAGCCTGTTGGCGCTTACAACCATCTTCTTTCTCCCGAGCTTGTTGCCGACCTTTACGGCCGGCAGCCCAATCACATTTCCTGTTCGGTTTCGTCTTCCGCACCCTCTGGTGCGTCTTCGGGTTCGCCGCGGCGTTTCCTGGCTTCCTTGCGCGCCCGATTGTCCTTCGACAGCGCATCGCGGATAAGGTCGTCGGTCAGAATCAGCCGCGCTTCGGCAATCGCATCGTAGGGAACACGTACCGTCGGCTCCTCGCCGTAAGCGGCCTTGTCACGCTCGATCAGCACACCGTCCGCGTCGCTTTCGGCGATCTTGCCCTTGAAGCGCTTACGGTCGGCGACGAGAACCGACGTTTCCATCTTCACCAGATGGCCGGTCCAGGCTGCAAAGTCCGATTTGCGGACCAGCGGCCGGTCGATGCCCGGCGACGACACTTCGAGATGATAAGCCTTCTCGATCGGATCATCGACATCGAGCGCCGGCGATACCGCCCGGCTGACCTCTTCACAATCCTCGACCGTCATGGTGCCGTCCTCGCGCTCGGCCATGATCTGCAGCGTCAGCCCGTTCTGGCCCGACAAGTGCACACGTACCAAGCGGAAGCCAATGGCGCGCAGTACCGGCTGAACGATCAGCGCGATGCGCGCATCGATGCCGCTTTCGCGGATGATGCGGTCGTCGCCTTCGCTTGCCGTCACTGTCATTCGGTCCCGTCACTCGATTTCTGTCGGTCGGCAGGTAATAAAAAAGAGCGGGACCGGGTGGACCCACTCTTCGTCATACCGACCAAGAATTTGAAGCTGATATAGACGATCGTGGTCCTCGTTTCAAGCCCGTCCTGCATGACGGCAAGGCTCCGAGTCCGCAGCGCTGCTCCAAATGCATGGCGCCCATGCAGTGATCACCGTTTGAGCACCGGCCACGCACGACTATCTACGTTGCATTGCACAATTGGAGCGCTCACTGCGCTCGAAAGGGTCCCATCATGAACAATCGTGGATTTTTTTCAGCCATAGGCGATGTCTTTAGCGTGTTCGGCAGCGCCGTAGCCGCGTCGCGGGCTGTGGAAAGCGGTCGCAAGCCGCGTGCGCATGATCTGCGCAATCTCGGCATGGAGCCGGCAGCCTTCGACAAGATCCGTCGCTTCTGAGCCAAGTGAGCGCCGAGAGCCTTCGGCCGGCTCGCCTTGTGCTCAGCTCTAATTTCCCGCTTATTTCCGCACGAAGGTGAGATAGGCGGGCCGTCGGCCTTCGCGAATGGCCTTGGCCTCATAGCGCGTCCCCGGCCAGCCATCATAGGGCCGGTGCCAGTCGGCTGCTTCGCTTGCCTGCCACGTGAAGGCGTCGTGCGCCCGGCAATGCAGGAGCGTCCAGTTCACATAGCTATCGATATCGGACGCAAAGTGGAACTTTCCGCCGTGCTTCAGGACGCGCGCGAAGCGGTTGAGATTGACCGGGCTGACGAAGCGCCGCTTCCAGTGCTTCTTCTTCGGCCACGGATCCGGATAGAGAAGGTCAATGCCGTCAAGCGAAGCCTGCGGCAGCCAGTCCAGCAGACGTGTGGCGTCGTCGTCATAGACGCGCAGATTGGCAAGCGGCCGCTCCCGGACCGCCATCATCATCTTGGCCATGCCGTTGACGAAAGGCTCGACGCCGATAAAGCCGGTCGCCTGGCTGGCCGTAGCACGGTGCAGAAGATGTTCGCCGCCGCCAAAACCGATTTCGAGCTGGACAGCCGAAACTTCGGCTTCGAAAAGGCTGCGCAAGTCGGCCGGCGGTTCAACCGTCAGATCGAGCCTGTAGGCGGCGAAGCCGCTCTCCAGCGCCGCTGCCTGTTGTGGTCGAATGGCCTTGCCGCGCCGGCGACCGAAAAAGGCCTCGGTCGCACGGCTTGGCCGGTCCTTCGGATCCATAGGCGCCGCGGTTAGGCGGCGACTGCTTCGGCGACCGGTTCGGCGAGAGCGTCCTTGAGCGCCTTGGCGAGATCGGTCTTCTCCCAGGAGAAGGATCCGTCGCGGCCGGCCTTGCGGCCAAAATGGCCGTAGGACGACGTCTTGGCATAGATCGGCTTGTTGAGATCGAGGTGGCGGCGGATGCCGGACGGCGACAGGTCCATCACGGCGCGCAGTGCACGCTCGAGTTTTGCCTCGTCGACCTTGCCGGTGCCGTGCAGGTCGACGTAGATCGACAGCGGCTGGGCGACACCGATCGCATAGGAAAGCTGGATGGTGCAGCGATCGGCGAGCTTTGCGGCAACCACGTTCTTGGCGAGATAACGCGCCGCATAGGCCGCCGAGCGGTCGACCTTGGTGGTGTCCTTGCCAGAAAAAGCGCCGCCGCCATGAGGCGCAGCCCCGCCATAAGTGTCGACGATGATCTTGCGGCCGGTCAGGCCGGCGTCGCCATCAGGCCCGCCGATGACGAACTTGCCGGTCGGATTGATGTACCAGTTGCAATTGTCGGCAATCTTCAGGTCGCCCAGTGCTTCGCGAATATAGGGCTCGACGACGTTGCGCACCTTCTTCGAATCCCACGTCTCATCGAGATGCTGGGTCGACAGCACGATCTGCGTCACTTCCGCCGCTTTGCCGTCGACATAGCGGACGGTGACCTGGCTCTTGGCATCCGGCCCGAGCCTGCCGGCATCACCGCTGCCTTCATGGCGCGCAGCCGCCAGCAATTCGAGGATCTTGTGGCTGTAATAGATCGGCGCCGGCATCAAGTCCGGGGTTTCGCGGCAGGCATAGCCAAACATGATGCCCTGGTCGCCGGCTCCCTCCTCGCCTTGCCGGTCGGAGGCGTTGTCGACGCCTTGGCCGATATCCGGCGACTGGCCGTGCAGCAGGACCTCGATCTTGGCTGTCTTCCAGTGGAAGCCGGCCTGCTCGTAGCCGATTTCGCGGATCGCCTTGCGAGCGACCGACTTGAACTTGGCCGGGTTGACGATCGGATGGCCGGCCGCATCCTTCAGGACGTTGCCCTCCTTGTCCTTCTTGAGCAGCGTCTCGGGGACGCGCACCTCGCCGGCGATGACAACGCGATTGGTCGTCGCAAGCGTCTCGCAGGCAACGCGGACCTTCCACGGGTCCATGCCGGTCTTTCTGGCTTCGCGATAGACGAGATCGACAATCTCGTCGGAGATGCGGTCGCAGACCTTGTCGGGATGGCCCTCGGCAACAGATTCCGAGGTGAAGAAGTAATTGTGCCGCGTCACGGGTGTCCCCTCTTGAAAAAAATATCGGCAGGCCGCCGATTTTGGCGCGCCAGTTGTTAACGGTGCCGGGCGTCGCTCGTCAAGCCATGCAGCCGTTCTGGCATGAATTTTGACGTTATTATCCTTGCATCCCGAGACGGCGGCAGGGCGCACTGCGATCAGCCCTTGCGCAACAGACTGAGGAAAACGGCTTCCAGGAAGCGAGTCGAGCGAAATCGATCTGCGCTTTAGCGCATCTGCGGAATGAACATCCCTCAATGCGCGCAGCCGCGAGAAATTGCATGCCCAGCTACGACGAGCCCTTCCTTGTTGAACTCTTCACGGGCCAGTCAATCGACTTCGTCGGTGGAAAGCGACTTCACCAACTCGATGATCTTGCGGCGCACTTTCACATCGGCGATCTTGACGAAGGCGCGATTCAGCTGGAGGCCTTCCGGGCTGCCGCAGAATTCGACGGCGGAGGTCATCGAAGCATCCTCGGCAAATCCACGGTTGCCCACGGGCTCCTGACCGGGCGCATCCTCGAAAAAGAAGGCGACGGGGACGCCGAGTATGGAGGCGATTGCCTGCAAACGGCTGGCGCCGACGCGATTGGTGCCCTTTTCGTACTTTTGGATCTGCTGGAACGTTATGCCGAGGTTTTCACCCAGTTTTTCCTGGCTCATTCCCAGCATATTGCGGCGAAGCCGGATGCGGCTTCCGACGTGGATGTCGATCGGATTCGGCTTTTTCTTGTTTTCTTCTGTCATTTTTTCCTCGCCGAATTTTTCCGGCTTTTTCTATTTTGCTGCCCAAACGACGCCGCGGCCCGTGCCCCAACAGAACGACCTTATCGACTTCGAAAATTTTCAGGCGCTTACAGTATGAGTTTCTAATGTGTCGGCTGTCAATTCGCCCGTAGCCTTTGCCTTACGTTCAAAATGCATGCCGCAACGGCAAGCAAAAACATGATCAGCATTCCGTTAATGCGTCGTTGGCCGGAGGAAACGATGGCTTGGTCGGAGATCGGCACACGCACATCGATCGCGCCGCGTGCATCGATTGCCAGCGCGTCGACGATGCGACCGCGCGGGTCGACAACGGCCGAAATGCCGTTATTAGCCGCGCGCAACAGGGGCACCCCATTCTCCACCGCCCGGATCTGCGCCTGCCTGAAGTGCTGGTACGGCCCCGGCGTGTCGCCGAACCAGGCGTCATTGGTGACGTTCACAATAAGCTCGGCTGACGTTGCGTCAACTGCGACCAGATCGGGAAAGATGACCTCATAGCAAATAAACGGCAGCGCCCGGATACCGCCGGGCAGCGCGATCGGATGCCGCTCATTGCCCGCCGCGAAGGTCATTGGACCGGCAACAAGCTGCTCAAGGCCGAAGCGGCCGAGCAGATCGGCGAAAGGCAGGTATTCGCCGAAGGGTACCAGGTGGACCTTGTCGACGGCATCGACGATTTCGCCTTTTTCGTCGATCGCCACCACAGAGTTGTAGTAACGGCTGCCGGCCGCCGAGCCGCCTTCTTCGCGAACGACGCCGGCGACCAGCATCTGGCCATCGCCGAGCATCTCTCCGATCGCAGGCAGGGCATCCGGACGTTCGGTGAACAGAAACGGCACGGAGGTCTCCGGCCACAGGATCAATTGCGGCCTGTCATGGCCGGGTTCCGGCGCCTTGGCCGAAAGCCCCATCATGGTGGCGAAGATGCGGTCACGCACCGAGGTATCCCATTTTTCCGTAAGGTCGACGGCAGGCTGCACGATACGGACGTCAAGGCTGCGGGCGGCCGGCTTTTCGGGGGCGGCGAGCCGGATATAGCCGAAGCCGGCATGGGCGGCGACGAGCACGACAAGCAATGCCGCGCCGAGGCGGAGATGCCGGCGCGCCGCAAGCAGCGCCGGCAGCGCAAAGACGAAGACCGCAAGCGCGTCCATGCCGACCATGCCGGTCACCGAGACGCTCTGCATCAGCAAAGGTACCGGCATCGCCGCATAGCCGACGGCATTCCACGGAAAGCCGGTGAACAGGAAGCCGCGCAGCCATTCCGCCAGCGCAAAGCCGAAGGCGAGCGCGGCGATGCGGCCGATGTCGTTGCTCCACAACAGCCGGGCGACCACGGCGGCGAAACCGTAAAAGAGGGCCAGCGCGAGGGGGATGCCGACCACCGCGAACGGCAAGGCCCAGGCGAAGCTGTCGGCCTCGACCAGAAGCGCCGAGCCGACCCACCAGAGACCGGCAAGAAAGTAGCCGAAACCGAACCACCAGCCGATGGCGAAAGCCGGCAGCAAGCGCCGCAGAAAACCGTCCGAGGCTTCGCCGGTCGCGCCGTCGAGTAGCCACACCAGCAGGGGAAACGAAACGAAACAGACGGCGAAGAAATCGTACGGCGCCTGGGCAAGAACCGCCAGCGCCCCGGCAAGAAACGCCACCAGCGCGCGCCGCCAGCCCCAAAGCAGAATTATCCGGCCGGCCTGGCGCTCCATCTATGCTTCCGAGTCGTGCGAATCAGGAAGCAAGATTTATCAGGCCGCGGGCTTGGCTCCAAACCGGGCGACGTAGTCCGCTCATAGCTATCGATGCCAGCCTTGTATCTTCAGCCCGCCCAGCCGCTCAGCTTCTTCGCGTGGGACAGCGCCGACAGTCTGGGAAAAGGTCCAGACATGGCCTTCAGGATCGCGCGCCCTATACTGCCGTTCACCGTAGAGCTGGTCGGCAGGCTCCTCGACGATCTCGGCTCCCGCCGCCCTTGCACGATCGCAGTGGGCATCTATCCCGTCCTTCAGGCGTACATAGACCGACTGCGTGTTCTTGCCTGCAACTGAAGCCGGGCTGGCTATATGGTCGGCCCATTCGGAATCGACGATGATATAGCCGTCGCCGAACCGCATCTCGGAATGGACGAGCCTGCCATTAGCATCGCTGACCACCATGCTCGGCTCGAAGCCGAAAGCCTTTTCAAGCCATGTCAATGCGGCCCGCGGATTCTGGTAGAAGACACCCGAGCCCAAGGTTGAGTGCTTGAACGGGTCCTCAACCGGCATCGGGCAAGCCGCGTCCTTCAAGCCTGCTCGGTGCGGACGGCGCGGCGGCGGCGCTCGCCCTTCAGGGTCTCGACGATGCGCACGCGCTTGACGCGGCGCGGATCGGCGTCGAGCACATGGAACTCGAAGCCGGGTATGGCCTGCACCACTTCGCCGCGCGCCGGCACCCGGCCAAGCGTGTTGAAGATCATGCCGCCGATCGTGTCGACATATTCGCCGTGCTCGCCGGCGGCGAAATCCTCGCCGATCATCTTGGCGACATCGTCGATCTCGGCCTTGCCGTCGACGATGAAGACGCCTTCACCGGCCTGGGTGATCATCGGCTCGTCTTCGTCGTGCTCGTCCTCGATGTCGCCGACCACCATCTCGACGATGTCCTCGAGCGAGACGAGACCGTCAGTACCGCCATATTCGTCGATGACCAAAGCCATCTGGGTCCGCGTCGTCTGCATCCGCCCCATCAGGTCGGAGGCGAGCATCGACGGCGGCACGAACAGCACCGGTCGGATCAGGTTGAGATCGCCGATGGTGCGCGCCAGATCGACCTGGGCGAGATCGAGAACAGCCGCGACCGGGGTTTTCCTGGTCGTCCTGCCCTTTCTGACGCGGGCGACCTTGGTGATGTGCGCCAGCACGTCGCGGATATGAACCATGCCGCGCGGATCGTCGAGCGTCTCCGAATAGACCGGCATGCGGGAATGGCCGGACTGCTCGAACAGCCCCAGAAGATCACCCAGCTTGGTGGTGATCTCGACCGCCTCGATGTCGGCGCGCGGCACCATGACGTCCTCTACGCGCACTTCGCGCAGGCGCAGGATGTTGTTGAGCATGGCGCGTTCGCCGGGCGAGAAGGATTCTGCATCGCTCGCCGTTTCGGCAAGCGCACCGGCAATCTCCTCGCGCAGGCTGGTGCCGTTGCGGTGCCTGAAAAGCCCGAGCACGCGATCGAACAGGGAAGGACCGGCAGGCGATGCCTCGCTGGCGAAGCTGCCGGTCGTGGTACTCGGACTCGAGCCCTCTTCCGTCGTTTCGGAAGGCTTGATCACACTGCCGGCGTCGGAGCGGGCGGCAGTCTCTGGTTTGTCGTTCATCATCGTCCGGTCAATTGGTCTTTTGTAATTACGTGTAGGGATCGGGAATGGCAAGCCTCGCAAGTGCTGCGCGCTCTGTCGCTTCCATCAGTTCCGCTTCGGCATCCGTTTCGTGATCATAGCCCAGCAAATGCAGCAGGCCATGGATGACGAGATGGGAGATATGGTCCTCGATGGGCTTGTCTTCCAGTGCCGCCTCGCGCGCGACAGTCTCGGCGGCCAGCACGATGTCGCCGAGCATCGGCGGCAGAGGCCCGCCCCTGGCAAACGGAAAAGCCGGAAAAGACAGGACGTTGGTCGGCTTGTCCTTGCCGCGCCAGCCGGCATTGAGCGTACGGATATGGGCATCGTCGGAAAAGACGATGCTGAGCTCGGAACGGCCGTCCGCACCGGTTTCGGCAAAGGCGGCCGAGACGGCACGGTCGACAAGCCGCATCAGCGCCGCCTCGTCAGGCCAGTCGCCCGCCTCGATCGCGATATCGATCTCGACGGGAAGCGGTCCCCCCGCCTTTTGCTCCTCAGCCATGCGGCCGCATAATCGTATCAGCTTTCGACACCCAAGCCCCTGGCCAGCTTGCCGTCACGGTCGTAGGCCTTGACGATCTCGGCGACCAGCGGATGCCTGACGACGTCGCCTTCGTTGAAGCGTACGGTCACCATGCCGGTGACGCCGTCGAGGATTCTCAGCGCCTCGACCAGGCCGGACTTGGTGTTTGGCGGCAGATCGATCTGGGTCGGATCACCGGTGACGATCATGCGCGAGTTCTCGCCGAGCCGGGTCAGGAACATCTTCATCTGCATCGGCGTGGTGTTCTGCGCCTCGTCGAGGATGACGGCAGCGTGCGCCAGCGTACGGCCGCGCATGAATGCCAGCGGCGCGATCTCGATGACCTCAGCAGCAATCGCCCGCTCGACCTTGTCGGCCGGCATCATGTCGTAGAGCGCGTCATAGAGCGGCCGCAGATAGGGATCGACCTTCTCCTTCATGTCACCCGGCAGAAAGCCAAGCCGTTCACCGGCCTCGACCGCGGGGCGCGACAGCACGATCCGTTCGACCATGCCACGTTCGAGCAGCATTGCCGCATGCGCCACCGCCAGATAGGTCTTTCCGGTGCCGGCCGGGCCGATGCCGAAGACGAGTTCCGACCGCTCCAGCGCGCGCATATAGGCGTCCTGGTTGAGCGAGCGGGCATAGATGGTCTTCTTGCGCGTCGATATCTGGGCGGCGGACACCTTGCCCTTGCGCTCCAGCGTCGGCAGCGTCAGCTGGTCGTCGGTGGCGATCGCCATGCGCACGGCGCCGTCGACATCGGACTGGCCGATATCGGTGCCTTTCTGCAGAATGCCGTAAAGATTGTCCAAGGCGCGGCGCGCCTGCTCGGCGGCCGAGGAAGAGCCCTTGATGGTCAATTGGTTGCCACGCGAGCGGATATCGACGCCGAGCTTCTGCTCGAGCCTGGCCAGATTCTCGTCGAACTGGCCGTAAAGGGCGCTGGCAAGCTTGTTATTGTCGAAAGTCAGTACGATGTGCGCGATATCCGAGGCCCCGGAGGGTAGATTCTGGGGCAGGTTCTTGACTTCAGCAGCGCTCAACCGTCTCTCCTCATCTGCCGAGGCCTTCAGGCCAATTCGGCGAACAGGCTGTTGTAGCCCGTCTTCGTGATTCGTACCTGGATAATGTCACCGATTTCGCCGGCCTTTTCATCAACAATAACCGGCTGCAGCCACGGCGAGCGGCCAACCTTCTGGCCGGCCTGGCGGCCAGGCTTTTCGATCAGCGTGTCGATAGTCCTGCCGACCAGGCTTGCGCCGAAATGCTGCTGCTGTTTCAGAAGCAGCGCCTGCAGCCGCTGCAGGCGCTCGTCCTTGACGGCCTCCGGCACGTGATCGCCCATCTCCGCGCCCGGCGTGCCGGGGCGCGGAGAATATTTGAACGAGAAGGCCGAGGCATAGTTGACGTCTTCGACCAACTGCATCGTCGCCTCGAAATCCGCTCCCGTCTCACCGGGAAAGCCGACAATAAAATCGCCGGACAGTGCGATGTCGTTCCGTGCGGCACGGATGCGGTCGATCAACGTCAGATAGTCCTTGGCCATATGCCTGCGGTTCATCGCCTTGAGTATGCGGTCGGAGCCGGATTGCACCGGTAAATGTAGATAGGGCATCAGCGTAGGCAAATCACGATGGGCGGCGATCAATTCATCGTCCATGTCGCGCGGATGGCTGGTCGTGTAGCGCAGCCGCGCCAGACCTGGAATCTCTGCCAGCCTGAACAGCAGCCGGCCAAGGCCCCATTCCTCGCCGTCTTCACCTCTTCCGTGCCAGGCGTTGACATTCTGGCCGAGCAGCGTCACCTCGCGCACGCCGGCATCCGCCAGGCGCTCGGCTTCGGCGACGATCTGTGCCACCGGCCGCGAGACTTCCGAGCCGCGCGTATAGGGCACGACACAGAAGGTGCAGAACTTGTCGCAGCCTTCCTGAACGGTCAAGAACGCCGTCACGCCGCGCCTGATCAGTTCGGCGCGCTTCGGCTGCGGCAGATGCTCGAACTTGTCTTCGACGGCATAATCGGTCTCGACGATCTTTTCGCCGCTCCGCGCCCTCGCCAGCACCCCGGGCAGCCGGTGGTAGGTCTGCGGACCGATGACCAGATCGACAGCCGGCGAGCGGCGGATGATCTCGGCACCCTCGGCCTGCGCCACGCAGCCGGCGACGCCGACCAGCATTTCGCGCCCGGCCTTGGCACGTTCCGCCTTCAGCTCACGGATGCGCCCAAGTTCGGAATAGACCTTTTCCGCCGCTTTCTCGCGAATGTGACAGGTGTTGAGCAGCACCAGATCGGCCTCGCCGATGGCGTCTGTCGCGGCATAGCCGTCGGCCGCCAGAGCATCGGTCATGCGCTGCGAATCGTAGACGTTCATCTGGCAGCCATAGGTCTTGACGAAGACCTTTCTGGTCGCGGCAGGCGGAACGACCAGGTTTTCGGCGGCAGCGCCGATGTCGTCACGTTCTATCGTGTTCAATTCCATTTCGCGGCTTCTAGCGCCTTTCCCCGACAAAAAACAGACGAATCTGGCCGGAACCTGCTCAGCCTACCGGCTCGGACGCGGTTCGGCGAGCGCCGCTTGTACCATCTCGCGAACCTGGCGTTCCATCTGCTTTGCCGTCTCCTTGCGGCTCGAGCCCCTGGAGAAAGCAATCGCCTCGCCAAAATGCACCTCGACGTCGAGGGCGCCCTCGGCCATCAGCACCTTGAGGTGCGGCATCAGCTCCTCATCGCCGATCCAGGCGGCAACCGGCCGATGCCGGCGGCCGAGCGGCACGCCATGCAGGCGCGTATAGACGATCGCCACCGGTTGGATGAAGACCTGTTCGGTCGCCCCTTCCGCAATCGCCATTGTAGCGGCGCCGAACAGCGTGCTCTTGAACGGCAGGATCATGTTCCCGTCGCCGGTCGAGCCTTCGGCGAACAGCACCATGGCGTCGCCCTTGGCCATCCGGCCGGCGATCTCGCTCGCCTGGTCGCCCGACGAGCGTTTGCGCTCACGTTCAATGAAGACGGTGCGTTGCAGCTTCGACAGCATGCCGATCAGCGGCCAGCCTGCCATATCGGCCCTGGCGATGAACGTCACGTCGACCATCGACCCCAGCACCATGATGTCGGTCCAGGAGATGTGGTTGGCAGCAATCAGCAATGGGCGCTGGCCGGACAGCGCTCCCTTGACATGGATGCGCAGCCCCAGCGCCCTGACGATCATTCTGTGCCAGATCTTCAGGATGAAGGTCTCGCGCCAGAGTCCGGTCCTCATCGACAGTATCTGCAAAGGCACAAGCACCAATGAGCCGACGACAACCAGCCCCAGGGCCAGGAAAATCCTGATTTTTCCGATCATCCGCACCACCCCGGCGTTTGGCTAGCGAAGATCGCGGCGCATGACAAGCGCGCCGGTCGGGCCGTGCTCCGGCGACTTGTAATAGTTGGCGCGCTTGCCGACCTCGCGGAAGCCGAACCGCCGGTAGAGCGCGATCGCGGCGACATTGGTCTCGTCGACCTCGAGGAAAAGTGCCTCGGCGCGCTGTGCGTGCAGTTCACGCAGCACCGCATCCATCAATTGCCAGCCGAGCCCCCGGCGCCGATGCGAGCGTGCCACCGCGACCGTCAGGATCTCCCCCTCGCCGGCCGCCAGCCGAGCCAGCACGAAGCCGACCGGCGGCTTGGCACCCTGTCCGGTCTCGCGCGCGGCATAGCCGAACACCGTGTCCTGCTCGAGCAGCGCGGCGAATTCGTCGTCGGTCCACGGCCGCGCGAAATCCTCGCGATGCAGCACCGACATGGCCGCGCTGTCGGCAACCGTCAGCGGCTCGATCGCATAGTCCCTGCGACGCGGCTGGAGGAATGGAATGCGCATCAGTTTTTTTGCCTAGATAGAATAAAGCCGGCCTGCGGCTTGGCGTCGGCGCCGCGCAGATAGAGCGGTTTCGGCTTTTCGCCCTCGCCGTGTTTACCGGCACGTTGGGCGGCGGCCAGCCGGGCATAGACGGCGATGTCGGCGGTGGCCGCCGTCCCGCCGAGATCGAAGCTGCGCCCGGCCGCCGCGGCAATTTGGGTTGCCGCCGTGCCGGCGAGAACCGCAGATCTGTCGACCGCGATGGCGGCTGCTTGCGAGAGCGTGGTCACGGCCGGACCAAAGATCAGAACCGACCTCTCATCGTAAAGTGCCGCATGGATCTCCTCGCGACCTGCATCGAGCGCGGCGAGCACGGCGCGACCGGGAAATGCCGCTCTCGCTTGCGCCGCCAGGGCCTCCAGAGTCGTCACGCCGATCGCCGGGATTTTCAGCGCCAGCGCAAGGCCGCGCGCCGCCGAGACGCCGACGCGCAGACCGGTGAAGGAGCCCGGACCCGTCGAAACGGCAATGGCGCCGAGGCCGGAATAGTCGGTTCTGCTGGTCCCCAACGCCCTTTCGATGACACCCATCAGATGCTCGGCATGACCCTTACCGAGATCGAGCACCGAACGGCCGAGTTCTTTCCCGGCCGCCGCGTCGTAGACGCAGGCGGCGCAGAGATTGGCGGCACAGTCGATGGCAAGCAATTTCATGAAGCGGCCGGTTGAGACAGTTTCGAAAACAGCTTCCCTCTGCCCGCCAGGGCTGATCCCCGCAAGGGAATAATGGATAAATCGTCAGGCGACTTGGCTTCGGCGCGGGTCCAAGAATGTAAGTTCCAACGCACGCAATCGCCACAATAGGTATCGGGACTAGCCGACCTGCTCGATACGCAGCACGTGATTGTCCCAGACATAGTCAGGCTCGGAATGTATCGAGCCACCGGACTCGACGATATCGCCGGCGCCGGTCGTCGCCATGAAGCTTTCCCCATCGGCTGCAACGCCGCAAACCTCGACCAGCGCCTTGGTGGCGACGATGCGGCCGCTGGCCGCGTCGATCACGGCAAGCGAATTGCCCTCAGGCGAAGACACCGCGATGGTGCCGGCGGCAGGGTTGGCGGCGACCGAGCCGATATAGTTCCTGAAGGCGGAGAGCACGTCCTGCGACATGTCGAGTAATTTCAGGTCCATGCCGCGCGCCGCGCGGCCGAGCAGTGGGGGACGATCGGTACCCGGCCCCCTGTATTGACAGCCGAACCAGACGGTGCCGGAGCGGTCGGCATCCATATGGCGGATCGACAGTTGGTGTAGCGCCGGCGGTAATTCGTGCTTTTCGGTGAGATCGCCGGTAAGGCGGTCGACCAGAACATAGGAAGGCTTCATCGTTGCGATATTGAGCTCGGCGCGGCCATAATCCGGATGCGTTTCGATGCCGCCATTGGCGACAGCGATTGTCCTGCCGTCGGAGAGAAGCAGAAGTTCGTGCGGGCCCACGCCGTAGGTCGGGAACTCGCCGATGCGCTTGAATTTCGCATGCGCGTCATAGACGCCGACGACGCCGGCGGCATTGTCGAAATCGTTCTCGGTTGCGTAGAGCAGCGTGCCATCGGCCGAGAACACACCATGGCCGAAGAAATGCCGGCCGGCAACGCTGGCAATGGTGTGCGGTTTATAGCGGCCGGTATGGTCGAAGACGACAGCAAAGGTGCCCGGCTGCCTGGCAAACACCACCGAACGATTGGACACCGGGTCGAAGGTAACGTCGTGGCCCCGATCGGGCAGATCGATCGTGTGCAACAACTTGCCGGCCTCGGACAGGACGGCCGCGCCATAGCTGCCGTCGCGCTTGACGAAAGCGGTGGCGAAGACCGCGTCGGCGTCGATTGTCTTTGCCCAGGCCGACGGCGCCATCGCCGCTACGAAACCAGCGCCTGCGGCCCTCAGGAAATCGCGCCGATCGATCAGCGGCGTCCTCATGATCAGTCACCATCCAATGACGAGAACCCGGCGGTCAGGCCGAATTCGGCGGTCAGCCTGGTGCCGATCAGGGTCGTCAGGCTGGATGTCACCAGCGAGAAATAGTCGAGCTTCTGGCGCAGCGCCGGATCGGCAAGTGCCTTGTCGATCGGTCCCCTGATCGCCTTGGCCGCCTCGATCCCGTTGGTGAGCTGGATGTGGACCGATTCTGCCATCCAGCGCGCATCGGGCGGCAGCGCGTCGCCAAGCTGCGAGGCCTGGAACAGCGTGTCCATGCCCGCCAGATTCCCGGTCAGCGAGCGGGCGGTGTTTTGCGAGCGCCAATAGATCGCCTGTTTCGGTTTGTCGGCCTCCGGCTTGGCGCCCAGGAAGCCTTTCAGGCGTACGTCGCGGACCATTTCCAGCTCGTTGATGAAGACGCCGACCAGTTCGGTCACCGCTTCGGTGCCGTCGTGGTAGAGCGCGTTCTGCGGACCCGGATTGGCCCAGAGCGCGGCAAAGCCGTTGGGCTCGTTCCAGGCATCGCCAACCTCGCCGGCAATCGTCTCGACATTGCCGGCAATGGCCGCACCGTAGGCGCAGCGATAGGCGTCGTCCCTGCCGACCAATTGACCGGCTCCGTCGCCGTAGAGGACGAATTCCAGTGCGCCGAGCCCTTGCATGGCGACGCTCTTTGTAGCCAGCTGGGCCGGATCGGCGGCTGTCGGATCCTTGCCGGCAAGTGCTGCCTGCACCTGCTTCAGGCCGATGCTCTTGCGATCCGGCCAAAACAGCATGCGCTCAAGCCGGTTGTTTTCCGCGATCGGCCCGAAACGGATGATTTCCACCACCGACCAGGCATCCACGACGCCTGAGAATTCGTCGCGTGCCGCATCGAGATTGTCTCGCGAGGGCGCTTGGCAAAGCGCGTGCATGGTCTTGGCCAAGCTGTCCGCATGGTCATGCAATCTGGCATAGGCCGGGCGGACGAAGCCGTCGATCGCCCGCTGGATCACATCCGAAGCCTTCACCGTCGCGGATGCCGGCAGCGCACCGGCGAGGACCAGCATCAGAGCGAATGCAAGACGCTTCCGCATCAGAGCGACTCCAGAAACTTGATCAGCGCGGCGCGGTCGGCCGCATCGGCAGCGGCAAAGCGGTCACGCGCCTTCTGGCCCTCGCCGCCATGCCACAGAATCGCCTCGGCCGGGCTGCGTGCGCGCCCGTCATGCAGGAAGAAGGTGTTGCCGCTGACGGTCCGGGTGAGCCCGATGCCCCACAGCGGCGGCGTGCGCCATTCGCTTCCCGTGGCCTCGCCCACCGCCTGTCCGTCGGCAAGACCGGGTCCCATGTCATGCAGCAGGAAATCGGAATACGGCCAGATCAGCTGGAAGGCCTGCGCCTTGTTCGGGGTGCCGCGACGGGTGACGAATTTCGGCGTATGGCAGGAGATGCAGCCCATATCGTAGAACAGTTTTTTGCCGGCGAGCACGTCCGGTCCGTCGAGATCGCGCCGAGCCGGCACGGCAAGGTTTTGCGAATAGAAGGTCACGAGGTCCATGACCGGCGGTGGAGCTTCAACCGGACCGAGGCGCTCCTGTACACCGTTAGGTAGGGCAAGGCAGGTCTTTTCCGCGGCGCTGCAATCGCCCCAGTGCTTCGGCACTTCGGGCGTCGAAATGCCAATATCGCCGGCAAAAGCGTCCGCCGATTGCTGGCGGATCGATGCCGCCTGCGCCTTCCAGCCGAAACGGCCGAGCGCCAGTTCACCGCTGCTGGCGTCGCGTATTATGTTTGGCCTGCCGGAAATCCCGTCACCATCGCGGTCGGCCGCATCGGCACGCGTAAGGATGTCGGCAGGAGCGATCTGCTCGACCAGGCCAAGGCCGATCATCGGCGGTGTCATGCGCGGCGACAGCGTGGTGTGCGGATCGAGCGGCCCGTAGGCGAGACCCTCGACCGAATAGCTCGGCTTGCGCAGCGACACGACGCTGCCGTCCGCCAGTTTTACTTTTTGCTCCTGATAATCGACATGCATCCTGCCTTCGCCCTGCAGGCCGGGAACGGCTAGTTCCTGAAGTTGTGTGCCATAGACCGGGTCGGGAAAGTTGAGCACCTTGTGATCGGCGAGCGCGGCTTTCTCCTCCTCGGTACTGGCTTCCCTTGCCAGGCGCAGGAACATCGAGGTGGTGCCGCTGTCGCCTTGGGGCGGATGGCCGCGACCGTCCTTCAGATGACAGTTCTGGCAGGCGCGCTCGTTGAACAACGGACCGAGCCCATCCGAGGCTTGTGTCGAGGATGGCGAGGACACCCAGTTCTTGCGGAAAATGGCGTTGCCGAGCTTGAAGGTGCCCTCTTCCTCGAAGCTGATGTTGGCGGAGGATTGCGAGAAGGCGTCCTTGTTGACGTCCTTCTTCGAGGTGCCGGCGCCGCCCTGCATCAGCTCGAATTGCTCGGGCTTGGAGAAATCGCTGGTCGGCCTGGTGATGGCGATGACGCGCGCCAGATCCTTCGGCGTCAGATCCGTGCGGCTGGTGGCAAGCCCCGCCGGTTGCGGCGCCCCGGCCAGCGCCGAGGCTGTGAGCGTCGCCACCACGGCAAGAAAGGCGCCGCGAAGGATACCGCATCGCGGCTTCTTCTGAGACGGCAGGCCACAATGCTCGGCCGGCCGCAAGCGGCGCATCAAATCTAGGGGGCGCCGCATTCCGGCATGTCCTTATTCCGCCTCGTCGGCCGACGCTGCGTTGAGTTGACCGTACTTTTCTTCGCCGATCGAGGCGAGCAGGTCGAGTTGCGTCTCGAGAAAGTCGATGTGACCTTCCTCGTCAGCCAGCAATTCCTCGAACAGCTTCATCGTCACGTAGTCGCCTGCTTCGTTACAAACCTCGCGCGAACGCTTGTAGGCGGTGCGCGCGTCATATTCGCCGGCAAGATCGGATTCGAGCACTTCCTTGACATTCTGCCCGATGCGCAGCGGCGCCACGGACTGCAGGTTCGGATGGCCCTCGAGGAAGATGATGCGCGCCACGAGCCGGTCGGCATGGTGCATTTCCTCGATCGATTCAGCGCGTTCCTTCTTCGCTAGCTTGGCATATCCCCAGTCTTCCAGCAGCCGGAAATGCACCCAGTATTGATTGACCGCCCCAAGTTCCAGAAACAGAGCCTCGTTAAGCCGCTCTATGATCTGCTGTTCGCCTTTCATGGGTTCTGCTCCCGTATTGGACGCGCAGGCCTCTGACGCGATCCAGGTGTGAAACGATGTCCACGCCACTCGCCGCCGAGCGGGCATGGTAATTTTCGGTGACCCGAATGATCGTTTCGACCACATTTGGGAAGCAGCCGCAACAGCGACCGCGCTTGTGCATGGCGTGATAGACCTTCGCCGGCACGATCAGCTGCCAGGGGTCCTCATCCAGCAGTCCGACGATCGTCTGCTCTATCTCCTTTTCGGTGATGATGTTGCAATGGCAGATCAGCATTTGTCGCTCTGGCTAACGGCGCTTCGTTGCGTCGCGTGGCTGGTGGTTTCGATAGTCTATTGGAACACCTTGTCCGGTGAATCGAGGCTGTCCGAGCCCTCGAAGGCTATCGCATTGAGCTTCAGGGTACCGACGGCGCGTTCGATCGACTTGGTCTGATCGACCAGCGCGTCGCTCGCCGCCTGCACAGTGGCATTGCCTTCCGTGTTGCCTTCTCCGATCTGCTGGTCATAGGCCTCGCCGGCAAGCGCCCGTGCCTTGATGGCCTCCATCTTGGCGACGGTGACGTCCAGTTTGTCCGACAATTCCTTGTCAACCGCCGGGTCGGCCGCCTTGACCATGTCGGCGACCGACGGCCCCTCGACGACAGTGCCGTCGAGCCGCTTGTAGCTGCCGTGATAGGCGGCACGGATGCCGATCGCATCGTAAAGATGGGAGTTGTAGGTATTGTCGGAGAAGCAATCGTGCTCCTCTTCCGGGTCGTGCAACAAGAGGCCGAGCTTCATCCGCTCTCCGGCGAGCTCGCCATAGGACAGCGAGCCCATGCCGGTGAAGATGGTCGAAATGGCGGCGTTCGGCTCGCCATCGACAAGGTTCTTGCGGGCGGCGCCGCCTTCCTTCCAGTCGTCGACCATATCTTTTAGATCGGAAACCAGAAGGTCGCTCGCCGATTTCAGATACTGTCCGCGACGGTCGCAATTGCCGCCGGTGCAATTGGCGAGGTCGTAATCGGTGTAGGGCCGTTCGCCGGCGCCCGGACCGGTGCCGTGCAGGTCCTGGCCCCAAAGCAGGAACTCGATGGCGTGATAGCCGGTCGCCACATTGGCCTCGATACCGCCGGCCTCCTGCAGGGTGCCGGAGAGGAACTCCGGCGTCAGGTCGGTGGCGTCGATCTTCTTGCCGTTGATCTCGATCGACTTGTTGGCGATCACATTGGCGGTGTAGAGCGCGTTGGCGTCCGACTCGGTGCCGTAGCTCTTGGCGACATAGTCGATCAAGCCTTCGTCGAGCGGCCAGGAGTTCACCTTGCCTTCCCAGTCATCGACGATGGCGTTGCCGAAGCGATAGACCTCGGTCTGCTGATAGGGAACGCGCGATGCCTTCCAGGCCTCGCGGGCGGCGTTCAGCGTTTCGGCAGATGGCTTGGCGAGCAGCGCATCGACAGCCTTGTCGAGCGCCTCGGCCGCGATCAGCGAATCCTCGTATTTGGCGAGTGCAATGTCGGAATAGGTCTTGATGACCGCCTTGGCATCGGTTTGCGCCTTGGCCGGCAGCACGAACACGGCCGCCGTCAGCATCGCGGTGGCGCCGATCGCCGCAAGCCTGCCGCCATACCGCGCCGTGATCATCGTTCTCATGATTGTCTCTCCTCGGGAATCAATGAAATGCCGGCGCCTCGGCGGGCAGCTGCCAGCGGGCAAAGAAGGGTCGCGCCATCGCGCGGTTCGCGGAAGAAAGACACCGAAATGCCTCCAATCGAAAGGGTTCAAGGCCCAGACATCAAAGGGATGCGCTGACGCGCGAGCTTCCATAAAACGGCGAAGACGCCGGATGTCAACTGGTGGCGTAGAAAAAATTCAATTGAAACAATAGTTTAGAATTATTCTAAACTAGAACTGTCAACTTTAACACCGACGTATGAGGAATGCCGGCGCATGACGCAGTTGACAGGCGGCCGTTCCGGGTGCGACCCGGATCGGCGCTCTTGCGGCGGCGCCGGACAATCGCCACCTGGCGAGACGTCCTAGATTTGGATGAGGAATCGGGCTGTTATGAAGAACGGGGTCGTCATTGTCGGTGCGGGTCATGCGGGCGTGCAAGCGGCCGCCAGCCTGCGCGAAGAAGGCTATGACGGCCCGGTGATCCTGGTCGGCGACGAAAACGAATTGCCCTACCACAAGCCGCCGCTGTCGAAGACCTTCATCAAGGATCAGCAAGCAAAGCCGCAGCCGTTGCGCGGCGAGGCTTTTTATACCGGCAGCGCCATCGACTTCCGGCCAGGCATCCGGGTCGAGCGGATCGACGTAGGCGGCCGCAGGCTGGAGATATCGGGCGGCGGTGTGTTGCCGTTTGACCGGCTGATCCTCGCCACCGGCGCGCGGCCGCGCCTGCTGCCGCTGCCGGGTTCGGAGCTTTCCGGCGTTGTGTCGCTGCGCTCGCTCGGCGATGCCCGCCTGATCCGCGAATTGAGCGCGCAAAGCGAGGAGGTCGTCATCCTCGGCGGCGGCTTCATCGGCCTGGAGATTGCCGCGACGCTCACCGCGGCAGGCCGCAAGGTCACGGTGGTCGAGGCGGTCGACCGGTTGCTCGGCCGCGCCGTGGCACCGGTCATCGCCGGCCATGTGCGCCAGCGGCTGGAGGCCACCGGTGTGCGCATCCTTACCGGCACCACCATCGAACGGCTGGAGGACGAGAACGGCCGTGTTTCGGCTGCAATCACCTCATCCGGCGAAAGATTGCCGGCGCAGATGGTCGTCATCGGTATCGGCGTCGTGCCGAATGTCGAACTGGCCGAAGCCGCCGGCATTGTCATCGCCAACGGCATCCGCGTCGACCAGCAGATGCGTACGTCGGTGCCGGAAATCCTCGCCATCGGCGACGCGGCGTCTTACCGGCACTGGTTCACCGGCGGCGACGTGCGGCTGGAATCGGTGCAGAACGCCACTGACCAGGCGCGGCTCGCCGCACGCACCATCGCCGGCCACACCGACAATTACTCGGCGGTGCCGTGGTTCTGGTCCGATATCGGCGACATGAAGCTGCAGATGGTCGGCCTGATTTCGGGCGGCGACAGCCATGTCGTGCTGGGCGACGTGGCCGAGAACAAATTCTCCATCTACCACTATGCCGGAAGCCGGCTGCTCGGCATCGAGTCGGTCAACCGGCCGGGCGACCATATGCTTGGCCGCAAGATGCTCGGCGCCGGCTTTTCGCCGTCGCCGCAGATTGTCGCGACCGGGCCCGACGGGCTGAAGGCGGCTCTCGCCGCCTTCCAGGAAGGAGAGCCTGTCCGCGCTGCAGAATAATCGTATCGCTCAGGCGGCGCGGGCCTCGCGGATCGAACTTTCCAGAATGTCGAGCGCCTCGTTCATGACGCCATCCTGGATGGTGATCGGCGCGAGGAAGCGGATGACGTTGCCGTAGACGCCGCAGGTCAGCAGGATCAGGCCCTTGTCGAGCGCCTTCAGCCGGACCGCATTGGCGAGTTCCGGCGACGGCAGGCCCTTCGTCACATCGTTGAACTCGATCGCGTTCATGAAGCCGGGGCCTCTGATATCGACGATTTCCGGGACTTCGTCGCGGATCGCTTGCAGGCGCTGCTTCAGCCGGTTGCCCAGCGTGTTGGCCCGGTCGCAGAGCTTCTCCTCGTCGATGACGTCGAGCACGGCATGCGCCGCGGCGACGCCGATCGGGCTGCCGCCATAGGTGCCGCCGAGTCCGCCGGGGTTCGGCGCATCCATGACCTCGGCACGCCCGGTGACCGCTGCCAAGGGGAAGCCGCCGGCCAGGCTCTTGGCCATGGTGGTGATGTCGGCCGCCACTTCGTGGTGGTCCATGGCGAACATCTTGCCGGTGCGGGCAAAGCCGGTCTGCACCTCGTCGGCGATCAGCAGCATGCCATGCTGATCGCAGATCTTGCGCAATGCGGTCATGAAATCGCGCGGCGCCTCGTAGAAGCCGCCCTCGCCCTGCACCGGCTCGACGATGATGGCGGCAACGCGGGCCGGATCGACGTCGGCCTTGAACAGCCGGTCGAGCGCAGCCAGCGAATCGGCGACCGACACGCCGTGCAGTGCAACCGGGAACGGCGCATGGAAGACATCCGCCGGCATGGCGCCGAAGCCGACCTTGTAGGGCACAACCTTGCCGGTCAGCGCCATGCCCATGAAGGTGCGGCCGTGAAAGCCGCCGGAAAAAGCGATGACCGCCGGCCGGCCGGTGGCGTTGCGCGCGATCTTGATCGCGTTCTCGACCGCCTCGGCGCCGGTGGTGACGAAGATCGTCTTCTTGTCGAACTTGCCGGGCAGCATGCCATTCAGCCGTTCGGCCAGCCTGATATAGCTCTCATAGGGCACGACCTGATAGCAGGTGTGGGTGAAGCGGTCGAGCTGCGCCTTGACCGCTTCGATCACCCTGGGGTGACGGTGGCCGGTGTTGACGACGGCGATGCCGGACGAAAAATCGATATAGCGGCGGCCTTCCACATCCCAGATCTCCGAGTTTTCGGCGCGATCGGCATAGATCTGAGTGGTCATGCCGACGCCGCGCGAAATCGACTGGCTCTTGCGTTCGGAAATGGCTGAATTTGTCATCGTATCCCTCACCGGGCCGGCGCCCGCTCTCGTTGATGGCTGTTGAGACTCTTCTGGGCTTATTTCAGGTTTTCCTCAAGTTGGCACTGGCGGCGGGCGATTGGGCCTGCCCGTCCGGCGGGCGACCTGACACAAAGTTGCCAAATCCCGTTCCTTCGCGCCCCCCTCTGTCCTGCCGGACATCTCCCCCACAAGGAGGGAGATTGGCAGCTTCGTCGGCAGCGTTCCTTCTATAACGTTGGCGATTGGCGAAATCAGTGGTGACAGCCAATCTCCCCACCCGTGGGGGAGATGGCCGGCAGGCCAGAGGGGGGCGCGAAAGAACACGACGCGGGGAATTGAAAGCAAGCCTACTCACGCCGTCCGCACGAACCCCTCGCTGGCCCTCAGCAAATTGCGCGTATAATCCTTGGTGACACGGCGTTCGACAAGATCGTCCGCGGTCAGATTCTCCATCGCCTCGCCGTTCTGCATCACCATCAGCCGTTCGCACATGTGGGTGATGATGGCTAGGTCGTGGCTGACCATCAGGAAGGTCAGCTTGCGGCGGCGCCTGATCTCTTCCAGCAGGTTCAGCACCTCCGCCTGCACCGAAGCGTCGAGCGCCGAGGTCGGCTCGTCGAGCAGCAGGATCGACGGTTCCAGAATCAGGGCGCGGGCGATCGCCACGCGCTGGCGTTGACCGCCGGACAATTGATGCGAATAGCGAAAACGGAACCCGGTGCCGAGGCCGACCTCGTCGAGTGCCCGCTGGATGCGCTTTTCGCCGTCGGTGAAGCCGTGAATGGCGAGCGGCTCCTGCAGCAGGCGGTCGACGGTCTGGCGCGGGTGCAGCGAACCGTACGGGTCCTGGAAGACCATCTGCACCTCGCGGTAGAACGCCTTGTCGCGGCGCGCGCCGAGCGTTTTGCCGTTGACCGCGATGGTGCCCGAAGCGGCCGGCGCCAGGCCGGCGATTGCCCTGAGCAACGTCGACTTGCCGGAGCCGGACTCGCCGACCAGGCCGAAGGATTCACCGGATTCGACCTCGAGGCTGACGCCTTTCAACGCGCGGAAGCGGTCGAAGACCACCTCCAGCCTGTCGACGGAAAGCGCTGCCGTCATGCTGCCCACTCCGGCTTGCGGTCGAGCACCGGCAGCGGGTGACGGTCGGCGCCGATCTTGGGCATGCAGTTGAGCAGGCCGCGCGTATAGGGATGCTGGGCGCGGCCGAGCTCCGAGGCTTTGAGCTGTTCGACCACCTTGCCGGCATACATGACGATGACACGATCGCAGAAGGACGAGACCAGGCGCAGATCGTGCGAGATGAAGATCAGCCCCATGCCGCGCTCGCTGACCAGCCGGTCGAGGATGCCGAGCACGTCGAGCTGGACAGTGACGTCGAGTGCCGAGGTCGGCTCGTCGGCGATCATCATCTCCGGCCCGGCGATCAGCATCATGGCGATCATGGCGCGCTGGCCCATGCCGCCGGAAACCTCGTGCGGATGCAGGTCGAAGACACGGGCCGGATCGCGGATCTGCACCGCCTCCAGCATGGCCAGCGCGCGGTCGCGGGCTTCGGCCTTGGAGACCTTCTCATGCGTGCGCAGCGTCTCGACGATCTGGCGGCCGATGCTCATCACCGGGTCGAGCGAATATTTCGGATCCTGCAGGATCATGGCGATACGCTTGCCGCGCAGCGCGCGGCGCTCGCGCGCCGAGGCGGCCAGCAGGTCGATGCCGTCAAAAGCGAGCGTCTTCGCGGTCACCTCGGCCTGCGGCGGGGTGACGCCCATGATGGCGCGGCCGGTCTGCGACTTGCCCGAACCGCTCTCACCGACGATGCCGAGCCGCTCGCGGCCGAGCGAGAAGGAAACGCCGCGCACCGCCTCGATCAGGCCGGTGCGCGTCGGGAAGGTAACGCGCAGGTCGTCGACTTCGAGAAGCGTGCTCATTGGTCGCCACTCATTGGTCACCGCTTCGGGGATCGAGCGCGTCGCGCAGGCCGTCGCCGAGCAGGTTGAAGCCGAGGCTGACGATGAGGATGGCAAAGCCCGGCGCGCCCGCAACCCACCACTGGTCGAGCACGAAGCGGCGGCCCGACGCGATCATCGCGCCCCATTCGGGCAGCGGCGGCTGCGCGCCGAGGCCGAGGAAGCCGAGGCCGGCCGCGGTCAGGATGATGCCGGCCATGTCGAGCGTCACCCTGATGATCAGCGAGGAGATGCAGAGCGGCATGATGTGGCGAAGCACGATGCGAAACGGCGAGGCGCCCATCAATTGCACCGCCTTGATGTAATCGGAATTGCGCACCGTCAGCGTTTCGGCGCGGGCGATGCGGGCATAGGGCGGCCACGAGGTGATGGCGATGGCAAGCACGGCATTTTCGATGCCGGGGCCGAGCGCCGCGACAAAGGCCAGCGCCAGGATCAGCTTCGGAAAGGCGAGGAAGATGTCGGTGATGCGCATCAGGATCGCATCGGTCCAGCCGCCGGCATAGCCGGCGACGGTGCCGACCAGCAAGCCGATGGGCGCGGCGATAATGGCAACCAGAATGACGACGTAGAGTGTCCAGCGCGAGCCGAAGATGATGCGCGAATAGATATCACGGCCGAGATCGTCGGTGCCGAACCAGTGCGCGGCACTTGGCGCCAGGAGCCGCGAGCCCTTGAGGTCGCCGAATGTCGGCGAATAGGGCGCCAGCACATCGGCGAATGCCGCGACCACCAGCAGGGCGACGATGATGAGCAGGCCGGCAAACGCCAGCCGGTTGGCGGAAAAGCGCCGCCACGCCACATAGGCGCGGCCGAGCCTCGCCTGCACGCGCGACGCCGGCCGCTCGCTGAGCAGCCAGTCGCGGCGGGTTTGAATCGCTTCCGTGCTCATCCTGCCTTGGTCCTCATCCTGCCTTGGTCCTTGGATCGAGCAGCCGGTAGAGCAGGTCGGAGAATAGATTGATGGCGATGAAGACAGAGCCGATGATGATCGTGCCGCCAAGCACGGCATTCATGTCGGCGTTCTGCAGTGAGTTGGTGATGTAGAGGCCGATGCCCGGCCACGAAAACACTGTCTCGGTCAGCACCGAGCCTTCGAGCAGCCCGGCATAGGACAGAGCGATCACCGTGACCATCGGCACCGCGGCGTTGCGCAGCGCGTGACCCCAGATGATGCGCGTTTCCGACAGGCCCTTGGCGCGCGCTGCGACGATGTATTCCTGGGTGAGTTCGTTCAGCATGAACGAGCGCGTCATGCGGCTGATGTAGGCGAGCGAGAAATAGCCGAGTAGCGAGGCCGGCAGGATGATGTGGCGGAAGGCATCGGCAAATACGTCCCACTGCCGCTGCCAGAGCGCATCCAGCAGGTAAAAGCCGGTAATCGGCGTGAAGGTGTATTCGTAGACGACGTCGAGCCGGCCGGGAAAGGCGACCCATTGCAGCTTGGCGTAGAACAGCACCAGCGCCAGCAGCCCCAGCCAGAAGATCGGCACGGAATAGCCGACAAGGCCGATGATGCGCACGATCTGGTCGATGACGCTGCCGCGCCGCACGGCGGCCAGCACGCCAAGCGGCACGCCGATCACCGAACCGATCAATGTTCCTAACGTCGCCAGTTCGAGCGTCGCCGGAAAGGCGCGGCGGATATCGGTCATCACCGGATTGGTGGTCAGCACCGAGGTGCCGAAATCACCGTTCAGGGCATGCTTGACATAGATGTAGAACTGCTCGACCAGCGGCAGGTCGAGGCCCATCTCGCGGCGCGTTCGCTCGACGACGTTGGCCGGCGCCCGGTCGCCGAGCACCGCCAGCACCGGGTCGATTGGGATCACGCGGCCGATGAAGAAGGTCACCGCGAGCAGACCGAGATAAGTCGTTATCGCGATGACCAGGAACCGGGCGATCGATGAGGTCACGGCAACGGCGCGGGCGCCGCCGCGCCCTGCCGTCACTTCGCTTTCAACTACGCTCATACGGCGCGTCCGCCGGCGTCACTCCCCGGCATCACTCTTTCGAGACGGGGCCGACGAAGTTGGTGTCGAAGCTCGGGCCGAGCGCAAAACCCTTGAGGTTCTTGCGCAGGCCGGCCACTTCCAGCTGCTGGTGGATGATGACGAAGGGGCTGGTATCGAGGATCTTCTTCTCGAGATCCTGGTACATTGCGGCGCGCTTGGCCGCGTCCTTCTCGAGCAGGGCGGCTTCGGTCTGCTTGGTCAGGTCCGGAATGTCCCAGGCGTTGCGCCAGGCCAGCGTCTTGGTCTTGCCTTCATCCGAATTGTCCGGGTTGCTGGCAAAGGTCTGGGCATTGGAGTTCGGATCGAAATAATCCTGGCCCCACTGGCCGATATAGATGTCGTGGTTGCGGGCGCGGTATTTGGTCAGCGTCTGCTTGCCGTCGCCGGGGATGATCTCCAGCTTGATGCCGGCCTGTCCCAGCGTCTGCTGGATCGATTCCGCCATGCCCGTCGTCGGCTGCCCGGTACGCACGTCCATGGTGACGGTGAAGCCGTCGGCGAGGCCGGCCTTGGCGAGCAGTTCCTTGGCCTTGGCGACGTCGAGCTTGAACGGATTCTCGTCCAGCTCGCCAAGCACGCCTTTCGGCAGGAAGGTCTGATGGATCTCGCCGATGCCCTTGAGGATGGTCGAGCTCAAGGCGTCGTAGTCGACCAGATATTTGAACGCCTGGCGAACCTCGGGCTTGGCCAGGTTGGCGTTCTTCTGGTTGAGGCTGATGTAATAGACCGTGCCCTTCGGCGCGCTGGTGGTGGTGAGGTCGGCATTCTTGGCGATCGCATCGAGGTCGTTCGGTTCGAGATTGCGGGCAACGTCGATGTCGCCGGCCTCCAGCGCCAGGCGCTGGCCAGAGCTTTCCTTCATGTTGC
Source organism: Mesorhizobium sp. M0601 (assembly GCF_040320845.1). Lineage (NCBI taxonomy): Bacteria > Pseudomonadati > Pseudomonadota > Alphaproteobacteria > Hyphomicrobiales > Phyllobacteriaceae > Mesorhizobium > Mesorhizobium sp. M0601. Next base: position 44,615 of record NZ_JAMYQK010000002.1, read on the forward strand.
GATAGATGACGCGGGCAAGCTTGGCCTTCTCGCCGTAGTAATTGTCGTTGCGCTCCAGCACGACGGCCTCGTTGGCGCGCCATTCGCGCAGTTTGAAGGCACCGGAGCCGGCATAGCCGGTCTTTAGCCAGGCATTGCCGAAATCATTGTCCCATTTGTAGTCGGCGCTCGGCGTGACCGCCGCGACATGCTCCTTGACCAGCTTGGCGTCGACGACCGAGGCGACCGTCGCCGACAGGCAGTTCAGCACGAAGCTCGGCGCATAGGCCTTGTCGACCGTGAACTGGAACGTGGTGTCATCAACGGCCTTGGCCTTCTCGGTGACGTTGCCGCCATCGATACCGAACTGGCCGATAATAAAGGCCGGGCTCTTGTCGAGCTTGATGGCGCGCTCGAACGAATAGGCGACGTCCGCCGCTGTGATCGGATTGCCGGAGGCGAATTTGAGGCCGGGCTTGAGCTTGAACGTGTAGGTCAGGCCGTCGTCGGAGACGCTCCAGCTTTCGGCGAGATCGCCCTTGACCTTGGATGTGTCGCTGAGGTCGAGGCGTACCAGAAGATCATAGGTGTTGCCGGTGACCTCTGCGGTCGACAATTCGAATGCTTCGCCCGGATCCATGGTGATGATGTCGTCGATGGCGAAACCCTCGACCAGCGTGTCGGCGGGCGTGACCGCGAAGGCAGGCGCACCGGCCAGAAGCAGCGCGGACATGGCCGCGCCCGCGAGCAAGAAGCGGGAGCGTAGAGCAAACTTTTCCATCATCATTTTAACTGTTCCCTGTTTTTATTGACCTGAGTTCCCGGCTCAGAGTTGTGGCATTTCTTGCCGCGTCGAACGGTGATCCCCGGACCGTTGTCTTGGCAATTTTTTGTGCGGTTCCGGTTCACCATATCCGGCGGTTTCGAGCGCGGCAACGAGCATTTGCAGAACGGTCGATTGGGCCAGACCGGCGGTGCGAAAATCCGGCTATTTCAGCGCGGTAACCAGGTCGGCGTCGGGAAAGCAGGTAGCGGAACGGCCGTTGCTTGCCTGCCATTTGCCGATCGAGCGGCGCGTCTTGAAGCCAGGCAGGCCGTCGGCGCTGCCGACATCGTAGCCCCTGGCTTCCAGCGCCCGCTGCAGGGCGGCGATGTCGGAGCGGTAGAGCCCGCCGACCGCGCCCCAATTGCCCGAGAAATTGCTGTCGCCATGGGCGATGCGATCGGCGCCATGGCCGATGAACAGGGCATAGAGATCGCTGGTGTTATACTGCTTCAGCACATAGAAATTGGGGGTGACGATGAAGGCCGGGCCGCTACGCCCGGCCGGCATCAAAAGAAAGCCCTCGGCTTTCAGTTCGCTCGCCGGGAACGGTTTACCCGACACACGCCTGATGCCCATATCAGCCCATTGGGAAATCTTCTTGCCCTGGTCCGGACCTTCGAGCGAGCACGAGACGCTGTCCGGCACAGTCACCTCGAAGCCCCAGCCGCGGCCCCTGACCCAGCCATAATGGACGAGATAATTGGCGATCGATGCCAGTATATCGGGCGTCGAATTCCAGATGTCGGTGCGGCCGTCGCCGTCGAAATCGACGGCATGCTTGAGGAACGATGTCGGCATGAACTGCGGCTGGCCAAGCGCGCCTGCCCAAGACGATTTCATCGCGCCGACCGGGGCAAGCCCGCGCTCGACGATCTCGAGCGCAGCCAAGAGCTCGGTGCGGAAGAATTCCTTCTTGGTCGACATGAACGCCTTGGTGCCCAGCACCTCGAAGGCGTCATAAGGCATCTTCGCCGCACCGAAGCCGCTCTCGCGGCCCCAGATCGCCAGCAGCACTTCGCCAGGCACGCCGTAGCGTTTCTCGATCGCGGCAAGAGTCCTGGCGTTGGTCGCCTCGCGGGTGCGGCCGCCGGCGGTCACCGCTCGGACTATCTTTTCAGCGAAATAGGCGCCCGGCGAACCGAATTCGGCCTGATGCTGCTTCTGCGGCGTCGTCGCCTTCTCGCCCGGCTTCACCAGGTCGGGCAGCTTCAGGTTCGGCTTGACGCCTTCGAAGGCGGCATCGAAGGTTTTCCTGGAGATGCCTTTGGCATTGGCTTCGGGCCAGAGGTCGTTGCTGAGCCAGGCGCGGAACTGGTCGTCGATCTTTGCGGCGGAGGCGGGGGTGGCGAGGATCAACCCAAGTAGGGCTGCTAGAAACGAGAGGCAGGCTAGTGTGCGAGCTCGGCGTTCTGTCGCGCCCCCCTCTGTCCTGCCGGACATCTCCCCCACTTGGGGGTGTTTGGACCGGAGACATCGCGAACAGGTGTGCGAGGACATCGCGAACAGTTTGGCGCGCTTTGGACAGAGGGGGGCGCGAAGGAACGCAGTCATCTCAAGAGCACCCTTCCCCCAACCTGCTCAAAACACTGTCCGCGACTTCAGTGCTGCGGCCAGCGTACCTTCGTCGAGATAATCGAGTTCGCCGCCGACCGGAACACCGTGCGCCAGGCGCGTCACCTTGATGTCGAAGCCGGAAAGCTGGTCGGTGAGGTAGTGCGCGGTGGTCTGGCCCTCGACAGTGGCGTTGACGGCGAGGATCACTTCCTTGACTTCGCCACCGGCGACGCGATCGACCAGCGAACGGATGTTTAGCTCATCAGGACCAATGCCGTCGAGCGGCGACAGCGTACCGCCGAGCACATGGTAACGCACGTTCATGGCTGTCGCCCGCTCCAGCGCCCAAAGGTCGGCCACGTCCTCGACGACGATGAGCGTAGTGGGGTCGCGGCGGGGGTCGGTGCAGATCATGCATGGATCCGAGGTATCGACATTGCCGCAGGTCGAGCAGATGCGCACCTTGTCGACCGCCTCGCCCATGGCGGCGGCGAGCGGCGCCAGCAGCTGTTCCTTCTTCTTGATGAGGTGGAGCGCGGCACGGCGTGCCGAACGCGGACCGAGCCCCGGCACCTTGGCCAGCAGCTGGATCAGGCGTTCGATCTCGGGACCGGCGATTCGCTTCGACATCGCACCGGTTTAGGATTTTTCCGCGCGCTTTGGAACAGTTGAGCGGCCAGGGGCTCCGCTCTTCCCTTCTCCCCTTGTGGGAGAAGGTGGATTGGCGCGCAGCGCCAAGACGGTTGAGGGGTGTTGGCCGGAGCGCCGTCGATGCCAAGCTGGAGCACCCCTCATCCGACCTCGCTCCGCGAGGCCACCTTCTCCCACAAGGGGAGAAGGGAAGGCCGACGTCGCGGCCAGTGCTGCCGCCTCAGTTTTCTTCCAGTGGTCGGGTCTGGCCGGCGATCATCGCGCCGATGGCGTCGGTGTTCTCGGGCGTCGCCTCGAACGACATTGTCGGCTCTGCCGGCGCGGCCTGGAAGGAGGTGACAGGCCGCTCGCTCGCGGTTCCGCCAAAACGGGCCGCATCCGGCTCCTGCATTGGTTCCTGCAGCGCCACAAGCATCGGCTTCTCCGCCGTCGCCTTCTCCGGGGTCGCCATTCCGGCGGTCACCCTTGTCTGCTTTGCCGGCAGCGATGCGGCGGCGGTAACATAGGTTGCCTTGGCAAATGTCGGCTTGACCTCGCGAGCCGGCTCCGCCGAGGCGACAAGTATGGCCTGAGCGGCAGGCGCTTGCGGCTTGGCCTGGGCCATGGCGACCACCGGTTCGTCCGGCAGCGGCTGCCAGTTGCGGCCGCGCTTTTCATAGAAGGCATTGCCGCCGGCGACCATGGTGTAGTGCATGTTCTTGTAGGGGAAGCGCAGGCCGGCGGTGTGGAAATACATGGTGTTCTTCAGCTTGGCTTTGCGCTCGCCCTTGAGCACCGCCTCGGCGGCTTCCTCGACGTCGGGCATCGCCTTCGAATTCATCGGCCGTGTCATGACGCCCGGCGCGAACTGCCCGCGCTCGCCGACGACCTGGCAGATGGTGTTGCCGTGATTGCCGGACCGCAGCCGGTTCATCACCACGGTGCCGACCGCAATCATGCCGTCACGGCTGGAGCGGTTGGACTCGAAGAACATCGCCCGCTCCAGGCATTCCTTCTCCTTCGGCGTGGAATTGTAGGAGCGCGAGCTCAGGAAACTCGGCGTAATGGCATCGGTCAGGCTGGACATGCCGTGCGAGGCGGTCTGACTGCAAGCGGCCAAAAACAGCGGCGAGATAACGACGCCGAGCCGCAACGGCGTCTTCCATCGGGTAGAGATCAACAGGTGTCCCCTCAATTCTGCTGCCAGCCCGCCCCTGGTTGCGGCAAGAATGAGACACTTTCAGGCAAAAAGATGGCTAAAGCGTTATTAAGTGTGGGGAGTTGCCCAATAGACACAGTTGGCGGTAGAGCGAGCACTGGGCCGCTGCACTCTTCGGCCACTGTAACGGCATACCGATTGACTAGCGCGTCGCGTTCGACCGGCCTCATGCGACGCGCTTTAGGTTCTTGTTTTGATGCATGTCGTTATCGCAAAACCGCTGCACTCTTTTGCGCGACATGCACTAGCCTTAGAACGGCAGTTTCATTCCCGGCGGGATCGGTAGGCCCGCGGTCAGCGCCCTGGTCTTCTCCTGCATGATCTGCTCGACCTTGGTCCTGGCGTCGTTGTGGGCAGCGAGAAGCAGGTCCTCGAGAATCTCGACCTCGTCTTCCTTGAACAGCGCCGGGTCGATCTTCAGCGACTTCATCTCGAATTTGCCGGTCAGCGTCACGCTGACCAGGCCGCCGCCGGCCTGCCCGGTGGCTTCCAGCGTGGCGATCTCATCCTGCATGGCCTGGAACTTGGCCTGCATTTCCTTTGCCTTGCCCATCATGCCGAGAAGGTCTTTCATCGCACTGTCCTTTGCAGCTGGTCCAGGTTGTTCAGGTTTCGTCGTCGTCGGCCGGCGGCTCGACCGGCACTTCGGCCTCGTCGGCTTCCGGCGCATCGGGAATGCGCACGTCGATGATCTTGGCACCGGGAAAGCGCGCCAGGATGGCGGCGACCGTCGGGTCGCTCTTGGCATCGAGGAAGGCGTTTTCGCGCTTTGTCGATTCCATCTCGGCCAAGGTCTGGCCGCCCTCGTCCTTCGACAGCGACACCAGCCAGTTGCGGCCGGTCCAGGCGCGCAGCTTGGCGGTCAAATCATTGAGCAACATCTTCGGCGCATCGTCGGTCAGGCTGACGTCGATACGACCGGGCTCGATGCGCACCAGGCGCACGCAACGCTTCACCAGCACCTTGAAGGCCATGTCGCGCTGGGCGTCGGCAAGGGCGACAATGTCGGCCAGCGATTTCACCGGCACCGGCGGCGCCTCGACCGCCGGCTCCGGCGGAGCAACGAAGTTGGTCGGCACGGGCTCGGCCTCGACCAGGCGCATCGTCTCGACCAGGCGCATTGTCTGGGCGCCGCCATTGGACGTCGGCATCCGCGCCTGCGCCACGGCGCCGGCACCACCGCCTGCAGGCGCATGGTTTGCGGGGCCGGGGCTTGCCGGCGTGCCATTCGCGCGCGGCGCGGCACCCGGCAGGGAAACGCCGTTCTCCAGCGATTTCAGCGCCTCGTCCAGCGTCGGCAGGTCGGCGGCATGGGCCAGCCGGATCAGCACCATCTCGGCGGCGCTGACCGGGCGGTTGGAGGTCTGCACCTCGGGAATACCTTTCAAGAGGATCTGCCACGTCCGCGACAGCACCTTGACCGACAGCGTGCTGGCGAAATCGGCGCCGCGCCGGCGCTCGTCCTCGGACAGCGAGGCGTCGTCGATGGCAGCCGGCACGAAACGCAGACGGGTGACCAGATGGTTGAACTCGGCAAGGTCGGTCAGCACCGCGGCAGGATCGGCGCCGGTATCGTACTGGGCACGGAATTCGGCAAGTGCGGCGGCGACGTCTCCCTTCATGACATGTTCGAACAGGTCGACGATGCGGGCACGGTCGGCAAGGCCGAGCATGGCACGCACCGCTTCGGCGCTGACCGCGCCGCCGCCATGGGCGATCGCCTGGTCGAGGATCGACTGCGCATCGCGCATCGAGCCTTCGGCCGCGCGCGCGATCATCGCCAGCCCATCGTCTTCGACTTCGATGCCCTCCAGACCGGCTATCCTGGCAAGGTCGGCCTTGATCATTGCCGCATCGATGCGCCTGAGGTCGAAACGCTGGCAGCGCGACAGGACGGTGATCGGCACCTTGCGGATTTCGGTGGTGGCGAAGATGAACTTGACGTGCGGCGGCGGCTCTTCCAGCGTCTTCAGCAGGCCGTTGAAGGCCTGGTTGGAAAGCATGTGCACTTCGTCGATGATGTAGACCTTGTAGCGCGCCGACACCGGGGCGTAGCGCACACGCTCGATGATGTCCCTGATGTCGTCGATGCCGGTATGCGAGGCGGCGTCCATCTCGATGACGTCGACATGCCGGCCCTCCATGATCGCCTGGCAATGCTCGCCGAGCACGGCAAGGTCGACGGACGGCTGGTCGACTGTCGATGTTTTGTAGTTCAGGGCCCGCGCGAGTATGCGCGCGGTCGTCGTCTTGCCGACGCCACGCACGCCGGTCAGCATCCAGGCCTGGGCGATGCGGCCGGTGGCAAAGGCATTGGTCAACGTGCGGACCATCGGCTCCTGGCCGATCAGTTCGGAGAAATTCGACGGTCGGTATTTGCGCGCCAGCACGCGGTAGGCGGCAGGCTTGTCCAATTTCCCGGCCTCGTTTCCGGCTTCGCTCATTCGCCCGTTAAGCTCCAAGGGCTGCCACTGGAGGCGGCCGATTCCTGCGCATAGTTTCGCCCGCACGGCTTGGCGCCGTCAATGTCGGGGCAAAAGGCGAAGAGGCGGGAGGCTGGAACAATGACCCGTTCCGGGCTCGTTAGGGCTGCTTCCTTCCGGACCTGACCCGGTTGGCGAGTGGACCGTCCACCACCAACCTCCCAGCCTCCATATCGGCAATCCGGCGATGAAATGCAAGTGCGGATGATAGGGGCCTTGAGCGACGGCGAAAGCTGAAACCAAAAACCCGCCTTGGCGGGCGGGTCGTTGGTGCGAATAATCACCATAGCGAGATTACTAGCATAGCTGCCGGCACAAAGCAAGAACAAAATGTGGCCGCGATCAAAATCGTCGACCTCGGCGGGGCAGCGCCAACCTGATGCAATTTGCCCGGGCCCTCACTTCTTCGCGCACAATCAGCGCCGCGACGGCCAATGTTGCTTGCTGCCCCTTGCGGCCCCTGGGAAGCCGCTCTAGCGTCGATGGAGTTCAAAAAACGTCAAAAAGTGAGGGAAACGCCGATGCTGCCGGGCCTCAAGGCCGGATTCACGCTTGACGCCCAGCTGGAAGCCGACAGCGAACAGCTGATGTGGCTCGGCCTGTGCGAATTGCGCGTCATGAACGACCGCCGCTGGCCATGGCTGCTGCTGGTGCCGCAGCGGCCGGGCATCGAGGAAATCCACGACATGACGCCGCTGGACCAGGCGATGCTGACCTTCGAGACCAACATGGTGGCGCTGGCGCTGAAGCGGGTGACCGGCTGCACCAAGATCAACACCGGCGCACTCGGCAACATCGTGCGCCAGCTGCATGTACACGTCATTGCGCGCTCGGAAGGCGATCCCGGCTGGCCCGGCCCGGTGTGGGGGCACGGCCTGCGCGAGCCCTATCAGCGCTCCGACCTTCGCAAGTTTGCGGAAAAGATCAAGGCAGCGCTATAAGCCTCTCCCGTGTCCACCTTGAACCTTCCCGAGTCTGCATGAGCTTTCGCCTGTTTGACGCGCCCTTGCGCGAGCCGAGCCAGTTCGTCGGCTTCGCCGGCAACATTATCGACCGGCAGTCCGAAAACCGCGCCGACGATTCCGTCGAAAAGGCACTCGCCGATCCCTCGGCGCGGCTTTTGCTGATGCGTGGCGGCCGGCTCTATCTGAAGCTTGCGCAAGGCGCATTCGACCCCTGGTTCGGCGTGGCCGAATGCCGGCCGCTCGAAGCATCGCTCGAAAACGGCGTCCTGCTCGGTTTTTCCGAAAGCGGCCCGGTGCTGGCGGTGCCGGCCGGGGTCGAGCCCGAGCAGCTTCCCGAGACGATCAAGGCGATCGACTATCGCTCGGTCTATATGCAGGGGCTGATCGACGAAGCGGCCGCCGGCGCGCTGGCGCAAGGGGCGGCGCTGCTCGCCTGGCATGCCAGCCATCGCTTCTGCAGCAAATGCGGCACCGAAGCCGAGATGCGGGCGGGCGGTTACAAGCGGCATTGTCTGGCCTGCGGTACGGAGCACTTTCCGCGCACCGACCCGGTGGCGATCATGCTGACGGCAACACGCGAAAAATGCCTGCTCGGCCGCGGCCGGCATTTCGGGCCCGGCATGTATTCGGCGCTCGCCGGTTTCATCGAGCCGGGCGAGACGATCGAGGCGGCGGTGCGCCGCGAAACGCTGGAGGAAGCCGGCATCAGGCTCGGCCGCGTCGTCTACCACGCCAGCCAGCCCTGGCCGTTCCCCTATTCGCTGATGATCGGCTGCTTCGGCGAACCGCTCAATGACGATATCCAGCCCGACCTCAACGAGCTGGAAGATTGCCGCTGGTTCTTTCGCGACGAGGTGCTGTCGATGCTGGCCAGGGAACATCCGGGCGGCCTGGTGACGCCGCCGAAAGGCGCGATCGCCTATAACCTCATCCGCGCCTGGGCCGACAGCGCGTGAGACGAAGACATCGCAGGAGCAGAAAATGATCCGTCACACCGTCGTGTTCACGCTGAAACACCCGCCGCATTCGCTCGAGGAAAAACGGTTCCTCGCCGACGCCAAGAGGATTCTCACGGCGATAAAGGGCGTCACGCATTTCGAGCAGTTGCGGCAGGTCAGTCCCAAGAACGACTACCGCTTCGGCTTCTCGATGGAGTTCGCCGATCAGCGGGCCTATTCCGGCTACAACGACCATCCCGACCACGTCGCCTTCGTCCGCGACCGCTGGATCCCCGAGGTCGCGGCGTTTATGGAGATCGACTACGTGCCGCTCGGCTGGGGCTGAGACTGGAAAGCGGCGCTCTAATACCCGGCGTTGCGGTCTACCACATTTTCCAGCGGTTCGCCGCGCTCGAAAGCGTGCATCTGGCGCAGCATGATCGGCGCCAGGTGGACCGGATCGGAAGTTGCCGCCGCATGCGGCGTCACGAACACTTTCGGATGGCTCCATAGCGGGCTGGTCTTCGGCAGCGGCTCGACCTCGAACACGTCGAGGCTGGCCTCCTTCAGCGTGCCGTCGTCCAGTGCGCGCAAAATGTCGGCGTCCTTCTGCAGCCTGCCGCGCCCGGCATTGATCAGCACTGAGCCGCCGAGGCCGTTGCGCTTGCGCAGCTCCTTCAGCACGCCGTGGTTGATGATACCGTGCGTCTGCGGCGTCAGCGGCAGCAGCACCACCAGGATGTCGGTGGCGTTTAGGAACGGGATCAGGCCGGCCTCGCCCGCGTAAGTCGAGACACCTTGCATCGGCCGATCGCTGCGCGACCAGCCATTGACGGGAAAGCCGAGCGACAACAGCACCGATGCCGCCGCGCGGCCAAGCGTGCCGAGCCCCATAATGCCGACCGAGATGTCGCTGGCCGGCCGCTGCTGCGGTTCATGCCAGATCTTCTTCTGCTGCTGGGCGCGGTAGAGCATGCCTTGGCGATGGTGATCGAGCACCCGCCAGACGACGTATTCGGTCATGTACTGGGTCAGGTTGTCGGCCACCACCTTGACGACCGGTACGTCGGGCAAGGTGGGATCGGCGAAGATGTGGTCGACGCCGGCGCCGATCGAGAAGATGGCGCGCAGATTGGGCAGCGACGACAACAGGTTCGGCCGCTGTTTCCACACCACAGCATAGGTAATCGAGGGATCGCCGGCGCCGTTCGGCTCGAGCACCACCTCGCGCTCCGCCGACAGCAGCTCGCGCCAGCGCAGCGGATGAATACCGGTGAGGGCAAGCAGGATGCGGCCTTTTTCCATTGCGGATTGTTTTTCCCTTTTTACCAACAGCGTTCGCGTCCCGACGCGCAAGGCGCGGCAGCGTTTTGATTTTGTGCATGATCTCTGGCGAAAATCTACTCGCTGACGATGCCGACCGGCGCCGTTTCGATCTTGAAGGCGGCCGAGATCAGCGCCTTTGTATAATCGGTCCGCGGGTTGCCGAAAATCTGTTCGGAAGGTCCGGCTTCGACGATCCTGCCGTTGCGCATGACAATGACTTCATTGGCGAGCGCGCGGATGACCCTCAGATCGTGGCTGATGAAGAGGTAGGCGAGGTCGTGCTTGGCCTGCAGGCTGCGCAAGAGGTCGACGACCTGTGCCTGCACGCTCATGTCGAGCGCCGAGGTCGGCTCGTCCAGCATGACGAAACGCGGGTTGAGCACCATGGCGCGCGCGATGGCGACGCGCTGGCGCTGGCCGCCGGAGAATTCGTGCGGATAGCGGTTGCGCGTCGCCGGATCGAGGCCGACTTCCCCGAGCACGTCGACGACTCTGCTGTCGCGCTCATCGGGCGACAGCTTCGGCTCATGGATCTTCAACCCTTCCTCGATGATCTCGGCGACCGACATGCGCGGACTGAGCGAACCGAACGGATCCTGGAAGACGATCTGCAACTCGCGCCGCAACGGCCGCATTTCGTTGAAGGACAGCTGATCGATGCCGCGTCCGTTGAACTGGATGGTCCCGGTCGACGAGATCATCCTGGCCAGCGCCAGGCCGAGCGTCGTCTTGCCTGAGCCGGATTCGCCGACGACGCCAAGCGTCTGGCCGGCCCGCACGGCGACGTCGATGCCGTCGACCGCCTTCACATTGTCGACGGTGCGCCGGAAGAAGCCCTTCTTGATCGGAAACCAGACCTTGACGTCCTTGCCGACCATCACCGGCTTGGCGGTCTGGTTGGCCGCCGGCGGCTTGCCTTTCGGCTCGGCGGCAAGCAGATGCCGCGTGTAGGCGTGCTGCGGATTGGCGAATATCTCCTTGGTCGGGCCGGTCTCGACGATCTTGCCCTTGGTCATCACGCAGACCCGGTCGGCGATCTTCCTGACGATGCCGAGATCGTGGGTGATGAACAGCATCGACATGTTCTTGCGGCTTTTCAGGCCGGCCAGCAATTCGAGGATCTGCGCCTGGACGGTGACGTCGAGCGCCGTCGTCGGCTCGTCGGCGATCAAAAGTTCAGGCTCGTTGGCCAGCGCCATGGCGATCATGACGCGCTGGCGCTGGCCGCCGGATAGCTGGTGCGGATAGGCGTCGAGCCGTTTTTCCGGTTCGCGGATGCCGACCTCGTGCAGAAGTTCCAGCGTGCGCGCCTTGGCTTTGCGATCCCCCAGGCCCTGATGCAGCTTCAATACCTCGACGATCTGCTGCTCGATCGTATGCAGCGGGTTGAGCGAGGTCATCGGCTCCTGGAAGATCATGGTGATCTTGTTGCCGCGCACGCGGCGCAGGTCTCTCTCGTCGGCGGCAAGCAGGTCGGCGCCGAGAAACAGTATCCTTCCCGACGGGTGGCTGGCGGTCGGATAGGGCAGCAGCTTCAGCACCGACAGCGCGGTGACCGACTTGCCGGAGCCGGATTCGCCGACCAGCGCCACCGTCTCGCCCTTGGCAAGGTCGAAGGAAATATGGTCGACGGCGATCGACTGGTCGCCGGCTTGCGTGAAGGCGACGCTGAGATCCTGGACCGAGAGCAGCGGGGTGTCGCTCATCTGAACGTCTTGCGCGGATCGAAGGCGTCGCGGGTGGCCTCGCCGACGAAGACCAGCAGCGACAGCATCAGCGAGATGACGACGAAGCCGGAAATGCCGAGCCAGGGCGCGTTGAGGTTGCGCTGCGCCTGCTTCAACAGTTCGCCGAGCGAGGCGGAGCCGGGCGGCAGGCCGAAGCCGAGATAGTCGAGCGAGGTCAGCGTCGAGATCGAGCCGCTGAGCAGGAAGGGCAGGAAGGTCAGCGTCGCCACCATGGCGTTGGGCAGCAGATGCCGGAACATGATGGTGACGTTGGACACGCCGAGCGCGCGCGCCGCATTGACATATTCGAAGTTACGGGCGCGCAGGAACTCGGCCCGCACCACGCCGACCAGTGCCACCCAGGAGAACAGCAGCATCAATCCAAGCAGGATGAAGAAGCCGGGCGGCAGGATGGCGGCAACGATCAAGAGCAGATACAGCACCGGGATCGCCGACCAGATCTCGATGAAGCGCTGGAACAGAAGATCGGTCCAGCCGCCGAAATAGCCCTGCAGAGCGCCGGCCGCCACGCCGATCAGCGCCGAGCCGGCAGTCAGGATCAGGCCAAACAGCACCGAGATCCTGAAGCCGTAGATGACGCGCGCCAGCACGTCGCGGGCCTGGTCGTCGGTGCCCAGCCAGTTCCAGTTGCCGACGTTGCAATTGGGGTCTGCCTCGCCTTTCGGATACTGGTTGCAGCGCGTCTTCTTGTCGTAGAGCCAGGACGGCTTGGTCGGTGCTGCTTCGGGAATAGCGTTGTTGACGGTCTGGTAGGAGTAGCGCACCGGCGGCCAGACCATCCAGCCATTGGCGTTGATCTCGTCCTGGATGACCGGGTCGCGGTAGTCGGTGACCGCATAGAAGCCACCGAACTTCTCCTCGGGATAGGCGACCAGGACCGGGAACAGGATCTCGCCCTTGTAGGAGGCGATGATCGGCTTGTCGTTGGCGATCAGTTCGGAAACCAGCGACAGCACGAACAGGAACAGGAAAATCCACAACGACCAGTAGCCGCGCCGGTTGGACTTGAAGTTCTGCAGGCGCCGCTGGTTGAGCGGCGACAGAAAGGGCCGCGCGATCCGAGGCGGCGCCGTTTCGGCTGTCACCTGCGCCATCAGACGTCTCTCCGCTCGAAGTCGATGCGTGGATCGACCCAGGTATAGATCAGATCGGACAGCAGCCCGACGAACAGGCCAAGCAGCGAGAAGATGTAGAGATTGGCGAAGACCACCGGATAGTCGCGCTGCACCACCGAGTTGAAACCAAGCAGGCCGAGGCCGTCGAGCGAAAAGATGTTCTCGATCAGCAGCGACCCGGTGAAGAATGCCGAGATGAAGGCACCGGGAAAACCGGCGATGACGATCAGCATGGCGTTGCGGAAGACGTGGCCATAAAGCACCTGCCGCTCCGACAGGCCCTTGGCGCGGGCGGTGACCACATATTGCTTGCGGATTTCCTCGAGGAAGGAATTCTTGGTCAAAAGCGTCGTCGTGGCGAAGGCCGACAGCACCAGCGCGGTCAGCGGCAGGGTCATATGCCAGAAATAGTCGACGATCCGCTGCGGCCAGGACAGCTGGTCCCAATTGTCGGAGGTGAGGCCGCGCAGCGGAAACCAGTCCCAGAACGAGCCACCGGCAAACAGCACCATCAGCAAGATGCCGAACAGGAACCCGGGAATGGCGTAGCCGACGATGACGACGCCGCTGGTCCAGACGTCGAAGGTGGAGCCGTCCTTGACCGCCTTGCGGATGCCGAGCGGGATCGAGATCAGATAGGACAAGAGCGTGATCCACAGCCCGATCGAGATCGACACCGGCATCTTTTCCAGGATCAGGTCGAGCACCGATATGTCGCGGAAATAGCTGTCGCCGAAATCGAAGCGGAGATAGTTCCACAGCATCATGCCGAAGCGCTCGAGCGGCGGCTTGTCGAAGCCGAACTGCTTCTCCAGCTTCTTGATGAATTCCGGATCGAGCCCTTGCGCGCCGCGGTATTTCGAGCCGACGTCGCCGGCGACATCGACATTGGCGCCGCCCGCATCGCCCCCGCCGCCGCCAAGGCGATCGCTGCCGCCCTGGTTGGTCAGCCTGGCGATGACCTGCTCGACCGGCCCGCCTGGAGCAAACTGGATGACGGCAAATGACACCGCCATGATACCGAACAGGGTCGGGATCATCAAAAGGATGCGGCGCAATATGTAGGCGCCCATCAGGCTTTACCCTCCTTGAGGACGACCATTGTGTCTGAAGGTGCCCCTAAGGCAATCGCCCCAGGCCAATTGCCGAAGACGGTGCCGCCCTTCATTGTCCTGCCGGACATTTCTCCCCGTATAGTGACGGGGAGAAAGGGGCTGGCCGTAGTCTCGGCGCTTCTATTGCGACGCTTATGATCGGCGAAACCATCGATGAAAGCGCCCCTCTCCCCGTCGCTATACGGGGAGAGGATGCCGGCAGGCAGGTGAGGGGCGGCGCCAGCGCTCGCAAGAAATTCAGGCTTTGCCAATCTTTGCCGCCTTGTCTTTATCGAACCACCACAGCGTCTCGACCGGAAAGTCGTAATCCGGCTTTTGAGCGGGAAAGCCGAACATGTCCCAGAAGGCTGCCCGGTGATTCGCCAGATGATATGTTGGAATCCAGTCTAGCCGCGCGCGCAAGACCCGATCGAGCGCGTTGAGCGCGGTGACGAGTTCGATCCGGCTCTGCGCCTTGCCGGCTGCCTCGATCAGCGCGTCGATGGCTTTGCTTTCCGTACCCGGATAGTTGCGCATCCCCGGCGTTTTCGCCATCCGGGAAGCATAGAGGATCTCCAAACCATCGGCGGTTGGCGTCGCTCCGATCGACCATGCGAGCATGTTGAAGTCGAAGTCGAAATTGCTCTGCCGCGCTTCAAACTGCGCCGAATCGACCTGCCGGACCGAAGCGTCGATGCCGATCGCCTTCATATTCTCGGACCACGGAAGGAAGATGCGAACGAGGCCATCGTCCTCGGCCAGCATTTCCACCCGCAGCCGGTCGCCCTTGTCATTGACGACGAAATTGCCCGTTCGCTTCCAGCCGGCTTCGGCAAGCAGTCTCGAAGCCTCGCGCAGCAGCTTGCGGTCGTGGCCCGAACCGTCAGAGACGGGTTGCATCACCGGATCGCCGAAGGTCTCCGGCGGCAACTCGGCTCGAAACGGCTCCAGCAGTTTCAATTCCTGGGGTGAGGGTAGGCCCTTGGCCTTGTAATCCGACCGCTCGAAGTTCGATTGCGAACGCTCGTAGGAGTCGAAAAACAGAACCCGCCTGGTCCATTCGAAGTCGAAGCAATAGGCGATTGCCTGTCTCACGCGAATGTCGCGGAACTGCGGACGGCGCTGATTGAGTGCGACAGCCTGCATGGATGGCGTTTTCTCGCCGGGAAATTCGCGTTTGACGACCCTGCCATCCTTCAGCGCTGGAAAGTCGTAGCCGGTCGCCCATACCCGCGCGGTGAACTCCTCGCGAAAATGCGTATCCCCTTTCTTGAACGCTTCAAAGGCTGCCTGGCGATCAAGGTAGAAATCGATACGGATACGGTCGAAATTATTAAGCCCGCGGTTCACGGCCAGATCGCGGCCCCAATAATCGGCGACGCGTTCATATTCGACAGTCTGCCCGGCCACCACCCGCCCCACTCTGTACGGTCCGGAACTGAGCGGTGGGGTCATCGTCGAGGCGTCGAAATCATTGGCCGTGTAGAAAACTTTGGACACGATCGGCATTACGACGATGGCGAGGATATTCTGCGCGGACTGCTGGCCGTTGAAGGTAAGGCTGACTGTAAGCGGATCGATTGCGACCGCATCCGTCATATGCCGCAGTGCTTGGGATAGGTTCGGATGTCCCCGGTCTTTGTAGAGGTTCAAGGCGAAGACAACGTCCTCAGCCGTCAGCGGCGAGCCGTCATGAAAGCGCGCTTGTGGCCGCAGGCTGAAGCGGAAGCCGTTGCGGTCCTGCGACAAGGTGACGGATTCGGCAAGCAGGCCGTAGACCGCATCCGGCTCATCGACTGCCCTTGCCATCAGGGAATCGAAGCAGAGCTCGGTGCGCGGCGGCGAATCCCCTTTCAACACCAGCGAGTTCAGCGTGTTGAAAGTCAGGAAGCTCTGATTGAGGGTGGAGTTCGGCGGGGCGAAATTCATCCGGCCGCCCTTGGGAGCGTCCGGATTGACATAGTCGAAATGCGCGAAATCCGGAGGATATTTGAGATCGCCGAAGGCCGACAGGCCGTGCAGTTTCACGCCGGTCGGGATCGTGGCGAAAGCCCGGCCGGGCAGCAGCGCCGCGGCCGCGGCGGCACCGCCCAGGGCGAGGAAGTCGCGACGGGGCAGCGCCGTCATCAATTGCCACTCTTGTATTTGGCCGCCAGCGCCTTTTCCTTGACCGGATCGACCCACCAGGAATTCTGGTCGACGCCACTATAGGCGGGCTGCTTCTCCGGCATACCGAACTTGTTCCAGTAGGCGAGCCAGACCACGGCACGGTAATATTGCGGCACGACGTAGAAATTCCACAACAGCACCCGGTCGAGCGCATGGGTGGCGGCAACCAGATCGTCGCGGTCGGTGGCATAGATGATCCGGTCGACCAGCGCATCGACGACCGGATTCTTGATGCCGGCGTAATTGCGCGATCCCGGCGAATCGGCGGCCTTGGAACTCCAGAAATCGCGCTGTTCATTGCCGGGAGAGTCCGACTGCCCGAGTATCGAAGTGACCACGTCAAAGTCGAAGTGAGTGACTCGGTTGATATACTGGGTCTGATCGATGAGGCGCAGCGTCGCGTCGACCCCGATCTTGCGCAGATTGGCGATGTAGGGGCTGGCGATGACCTGGTCGGTGTCGTTCCAGCCGAGGATTTCGAACTTGAACGGTTCGCCGGTCTTGGCGTTGACCATCTTGCCGCCTTTGATCACCCAGCCTGCCTTGGCGAACAGATCGACCGCGGTTTTCAGGTATTTGCGCTCCGCCTGGGCGGTGTCGTAGACCGGCAGCTTGAATTCCTGGGTGAAGACTTCAGGCGGCAGCTTGTCGCGGTACTGCTCGAGGATTTCCAGTTCCTTGCCTTGCGGCAGGCCGCTCGACGCCAGCTCAGTGCCCTGGAAATAGCTGCTGGTGCGGGTGTTGGAGCCAAAAAACAGCGTCCGGTTCATCGTCTCGAAATCGAACGGATACATCAGCGCGGCGCGCACCAGGCGATCCCTAAACAGCGGGCGCCTGGTGTTGAGCATGAAGGCCTGCATCGGTTCGGGCGACGCGGTCTTGAATTCCTTCTTGATGACGTCGCCGGCCTGAACTGCCGGGAAATTATAGGCCGTGTTCCAGCGCCTCGAACTGTTCTCCGGCTTGATGTCGTCCAGCCCGCCCTTGGTGAAGGCCTGCCAGGCGGCATTGTCGTCGAGAAAATAGGTGAAACGCTGCCTGTCGAAATTCTCACGGCCAACTTTCACCGGCAGCTTGGCCGCCCAGTAGTCCGGCACGCGCTGCCAGATGATTTCGGACCCCGGCTTGAAGCTGGCGATCTTGTAGGCGGCCGAGCCGAGCGGCGGCTCCTGCGTCGGCTTTGTGACGTCGCGCTTCTTGCCGTTGGCGTCGGTGCCTTCCCACCAGTGCTTCGGCAGCACGACGAGACCGCCGAGAATCTGAGGTAACTCCCGATTGCCCTTCTGGTTGAAATGGAACTCCACCTCGCGATCGGAGATCGCAACCGCGTCGGTGACGTTCTCGAAATAACGGCTGTACATCGGGCTGTTGGCCTTCAGCACCTGGAACGACCAGATCACGTCGTCGGTGGTGATCGGCTGGCCGTCATGCCATTTGGCGCGCGGGTCGAGCCGGTAGGTCGCCGAGGAATAGTCGGCCGGGTATTTGTAGGCATCGGCGATCAGCGGATGGTTGACGCTGCCCTCATCCGTCGCCTGCTCCATCAGCGTGTCGTAGAGCAGGCCGCCGCCGAACTGCGCGAAGCCGGCGGCCGGCGAACCCTGCACGATGTAAGGATTGAAGCTGTCGAACGTGCCGAGCACCACTGAGTTCACTGTGCCGACCTTCGGTGCATCCGGATTGACGTAATCGTAGTGCTGGAAATTATCGCCGTATTTGGATTCGCCGATCAGCGACGAGGTCGTGCGCCATTCGTCCGCGAAGGCCGCCTGCAGGCCGCCGGCAAAAGCAGCCACAAACAGCACTGATTTCAGAAGCGCCCGCGCTCGGCCAACCGTCATGCGTTCTCCTCTTCGCGATATAGCGCCGTCACCATAGCGTCTGGGCCCAATCTAGATCATTTGGCGGCGCTGAAAACCGCAACCGAGCGGCTTTGTCGTCGCATATGCATTTTTCCTAACGAAAAAGCCGGGCTGAACCCGGCTTTTTCAAGGATAATGTCATTACAGTTTTGTTATTTTGCGGGTGCCGCCGGGGCGGCTGGCGCCGCGCCTTCTGCCGGCTTGGCAGGGGCTGCACCTTCGGCCGGCTTGGCGGGGGCGTTTTCGGCCGAGGCGCCGGGCGCCGGCAGCGGCTTCGGATTGTCCGACAGCGTGCGCAGATAGGCGATGACGTTGGCGCGGTCCTCATCCTTCGGCAGGCCGGCGAAGCCCATCGCCGTGCCCTTCACGAACTTCTTCGGCGAGGTGATGAAGTGGTTGAGATTGTCGTAGGTCCACTTCTCGCTGCCGCCCTTGGCGAACTCCTTCATGCCGGCCGAATAGGCAAAGCCCTCATGCTCGGCGACCGGACGGTCGACGATGTCCCAGAGATCGGGCCCAACCTTGTTGGGGCCACCCTTTTCGCCGGAGTGGCAAGCCTGGCATTTCTTGAAGATGGCGGCGCCCGCTTCGGCGTTGGCAGTGGTCAGCAGCTCGGCGATCGGCTTCACGGCCGCGGCGGGAGCGGCCGGGCCGCCTTCGGCGGGCTCGGTCGCCTCGATGGCGAAGCCGGGCTTTTCCGGCGCCGGCGAGGCAAACAGCGCGTCGGATACGATGCCAACGGAAAAGACGATGAACACCGTGCCGAGAAAGCCGGCGAGCAGCTTGTTGACTTCGTTGGAATCCATACGCCCCAGGCTCCCTTTTCCGGCGGACCGATCCGTCCACTCCGTCCGTCGGTATCGTGAACCACCCTGCGAGGCGGTCAAATCGCGCGGAAACTAGGTCTTTTGCTCCGGCGTTGCAACACCTATAAGGGCGCTGCCAGTGAGACCTTTTGCCACTTTTGTCCCCCTCTTTTTCGAGCCCCTGCCCGCCTCATGTCCACGCTCATCCTGATCCCGGCCCGCATGGCCTCGACGCGCCTGCCGGGCAAGCCGCTGGCCGACATCGCCGGCACTCCGATGATCGTCCACGTCGCCCGCCGTGCTGCCGAGGCCGGGCTCGGCCGGGTCGTCGTCGCCACCGACACGCAAGGCGTTGCGGAGGCGGTCCGCGCGCATGGTTTCGAGGCGGTGATGACGCGGGCGAACCACGAAACCGGTTCCGACCGCATCTTCGAAGCGCTGACCATTCTCGACCCTGGCAACAGCGTCGAGACGATCGTCAATGTGCAGGGCGATCTGCCGACCATCGACCCCCTTGTTATCGGCGCCGCGCTGAAACCTTTCGAGAACGCAGCGGTCGACATCGCCACGCTATGCGTCGAGATCGTACGCGGCGAGGAAAAGACCAATCCGAACGTCGTCAAGCTGGTCGGCTCGCCACTCTCGACGACGCGGCTCAGGGCGCTCTATTTCACCCGCGCCACCGCCCCTTGGGGCGAAGGCCCGCTCTACCATCATATCGGCCTCTATGCCTATCGCCGCGCCGCGCTCGAACGCTTCGTTGCGCTGAGGCCGTCGCCGCTGGAGCGCCGCGAGCGGCTGGAGCAGTTGCGGGCGCTTGAGGCCGGCATGCGCATCGATGCGGAGATCGTGCAGTCGGTGCCGCTTGGCGTCGACACGCCGGACGATCTCGAACGCGCCAGGGCGCTCCTTTCCGACTAAGAAATTCCCTCAATTCCCGAGACTCCGCGCATGCCTGAAAAGACCAACAAAATATCCTTCCAGGGCGAGCCGGGCGCCAATTCCGACACCGCCTGCCGCAACATGTTCCCGTCAATGGAGCCGTTGCCGTGCCCGACCTTCGAGGACGCCTTCAACGCCGTCGAGACCGGCAAGGCCGATCTGGCGATGATCCCGATCGAGAACACCATTGCCGGCCGCGTCGCCGACATCCATCATCTCTTGCCGGAATCGAAGCTGCACATCATCGGCGAATACTTTCTGCCGATCCACTTCCAGCTGATGGTGCTGCCCGGCGTCAGGCGCGACGAGATCAGGACCGTGCACAGCCACATCCACGCGCTCGGCCAATGCCGCAAATACATCCGCAAGAACGGCTGGAAGGCGACGGTGGCCGGCGACACCGCGGGCGCCGCCAAGATGGTCGCCGCGATGAAGGACCGCACCATGGCCGCGCTGGCGCCGGCGCTGGCCTCGACGCTCTACGGGCTCGACATCATCGAGGAGAATGTCGAGGACACCGACAGCAACGTCACCCGCTTCGTCGTGCTGACCAAGAACAAGCAATGGGCCGAACGTCCCTCGGCTGACGCCAGGATGATGACGACCTTCATCTTCCGCGTCCGCAACGTGCCGGCGGCGCTCTACAAGGCGATGGGCGGGTTTGCCACCAACGGCATCAACATGACCAAGCTGGAGAGCTACCAGCTCGGCGCGTTTACAGCGACGCTGTTCTACGCCGACATAGAGGGCCATCCCGACGATCCGCTGGTGAAGCTGGCACTCGACGAGTTGCGCTTTTTCTCGCGCGAAATGCGCATTCTCGGCGTCTATCCCGCCAGCGCCTCGCGCGAGCAGTGGAAGGTGGCGGATTAGGATCCGGTCAGGTCAGGCCGAGCTTGTTCTGTTTGGCCGGCTTGCCGCATTCGCGCCGGCTGATCGACCGGTTCATGGCGTCGATCTTGCCGCTTGCCTGGTCGGCGTCGCGTTTGGCTTTCGAGCGCATGTCCGGCGTGAACGGGCCAAAGCCCGTCGCCGGGTTGGAGAAGGACGGCTTGGCGTCCACCGGCAGATGATATTGCTGCGCCAGGCCGTTTCGTTGCGCCAGCAATTGATCGCAGGGCACTTTGTCATATAGCAGCGAGGACTGGACGTTTTCGTCCTGCCGTTCGGACATCGAATTGCCGACGCAGCCGGCCATCGCCAGGCAAGATGCCAAGACCGTCATGTTCCAGCGCATGAACGTGCTCCTTGTCTTTCGCAGCTGCGGCTTCTCATGCGCAGCGGCAGAAGTCTTAGCCAGATTTTACGCTGCCGGAAAGCAAGCTTGCCACTACGGCCAGCCCTTCGACCGGTTCGCGGCGATCCTGCCGGATGATCGTTGCCTGCAGCGACAGGATCGAAAAGCCGTCGGCATCCAGAACCCGCTCTACATAGCCTTGCGAATGCGCGTAGCGGCGCGACGGCTGCAAGGCGAAGCCGGCGCTGTCAGACGATTCTCCGCCCGGGAGCGTCTCGACGGAGAACGCAAACAGACCGCCCCCGGCAAGCATTCCGGCAATCTTGTTCACCACCCTGTCGAGTGCGCCGGCATAGATGAACACATCGGCCGCCGTCACCAGATCGGCTTTCGGGCCAGAATAGCAAAAATCCTGCAGGTCCGTCTTGACGAGCAGATCGTAGACGCCTTTGGCGCGCGCCTGCCTCAGCATGCCGGCCGAGATGTCGTAACCCTCCAGCCGGTCGGCGATCGGCCGCAGCTTTTGGCCCATGAGGCCGGTGCCGCAGCCGAGATCGAGCGCCAGCGAAAACCGGCCCGGCCGTGCTGCCCGGATGGCGCGGTCGAGGCATTCGGGCAGACGGTAGCCGAGCCTGTCGACCAGTTCACCCTCGAAACTCCCGGCATAGTGGTCGTACAGCGTCTCGACGAAGGCGCTGGGCGGCGCCTGGGCCGCCGCCGCCCTGCCGATCAATTGCAGCTTGAGCACCGCGCCGAGCCTGTCCGCCGGGTCCAGCCGCAGCGCCATCGTCCAGGCCTGCGCGGCACGATCGCGCGCGCCCGCCGCTTCCTGCATCTCGCCGAGGCGGAACCAGCCGGCTGGCCATTGCGGCGCCAGTTCGAGCGCGCCGAGCAGCAATTCCGCCGCTGCCGCATGATCGCCGGATGCATAAAGCATTTCGGCATAGTCGGCGCGGCGGTCGGCGGTCAAATCGCCGGACGAGGTCTGGAGCGGTTTCATGCGATCGGGTTCCGCCGGGTGTTTGCAGCCGGCTTGCGCTCTATGCTGGAGTCAGCAGTGACTTACAACAGGCTTCCCGCGCCGGAATTAGCGCCTATCTTGGGGCCATGCGCGCCAGCGACCTGCTTCATCCCCGGCCGGAAGGGCTGTATTGCCCGCCCGGCGATTTCTTCATCGACCCGGTGCGGCCGGTCAACCGGGCGCTGATCACACATGGCCATTCCGACCATGCCCGCTCCGGCCACCGCTCGGTGATGGCGACGCAGCAGACGCTCGACATCATGGGGCTGCGCTACGGCGACAGTTTTGCCGGAACGACGCAAGCCGCCGTGCTCGGCGAGACGATTGCGCTCGACGGCGTCACCGTCAGCTTTCACCCGGCCGGCCATGTGCTGGGCTCGGCCCAGATCAAGGTCGCGCACCAGGGCACGTGCATCGTCGCGTCCGGCGACTATAAACGCCAGAAGGACGCGACCTGCGAGCCGTTCGAGCCGCTCAAATGCGATGTCTTCATCACCGAGGCGACGTTCGGCCTGCCGGTGTTTCGGCATCCGCCCGATTCCGAAGAGATCGCCCGGCTGCTGAAATCGACCGAACAGTTTCCCGAGAGAACGCATCTGGTCGGCGCTTATGCGCTGGGCAAGGCGCAGCGCGTCATGCGGCTGCTGCGCGATGCCGGCTACGAAAAGCCGATCTACATCCACGGCGCGCTGGCCAAGCTCAGCGAATATTACCAGAGCCAGGGCATCGATCTCGGCACATTGGAACCGGCGACCGTCGAGACCGGCCAAAAAAGCGACTTTGCCGGCGCCATCGTCGTCGGCCCGCCATCCGCCTTCGCCGATCGCTGGGCGCGGCGTTTTCCCGATCCGATGTCGTGCTTCGCCTCAGGCTGGATGCGCATCCGCCAGCGCGCCAAGCAGGGCGGCGTCGAGCTGCCGCTGATCATCTCCGATCACTCCGACTGGGACGAGCTGACGGCGACGATCAAGGAGACCGGCGCCGAAGAAATCTGGGTAACGCATGGCCGCGAGGAGGCTCTGGTGCGCTGGTGCGAACTCGAAGGCATTGCCGCCAGGCCGCTGCATCTCGTCGGCTACGAGGACGAGGGCGATTGATGGTGTTTTTGGATCCAGCAATCGCCGGTACGGCGCTCTGCGGCAAGCCTTTCTCATTGGCGTCGCCCCTTCCATGAACCGCTTCGCCGAGCTTCTCGACCGGCTGGTGCTGACGCCGTCGCGCAACGGCAAGCTGACGCTGTTGACCGACTATTTCCGCAGCGTCGAGGATCCGGACCGCGGGCTGGCGCTGGCGGCCATTACCGGCGATCTGTCCATCGCCGCGGTCAAGCCGGCGATGCTGCGCACACTGGTGATCGAGCGCATGGATCCGGTGCTGTTCGGCTATTCCTACGACTATGTCGGCGACCTGGCCGAGACCGTGTCGCTGGTCTGGCCGCAAGCGCCGGTCGACGTTGCGAACCACGAGCCGACGCTGGCCGAGGTGGTGGCCAAGCTGCAGGCGGCGAGCCGTTCCGACGGGCCGCAGGTGCTGGCCCGGCTGCTCGACAGCGCCAGCACGTCGGCGCGCTTCGCCATCATAAAGCTGGTCACCGGCGGCCTGCGCATCGGCGTCTCGGCGCGGCTGGCCAAGCAGGCACTGGCCGATTTCGGCAAGGTCGATATCGCCGAGATCGAGGAACTCTGGCACGGGCTGACGCCGCCCTATATCGGGCTGTTCGCCTGGCTGGAGGGTAAAGCGGAAAAGCCCAGGAAAACGGCGCTGGCGCTGTTCAGGCCGGTGATGCTGTCGAATGCCGTCGGCGACGGCGACCTCGAAAGGCTCGACCCGGCCGACTACGCGGCCGAATGGAAATGGGACGGCATCCGCGTCCAGGCGGCTTGCGAAGGCGGCATTCGCCGGCTCTATTCGCGCACCGGTGACGACGTCTCCGGCGCCTTTCCGGATCTTGCCGAGGCGATGGATTTTTCAGGCGCCCTCGACGGCGAGCTTCTGGTCGGAGACCCCAGGCAGGCGACGGGCACGTTCTCGGACCTGCAGCAACGGCTGAACCGCAAGAGCGTGTCGCCCAAGATCCAGCAGCAATACCCCGCCTTCATGCGGTGCTACGATGCGCTGCAGATTGGTGACGAGGATTTGCGCGGACTTCCCTTCCGCGAACGGCGCGGCCGGCTCGAGGCCTTCGTCAGGACGCTCGATCCGAGCCGCTTCGA
The DNA here is from genome assembly GCF_040320845.1 of Mesorhizobium sp. M0601. Lineage (NCBI taxonomy): Bacteria > Pseudomonadati > Pseudomonadota > Alphaproteobacteria > Hyphomicrobiales > Phyllobacteriaceae > Mesorhizobium > Mesorhizobium sp. M0601. The sequence goes on from NZ_JAMYQK010000002.1 coordinate 68,742, forward strand.
TCTGTCGCCGCTGGTCGAATTCACCAACTGGCAGGCACTCGAGGAATTGCGCCGCAAGCCGCTGCATCCGGTCATCGAAGGCGTCATGCTGAAGCGCTGGGATTCGCCGTATGTGGCCGGTCGGCCGAAGGGCCCGTGGTTCAAATGGAAGCGCGATCCGCACACGGTCGACGCCGTGCTGATGTACGCCCAGCGCGGCCACGGCAAACGCTCGAGCTTCTATTCCGACTACACATTCGGCGTCTGGTCCGGGCCGGAAGGATCGGAGGAGCTAGTCCCGGTGGGAAAAGCCTATTTCGGCTTCACCGACGAGGAACTGAGGCAGATCGACAAATACGTCCGCGACAATACGATCGAGCGCTTTGGCCCGGTCCGCTCGGTGCGTGCCGACCGCAGGAACGGGCTGGTGCTTGAGGTAGCATTCGAAGGGCTCAACCGCTCGACGCGGCACAAATCCGGCGTCGCCATGCGCTTTCCGCGCATTTCGCGGCTGCGCTGGGACAAGCCGGCGGCCGAAGCCGACCGCATCGAGACGCTGCAGGCGCTGCTCGATAGTTAATGCATGTCGCGCAAAAAAGAGTGCAGCGGTTTTGCGGTAACGACATGCATCAAAACAAGAACCTGAAGCGCGTCGCATGAGGCCGGAACGCGACGTGCTTTAGGGAACGACAGAAACGCGGATCTCGTAGATGTCGACCGACTTGCCCTGCTTGTCGAAGTCGGAATTAATGGCGATGGTGCCGGCAGCGCCCGGACGCTTGTTGGGAAAGCGCACGTCGAACAGATATTCATTGCGCTCGCGACCGACGGCATAGCGCTTGCGGCCGCAGTCGCCGAGTTCGCCGAAATTGCAATCGACGGAAATCTGCGTCTCCTGGCCCTCCTCGGAGCGCGCGATGATGTCGAATGTGGCATGCTTGCCGGCTAGCTTTTCCAGCACGCCTTGTCCGACGTCGAAGCTGATGGCCGAGCCGGATGCCCCCGAGCGGATGCGCAGGAAGGAACCGCTTTCGTCCTGGATGACGTCGGCCTTGGCGTCCGACGGTGCATTGACCTGCGTCGGGTCACCCGGCGAAAAGACGTTGATCCAGTCGTGCGCCTGGTCCGCCTCGCCCTGCTTCGGCGGCGAAGCGGTGTCGTCCGGCGTGAAATCATCGCCGTCGACCGTTGGCGGCGCTTCCGGCGGCGCCGTGTCGAGCTCGGTCGCCGATTTGAAGACGCCGGTCTGGTTGGCGAAATAAAGGCCGATGCCGGCGGCTGCGAGCAGCGTCACACCGAAGAAGATCGCGGTCAAGGGCAGGCGCCGCCGCCTCGCCCGCCGGTCGTCGCGGTCGGGCGTCACTTCCGCGTCGTCGGTTTCGACGTCGGCTTCGGTCGGAACCGAGGCCCCCATGTCGATCACCGGCGCCTCGGCAACAGGCGCATCGGGCATGATGTCGGGAACGACCGGCAGGACGCGCGACCGCGGCGCATCGGATTCGGGCGGCTGCGCCGGACCGTCAACGACGACATCGGGCGACGGCGCGGCTTCAGCTTCGGCCGGGGGCTCCACCTCCGGTGCTGCCTCCAAACTGTCGGTCGGCGCGGCGACGTCGGCAACCGCCGGCAGGAATTCCGATTCGATTTCGGTGATCTTCGCCTGGACCGCCTTGCGCCGCTTGATGGCGACTTCCACCGTGACGTTTGGATTAGCCTGCAGGGCACGGTCGAGTGCCGCGAAAGCCGATCGATAGACCCGCTCGCGAAACGCCCGGTCGTCGGCATTGCCTTTCTCGAAGGCACTGCGGATCGCTTTTTCGATCGCGTCCAAGCGAATTCCCTCTGCAATTTCACTCACATTGCCATGATCGTTAGCCGCAGGCGACCAATCAATCAACAAGCGAGCGGCCGCATTCTGCCTTGCCGAGGGGCACAAAGCTCATTTCGGCGGTTTTGGGTAAAGGAATCAACATTTTTCGCTGATTTTCCCGTCACGGCCAACGTGGCGGATGGGACGGCCTGCCGATACGGCATCACGCGGCCAACGGCAGATCCGCGCGGCGGCTGCCCTTGCGCCCGGCCGGAGGCGGCACGAATTGCCTCGTCCTGAAATCGCGACTGCCATCTTGAATTCGCGGCCGGTTGCGTCTATCACGCAGCCCATCTTGGAAGCTCGGCTTCCCGGGCCGCTTTAGCTCAGTTGGTAGAGCACATCATTCGTAATGATGGGGTCAGGTGTTCGAGTCACCTAAGCGGCACCAAATGACTTATCCCGCGCGCCTGATTCAACCAGCGCTCAGCCGAGTGGAAAAGCTGACGCCGCCGAGACGAGGGCGAGCATTGCCAGCACGATCCCCGCCGCCCGACAGATGACGCGATGATGCCGCACCGCGGCAGCGCGCACGAGCGGACGCGAAAGCGCGACGGCCAGGAATCCGTACCAGCCTATGTCGATGATGGCGACGATGGCCGCGACCATCAGCATCTCGTTCGAGGTCCGGATCGGCAGCATCAGCCCCATGAAGGCGACGGCGAAGAAAGTGGCGGTTTCAGGCGAGAGAATGCTGATGAGAAACCCTCCGGCAAACAATCCGGCCTGCCGAGGCGCTTCGCCGATCGCCGGCGGCGCCGTTCTGGCGATGCACAGGGCCATCCAGCCAAGGACGGCCGCACCGGCGATCTTGACCGCCGGCACCGACAGCGACCCGGAAAGATGAACGGCGCCAAACGCCACCAGGACCGCCAGCACGGCGGTACCGGCGCCGATCCCGGCCACCAGCGGGATCGTCCTGCCAAAGCCGTGCAGGGAGGCAAGGCTGCCGGTCGCGAGGCCAATAGGGCCTGGCGTGATCATGATCACCGTGTATGCCGCCAGGAATTGCAGCATCGCCGTCGACAGAATAAGCGAACTTGACATGCCAGTCTCCCGTTTGCTGCGTCGGTTACAGATTAGAGAAGAATCCCTGTCGCGCGCCCACTCCTGTTTCTCACCATATGGCGCGAAAATGCTTAGATGTTTCCAGATTTACTTTCTAAATAGAAGAATATCCCCGCGCGCCCAAAGCAGGTAACAGACGAGAAGCGTCGCAGGGATTGCGAGAGCCTGGATCTGATCGGTGCGAGCGTCAGCAATGACGCGGGCGACTTCGGTCGCGGTGACGATGATTGCCGGAAAGCGGCTGAGCAGTACCGAAAGGCGGAAGAGCTCCGGCACTTTAAGGCCGAAGAGCACCACGCCATGCGCGCCGAGCCTGAAGGCGCTGCCGAACTTGCCCACGGCATGGAGCAACCCCGATGTCACGACCAGGATTGGATTGCCGACGAGCAGCAGACTTGACCCGAGCACCAATGACCCGGTGCCGGACAGAAAATCTGCGCGCTGTATTGCCGACGGGTCGAGATGTCCGTTGCTGAGGGCGCGATGATACTCCTCGCCGCTGCGCAAGAAGATGGCGCTCGCCACCAGCAGCGCCAGTGAGTTCCAGCCGCCGGCGAGGTCGTGGCCGAAAATTAGAGGCGCGGCGAAAGTGCTGCTCGCCTCGGTTAACGCCAGCCGAATCTGCATGAACATGGCCATGCCGAGGCCCAGCACATTGCCGGCAATATAACAGCCTCCGGGTCCTGAAAGCCGCACCGCGACCGGTTGTGCCAATCGTTGTCCTGGCCAGCGCCGCTGGGCATCCGCTTTTTCGCTTGCCGACATCGCCCCTGCTCCTGGTACGATCCGCCCCAGCGACGGACGCCGGCGGCGGCCCCCGTTCCGCCGCCGTTGCCCGCCTTCTCCCCCGGATCGTGAAGGCGTCGTGGTGTTGGGAGGTCCATCCACGCTGCGAGCAGAAGCCTACGCGGAGCGGCGGGCGTGCAAATCGGTACCGCCACCCATTTTTAGGCGGTCGATTTCCCAGTTTTCGCGGAAATTTTGCTGCGGGAACTACCCAGAGCCTGTTCCATCACGACAGAATCGGCTGGGATCATGATCCAGTCTGGTGCGGTTCCAGCGGATGGGTGCCCGTCAGCAGCCACGGCTCGCCGCGCAGGCGCAGGAGGATTTCCATGCGGTTTGCGGCATTGAGCTTGCCGAGCAGCGAGGAGACGTGATGCTCGATCGTGCGGGGCGAGCGCGACAAATGTCGCGCGACCTCCTTGTTGCTGATGCCCTGGGCGATCAGGGCGAGCACCTTCTGCTCGTGCCGTGTCAGGCCGAGCGGATGGCGGCGGGCTGCCGCATAGGGTCCGCGCTGCACCTTCGGCAGCAGGCCTGACAGGCCCTGACGCTGCGCAAGCTTGCGCGCGAGCGCCGCGGCCGCGGGCGCGTCGATCTGGTCGAGCATCGCCACGGCGCGAGCGAGCGCCGCCCCCGCATCCGCCCCACGAACCTGCATGAGGGAAAGCGCTGCCTCGTAGGGCAGCGACAAACGCGTCCACTCCGCCGCGGCGGCCTGCGGATCGCCGAGAAGCTCGGCGGACCAGGGCGAGGGAATCGGCGCCGATTGCGCCGGCAGCGACCCGGGCATTCCGCATCGACGCCACCAGACCGACAATTCGCCAAGGTCCCGGGGGCGGAAATTGTCGAGGTTCATAGCCGCCAGCTCGGTAAGCTGCGCGTGGCTGGCGCCGACATCCTCGGCAAGCCAGGCCGCCTCCGCCAGCGCCAGGCGAACCGGGACGATACGCTGCGGCTCGCCGGTCGTCTGGCCCTCCACAAGCGCGCGCTGCAAAAGGTCGACGCCGTCGGTCTCGCCCAGCCTTACGCGGACCGTGCCAAGCACGGTGAGCGCCGGCAAGTGCATCACCATCGGCAGGCGTTCCACATTCATGACGCCCTGAGCGATGGTTGCGGCCTCGCGAAACCGGCCCTGTTCCATGCAAAGCTGCGCCTGCCGGCCGAGCAGGTATTGCGCCGCCGAATCGAGGTCGTGCCTGGTGCAGAATGCGATGCCTTCGGCCAGCAGCCGCTCCGCCAGCTCGAAGTTCTTGGCCACCACCGCGCATTCCGCAAAGTTCGTATAGGCCCGCGCCGCATGGTCGTGGAGCCCGTGCTCGAGCGCCAGGGCAAGGCTTTCCTCCAGCCGCTCAACGCCGCCGGGGCGGTTGGCAAACATGAGCGCGGTTCCGACATTGTTGAGGGCGTGAACACGCGTCTCGACCTCGCCCAGCCGATCGGCCAGACTGATCGCGCGCTCGCCCCATTCGATCGCCTCATCGAAACGATAGTGCAGCATGTGGAGCTGCGAGCGCGTGCTGTAGGCCATTGCCACCTCGGGACCGGGCGGCAGGCTTTCCACCTCACGCACGGCCTGGTCCGCATATTCCTCCGCCTGCGGGCCTTCGCCGCGCCGCCAGTGCAGCCGCGACAGCCAGCGTAGATTAAGGCCTACCTTGTCGATCCGGCCCAGCTGCCGCCAGATAGCGATGGCGCGATGCCGGGCCGCGATGATGGCGTCATAGACAAGCAGCGCCAACCCGGCCTCGTATGCCCAGTCCTCATGGAGCTGCGCGGCCAGCTCCGGCGGGGCCTGGTCGACATATCTGAGTGCGGTCGCCAGATGCGAGGCCGCCTCCCGATGCGCCCCCAGGCGCGCGGCTTGGCTGGCGGCGAGCGGCGCAAGTTCGAGCACGCGTTCGCCATTGTCGGCGCCGCCGGCGTGGTGCACGCGGCGCGAAAGCAGAGCGCTTGCCTGCGAGGCCGGAACTTCCGAGAGTGCCGCTTCGACCTTCGCATGGAGCGAGCGTTGCACAGAGGGGGAGAGCCGGTCGAGCGTCGCTTCCCTGGCAAGCTCGTGACGAAATGTCAGCGCGCCCTGGTCGTCCCGCCGCAGCAATCCGCGCACGACACATCGATCGACGAGCACTTCGGCCTCGGCCCCGAGAAGGGCCCGGATCAGCCACGGCTCAACGCTGCCCGGCATGATGCTCATGACCTCCAGGACGTCGCGCTCTCCCGGCGTCAGGCGCGACAGGCGCGACCACACCGCGTCGCGTATGGAATCGGGCACACGCGCCGATTCGGTCTCGCTGCTGGACAGGAGCTCGGTAACGAAGAAGGGATTGCCCTCGGTAATGCGATAAAGCCCATCGGCGGAGCGGCCGGCCTGTTCGGCCAGCATTGTCACCGCCTGGGGAGACAGCGGTCTAAGCGTCACGCGGCGTACCGAGGCGGCGGGAAGATCGCCGAGCACGTGGGTCAGCGGGTGATCGGCGTTCAAATCCTCTCTGCGCATGCTCAGCACCAGCATGGTGCGGAGCAGGGAGACGCGGCGCCCGAGATATCTTACGAGGTCGAGCGTCGCATTGTCCGCCCAATGCATGTCCTCGAAGATGAGCACGGTCGTGCCCTTGGCGCGCTGCAGCGCATTCAGCAATGCCGGGAAAAGCCGCTCCGGCGCAGCGGTCTCCTCAAGCAGCGCCGCCACGCGCGGGTCGAGCAAGTGCGCCATGTCCTGGAGAGGGCCCAATGGGCGCGGCGTGAAGAGCGCCTCGCACCAGCCCCACAGCACCCGGCAGTCCCGGTGGGCGTTTTCCGCGAATTCGCGCAGCAGAGAGGTCTTGCCCAGGCCCGCCTCGCCGTGCACCAGCACGGTCCCGCCATGTCCGGCAGCAGCTCTCTCGGCCGCGGCCAACAAAGCTCCAAGTGGGTCCTCTCGCTCAAGCAGCATCAAGCCCGCGCCTCCAGAATATTGAAGGTACAACAGCAGGCAATGAGTGCAACACAGTCGTTTCACATGGCCGGGGATGTTTGGCAAATAGCCGCTCGGAACCGGGCGTCATTTGTCCTGGAGCAGATATGTTTGCTGCTGCCGTAGGCACGAAGGCCACAGAACAGGCAGACCGCCACGGCTGCAAGCCGTCGGCAGACCTGGCGAAGCGGACAGGATAGCCTTCACTTCCTTGGTGACAGTGGCGAAAGAAACGCGTTCCATAGATCCAGCCCAAGCCCATCTCATCGTCGGCTGTTCCGGCCTGACGTTCAACAGGGGAAGAAAATCATGGAAGAGGAAGACGACATCCTGAGCGACCTGAGCTATGTCGCCGAAAATTTCGACGATGTGGGAAAGGAAACGATCATTCTGGTGCTGGAAGCCGCGATCGCCGAGATCATCGGCCTCAGAATCACCGTGCAGACTGCCGCGTCGAAGGCGAAATGGGCGCCAGACTGAGTTGCAGCCGGGGTTGAACGAGCGCCTCAGCTCACCGGATTGTCGCCCAGCGACGCCACAGTCTTCAGCGCGCCGTCGAGCATGTCACCCTTCTCGTCCTTCAGCGCCGCTTCGCGCAGGCGCCGGATCCAGTCTGCGGCGTCCGGGCGGCCCTTGAGCTGGTCGAGCGCCGACAGCACCCGGTCGAATTTCGACTGGGCGCGGGCGTGGGTGTCGCTGTAACCCTTGATCAGCCGGCGGCAGTTGAGGATCTCCGTACCAAGCGCGTAGTCCTGGCCGACTTGGCCCAGCGCCAGCGCATACCAGCGCTCGAGATGCGCGGTCTCGACCTTGTGGCGCAGCAGGCGGCGGCGCCAGCGGCGCAGGCCGCCGATGAACCACAAAGCGGCAAAGCCGGCGAAACTGTCGGTGCGGATGCGGCGGCCGCGATTGATGCGGCGGTCGAGAAAGGCGGCGAGCTTCGGCCGGTCCTCGATGTAGCTGCCGAGCCCGGCCGGCAGCGTGCCGCAGAATTCCTCGATGCGCGGGTGGAAATATTCGGTCACCTGCAGGACCGAGCCGTCCTTGACGCCGACCTCACGGCGTACGCGTCGGTCGCGGCTCGAGCGCGTCTTCAGGTCGGCGACGCGGATCATGTCGTCGTAGCACATGGCGTTGGCCAGATGCTTGGCGGCGGCGATCGACAGAGCGTAGGCGTGTTCGGCATCGTCCAGCGCGACTGCCTGGTCGAGCCTATCGAGATACTCGCCGCCATAAGCAACGTCCTGATAGTCGACCACTTTTTTCAGGCCGCGAAGCGCCATGTCGCGGACAGGAGCCGGCAAAGCATCGACCCGGGCGGCCAGCGATTGCCAGCCTTTTAACAGGCTTTCCGGGCCGCTGACTTCTGTCGCGGCGCCCGAGCCGGTTTCAGCGGCCGCCGGCCCTGCAGTCTTGTCGCCCGAAGGCGCACTCGCGAAGCCGCGCGCCCGATCGTAGGCGACGCCGAATGCGGCGAGGCTGGCCTTGACGCCGCGGCCGCCGGCGCCGATCGCCTGCTCGTAGCTCTCGCGTGTAAACGGCAAGGCGTCGGAGCCGGCCAGCGCGCCGAGCAGGCTGGCCGAGATCATCGAGCCATTGTCGGCGGCGATCTTCTCCATATCGAAGGCGATGAAGCGCTTGGCCGCGGCTTCCGCCGTGGCATGCACCTTCGAGGACGAGGCGCGGCCATCGCCGGGCTCGATCTTCTCCGAGACCGCGGCGATGCGGTGCGACGAGGCGATCAGCGTCGTGCGCTCGGGCGTGACGAAGCCGCGGATGATGGCGCGGCCGGCCTCCATCAGTTCGGCCGCAATCAGGATGTCGACGTCGCCCTGCGACGGCGACAGCGCGAAGACCGGCAGGCGGCCGGTGTCGCGGCACATTTCGACATAATAGATGGTGGCGCCGGTGCGCTGGGCGACGCCGGCGACCGAGGTCGATTGCGCGACGTAGCCGTTGCGCTCGGCGACGTCGGTGATCCAGTCGGCCAGCACGCCACCGCCCTGGCCGCCGACAGCCAGCACGGCAAGCTTGATGACGCGCTCGTCTTCGGGGGCGCCGGCTTTCGAGCGCGATGAGGGCACGGCGTCAAGCATCGGCGAATGTCAGGCGCCGGTTTTCACGGCGCCGCTGCAAGAGACCGATCATGGCGCGACGCGCGGCTTCAAGGAAACGGTCCCAGCGGCTCGGATTGTGGACGACATCGGCGCGGTAGAAGGACGGGCAGAGCACCGCCGCATCGGCGACCTCGCCGCAATTGCCGCAACCGACGCAGCTTTGGTCGATATGCGCCACCGGATCGTCGCGCAACGGATCGTCGAGCGACTTCACCGAAAGCGACGGACAGCCGGACAGCCGCATGCAGGCATGGTCGCCGGTGCAGATATCTTCGTCGACACCGAATTTCGGCTTGACTATGCGCGTCCCGCCCTTGATCGCCTTGTCGACCAGCGGCTTTTCGCGGCGCTGCCGGTTGAGCATGCATTCGGACGACGCGACAATGACTTTCGGGCCCTTCTCGTCCGTCGTCAGCGCCTCGCGCAGCGTGTCTTGCATTCTGGTTACGTCGTAGGTGCGGTCGATGTGGCGCAGCCATTTGACGCCCATGCCCTTCACCGCCTCGGTGATCGGGTGCTTGGTCGACTTGGTCTTGTTGCCGGCGCGGGACGACAGGATGTCCTGCCCTCCGGTCGCGGCCGAATAGAAATTGTCGACGATGACGATGACGCCGTCATTCTTGTTGAACACGGCATTGCCGACCGAGGAGGTCAGGCCGTTGTGCCAGAAGCCGCCGTCGCCGACGAAGGAGATCGAGCGGCGCTTGGCATCGGGCGAATTGAACGCCGAAGCCGAGGCCGGCCCCAGCCCGTAGCCCATGGTAGTGGCACCTAGCTCGAAAGGCGGCATGATCGAGAACAGATGGCAGCCAATGTCGGAGGCGATGTGGTGCTTGCCCAGCTCCTGCTCGACCAGCTTGGTGGCGGCGAAGATCGGCCGCTCCGGGCAGCCGACGCAGAAGCCGGGCGGCCGGCCCGGGACGACGTTGATCAGGTCGGCGGTGTCGAGCCCGTCGCCGATCTTGTTCGGCGCGCGGACCTCGCTTGGCAGCAGATGCGGGATGGTGGCACGCAGGAACGATCCGATGCCGTCGAGCATCACCTGGCCGGTATATTCGCCGGCCATAGGCAGATGTTCCTTGCCGACGAGCCTGGTGCCGCGGCCGGCCTTGTGCAGCATCGCGGCAAAGGCCTGTTCGATGTAGTTGGGCTGGCCTTCCTCGACGACGAGAACGGCGTCCTTGCCTTCGCAGAAGGACAGGAACTCGTCGTCGACTAAGGGATAGACGGCGTTGAGCACATAGAGCGGCACGTCGGTGTCGCCATAAGTGTCGGCGAGGCCGAGCCGCTGCAGCGCCCGGATGACCGAATTGTACATGCCGCCCTGCATGACGATGCCGACCGAGCCATGCTCCGGGCCGAAAAACTCGTTGATCTTGTTGGCGCGGATGAAATCCACCGCCGCCGGCCAGCGTTTCTGCACCTTTTCCTTCTCGTGCAGGAAGGACGCGGGCGGCAGCACGATGCGGCCGGTGTCGCGGCGCGGCGCCTCGAGCGCATCGGCCACAGTCATTGCCGGGCGCTTGTTGTCCTTGGCGATGAAATGGCCGTGGACATGGCAGCAGCGAATACGGACCTGCAGCATGACCGGCGTGTTGGAAACCTCGGACAGCTCGAAGCCGTCCTCCACCGCCTTGACGATCGACGGCAGGTTCGGTCGCGGGTCGAGCAGCCAGACCTGGCTCTTCATGGCAAAGGCGTGGCTGCGCTCCTGCATGATCGAGGAGCCTTCGCCGTAATCCTCGCCGACGATGATCAATGCACCGCCGGTGACGCCGCCGGAAGCGAGATTGGCGAGCGCGTCGGAGGCGACATTGGTGCCGACCGTCGACTTGAAGGTCGCCGCGCCGCGGATAGGATAATGCACGGATGCCGCAAGCATAGCGGTGGCGGTCGCCTCCGAGGCGCTCGCCTCGAAATGCACGCCGAGCTCGCCCAGGATATCCTGCGCGTCGGCCAGCACGTCCATCAAATGGCTGATCGGCGCGCCCTGATAGCCGCCGACATAGCCGACGCCGCATTGCAGCAGCGCCTTGGTGATGGCGAGAATGCCTTCGCCGGAAAACTCCTCGCCGGCGCCGAGCCTGAGCTTTTCGACTTCCTTGGCAAAAGACCGTTCGGCCATTTTGGGCTCCTTCCGTTACCGCCCCGATGGCGGCGCGTAAGATCAGATGTCGTGCTTGCGAATGTTCTTCAGCATCTTCTGCAATGTCGCGATCAGCGCCGCGTATTCGGCATCGTCCACATCGTCGAACATTGCCTCGAAAGCGTCGTGCATGGCCGGCCAGGCGCGCGCGAACTCGGCGCGGCCATCGTCGGTCAGGAACACATGGCGGATACGGCTGTCGGTGACCCCCTGCTCGCGCCGCACAAACCCTTGCCCCTCCAGCGTGTCGAGCGTCCGGCTCAAGGTCGACTGCTCGATGACGGTATAGACCGAGAGATCGTTGACGGTGACGCCATCGGTGACCGACAACACAGCCAGCGTGCGCACCTGCGGAATGGTCAGACCCTGCTTGCGGAAATTGTCACGTAAGGTGGCGTTGTAGCGGCCCATGATACGGTTCATCAGATAGGGCGCGAATTGCTGCAGGCCGATCTGGCCCAAAGTCGAGATGCGCTGGCGCTTTTCAACCTTCTGTTCCATCACAGCCTCCCCGCCAGGAGAAAGCCGGAGCCGCCGCCCAAGCCAGCACCCGGATGGGTCGAGGCACCGATGTGGTAGAGACCCCTGACCCCGGTGGCGTGATTGCGGCTCGTCTTGAACGGCCGCCACAGAAACGACTGGTCGATAGCCGAGGAACCGCCATAGGGGTCGCCGCCGACCAGATTGATGTTCATCGCTTCCAGGTCGGCCGGCGAACAGGCGCGGCGTGCGATGACGCTGTCCTTGAACCCATCGATATGGCTGGCAAGGATCGCTTCGGCACGGTCGGCATAGGCTTCGCGCAGCGCCTCGGTCCAGCGACCGTCTGCCGGTGTTTGCAGTTTGCCGGCGGCATCGCCCTTGATATGCCGTGGCGCCTCGGGCAGTTGCAGCCACAGGACCGCCTTGCCGTCCGGGCAGCGCGATGGGTCGAGCGCGTGCGGCTGGCCGATGCACATGGTCGGCACCTCCGGCAGCATGCCGCGCACGGCTTCGTTGCAGGCCTTCGAGACGCCGTCGAGCCCCGGCGTCAGATGCAGCAGCGCGACCTTGTCCAGGCCCTCGCCGCGCCATGCCGGCGGCTTGTCCAAGGCATAGTGGATCTGGAAATTGCCCTTGCCGTAGCGGTATTTTTGCGCTGCCTCGACGTCTGCTTTCGGCGCCGCGTCGCCGAGCAGCCGCTCGTAGAGCTGGGTCGGCGTGACCGAGCAGATGACGCTCTTGTTCACGTTGATCGTTTCGCCCGAAGCCAGCCGCACGCCGGCGGCGCGGCCTCCGCTTTGGACAATAGCCGCGACGTCGGCGCCGGTGCGGATTTCGCCGCCACGTTCCCTGATCAGGGCCTCGAAGGCGGCCAGCAGATTCCTGGCACCGCCCTTGACGATCGGCGCGCCGGCCGCCTCAAGCGCGAAGGCGATGACCTTGGCGATCTGGCCGGAGAACGCGTCCTCAGGCCCGAGGCCGGCATGCAGCACCCAGGGCGCCCACAGCGCGCGCATCGTTTCCGACTGGTAGGTGCTTTCCAGCCAACCGCGCGCCGGCACCAGCGCGCTGCCGAGAAAGGCGGCAAGGCCACGCGGGCCGCCCCGCCAGGCTTCACCCGCCAGCAGCCTGGCCGTCGGGTAGGACCACAGGCTGCCACCGAGCAGTCCGAACAGCAGACCGGCGTTGCGCTCGATCTCGCCGACATCGTTTGCGTGCCGGTTGCCGTCGCCCGCGGCAAGCGCATTGATCGCCGCTACATTGGCGATACGGTCGGTGCGCAGGACGGCATGGCTGCCGTCCGGGCGCAGCACACCGGTCGGCGTGGAGCTGTTGCAAAACTCCAGGCCGTGCCGCGCCAGATCCTTGCCCAGCGCCGCATAGGCCGGCGAGGTGATGAACAGGACAAAGGTCGTCGCCATCACGTCGTGGATGAAGCCGGGCGCGGTGATTTCTTCGGTGCGCATGCAGCCGCCGATGCGGTCGTTGCGCTCGAGCACCAGCACCTTCGCCCCCTTGCCGCCAAGCATCGCCGAGCAGACCAGCGCGTTGATGCCGCTGCCGACGACGATGTGATCGGGAGCGCTCATCGATGCGTGCTCCTAGCAGAGATTGGCGCTCTACGGCGCCGTAGAGCCGCAGCTTTGCAAGGCTGCCGCTCCCACTCCGTCACCACAGTGCCACTTCCGCACATGATCTTCTCCCGAAGACCGCAGCTACCCTATTGCCTTGGCACCAACGCCAACGCGCGGATCGGGCTGCCGGTGCCGTGCTCGATCTTGAGCGGCGCCGCGATCAGGATCGCGCCTTTCGGCGGCAGCCGGTCGAGGTTGCAAAGGCTGGCGAGACCGTAGCGGTTAGCCTTGTGCATCAGGCTATGCGCCGGGAACGGCGGCTCCATTCCCCCTGCTTTTCCAGCATCCGTGCCGATCGTCTCGCTGCCCCAGCCCTTGATGTCCTTGCTAATCAGATACTGGATGGCTTCGGCGGTCGGGCCAGGCGTGTGCGGTCCGGTCTCATTGGCGTTGAGGAACTCGGCTTCCGAGCCGTTGCGCTTATACCAGTCGGTGCGCATCACCACCCACTCGCCGGGGTTGATAGCGCCATGTTCGGCTTCCCATGCCTTGATGTGATCGACGGTGAGCAGGAAATCGTGATCGGCTGCCGCTTGCTTGGAACAGTCGATGACGTTGACGGGTCCGACGAAGTTCTGCGCCGGAATGGTGTCGGTGGCGCCGTCCGGATAATCCTTGCCGGTGATCCAGTGGTTGGGCGCGTCGAAATGCGTGCCCGAATGCTCCCCGAGCTTGAGCCAGTTCCACGCCCACCACGGACCGTTCTTGTCATAGGCGGAGATGGCGTGGATCTCGATCTTCGGCGTGTCGACCGCCAGTTCCGGCGGCAGCTTGATCAGCGGTGTGTCGGGCCCGAGCGGCGCCGTCAGGTCGACCACCTGAATGGCGCCTGAAAGCAGCTGGCCGGCGACTTCGCCTAAAAGTTGTTGTGTGTCCATGGTCTCTGTTCCCTCTTTCTCGATGGTGCTGAAGGCTCTCGCGGCCCTTAATATCCTACTAGACGAAAACATATGCATCTGCAATTATCTTTAAGCATAAAGGAAATGGGACGGGGCGTGAGCGAGTTCGACGCCATATTTGTCGGGGCAGGCCACAACAGTCTGGCATGCGCCGCGCATCTGGCGCTCAAAGGCTGGAAAACCGCAGTTTTCGAGCGTAATGCAACGATCGGCGGCGCCGTTCAGACGCGCGAATTGACGCTTCCGGGCTTCCGGCACGATTTCGGCGCGATGAATCTCAGCCTGTTCGCCGGCTCGGCCTTTCACAAGAAATATGCAAATGAATTGAAAACCCACGGGCTGGAATTCGTGCCGGTGGCCGACTGTTTTGCCAGCGCCTTCCCCGACGGTCGCTGGTTCGGCGTCAGCAGCGACCTGGAAGTGACCGCCTCGCGCATGGCCGCTTTTTCCGACGCCGACGCACAGACATGGCGCCGTCTGGTTGCGGCATTCCCGGCGGAGGCCGAGCATCTGTTCCGGCTGCTGGGCTCGCCGATGAGCGGCCGTGCGCTCGCCGGCACCGCCTGGAACCTCTGGCGCAAGAAGGGTTTTGCCGGCGCGCTCGATACAGGTCGGTTGCTGCTTTCGTCACCCCGCGCCTGGCTCGAGGATACTTTCGAGTCACCGCATGTCAGGGCGACGCTGGCCACCTGGGGCATGCATCTCGATTTCGCGCCTGACATCGCCGGCGGCGCGGTGTTCCCTTACCTCGAATCCATGGCCAACCAGTGCTTCGGCATGGTGCTCGGCAGAGGCGGCGCCGACACGATTATCCGCGCTTTGTCGGGCATGCTCACGGCCGCCGGCGGCAAGATCGTCACTGGGGCTGATGTCGCCGAGATCACGGTTTCGGCCGGCAAAGCGACCGGCGTGCGGCTCACTTCCGGCGAGACCCACACCGCCACCAAGGCCGTCATCGCCGGTGTCGCGCCCAAGGCGCTGACCGGGAAACTGTTGCCTAACGGATCCGGCGACACCGGCTTCGACACGGCCGTGAAGAAATTCCGCCACGCGCCGGGGACGTTGATGATCCATCTGGCGCTCGACGACCTGCCGGACTGGCGCGCCGGTGCCGAGCTTCGGCAGTTCGCCTATGTGCATCTGTCGCCGTCGCTCGATGCCATGTCCTGGACCTATCAGCAGGCGATGTCAGGGGTGCTGCCGGACGAACCGGTGCTGGTCGTCGGCCAGCCGACGGCCGTCGATCCCTCGCGCGCGCCGGACGGCAAGCACGTACTTTGGGTGCAGGTGCGCATGCTGCCAGCCGAGATTGCAGGCGATGCGGCGGGCACGATCGCGGTGGCTCACTGGGACGAGGCTAGGGAGCACTACGCCGAGCGCGTCCTCGACATTATCGAGCGCTATGCGCCCGGCCTTCGTCGGAAGATCCTCGGCCGCGCCGTGTTCTCGCCCATCGACCTCGAACGCGAGAACCCGAACCTTGTCGGCGGCGACCAGATCTGCGGCAGCCATCATCTGGCGCAGAATTTCCTGTTCCGGCCGGCGCGCGGTTACGCTGGCTGGAACACGCCGGTCGGCAATCTGCACCTGACCGGGGCGGCAACATGGCCCGGCGCCGGCACCGGGGCGGCGTCGGGCTTCATGCTCGCGCAACAACTTGGCGGGAGGTAGGCTCCATTTTTCATCTAGGGTGAAGGAGGACAAGGCGCGGTTGCCCAAGGAGCCTGAACCCACCGATTGACAACGACACCGCGCATAAAAGCAACAGGGGAACGACCATGACAATCAACAGACGAGAATTGCTCGGATATGGCGCGGCCGCACTTGGCGCCACGGCGCTCGGCCTGCCGCAAATCGCCAGGGCTGCCGGCGAACTGACCATCGCCTACAATGTCAATTTGCCGTCCTGGGACCCGACCACCGGGCCTTCAGCGGTCAACCCGACCATCCAGGGTCTGTACCAGTCGGTGTTCGACCAGTTCATCCCGCAGAAGCCGGATCTTTCTTTCGCGCCCGGCCTGCTCACCGAATGGGGCTGGAACGAGGGTCGCAGCAAGATCATGATGACGGTGCGCGAGGGCGTTACCTGGCATGACGGCTCGCCATTCACGGCCGAAGACGTGGTCTGGTCGCTGCAGCGGGCGGGCGATGAAAAAACCGGCAACCCGATCCAGTTCGTCTGGAAGAACGTCAACAACTTCAAGATCGACGGCAACAAGATCACCGGCGACGTCGTGCAATTCGACCCGGTGTATTTCAAGTGGATGTCGTTCCTGACCGGCTACATCATGCCGAAGGCCTATTACGAAAAGGTCGGCGCCGAGGGTTTTGAGAAAGCCCCGATCGGCACCGGGCCCTACATGGTCGACAAATTCGAGCGCAACGCCTTCCTGCGGCTCAAGGCCAACCCGAACTACTGGGGCGGCAAGCCGGCCTTCGAGAACGTAACCATCAAGTTCGTCACCGATGCGGCGAGCCGCGTCGCCGAGATCGAGTCCGGTTCCTCGCAGGTGACGCTGGAAATCCCCTATGAGGAATATGACCGCCTGACCGCCAAGGATGGACTTGCCGGCTCGTGCAAGAACGTTTCCGACATCGGCATGATCTTCTTCAACGACATCGACGTGATGCTGGACAAGAACGTGCGCCAGGCAGCGGTGATGGCCGTCGACAAAAAGCTTTTGGTCGACCGGCTGCTGCGCGGTTACGGCCAGCCCATCGATACGCTGGAGACGCCGGAATACGCGGCCTACGATGCGTCGATCAAGGTGGAGCACAATCCGGACAAGGCCAAGGAACTGCTGGCCGCCTCCGGCTATTCGCCGGAAAAGCCGGTCAAGTTCACGATACAGACGACCAAGGGCTTCAAGCCCAAGGACTACGAGATGATCCAGGCGATCGTCGGCATGTGGCGCAAGGTCGGCATCGAGGCGACGATCGAGGTCTACGAGATCGCCAAGCACTACGAGCTGCGCGCCGCCGACAAGCTGGCGCCGGCGGCCTTCTACAATTGGGGCAACGCCATCGGCGACCCGACCACCTCGACCGGTTTTGCCATGTATGGCCCGAGCCCGCATTCGGTGTGGGACAGTCAGGATCTGATCGACATGATCAATCCACTATGGGGCGAGAAGGACGAGGCCAAGCGCATTGCCGGCTGGAAGGCCGTCGACAAATACATCGCCGAACAGGCCTATGTGCTGCCGCTGATCCAGTATGCGCAGCCGATCGTGCATGCCAAGGGCGTCAATGTCGTGCAGCATGTGTCGGGCGCACTTCTGCCGGCGCTGATGAGCCCGGCCTGAGACAGTCTTCGGCTTGTCGCGCGCCGTCCGGAATGACGGCGCGCATTTTCCGCCACGGGCGACCATGCTGCTGCAAAGATTCCTGATCCGTCTTCTGACGATGGCGATCACGCTGTTCGGCGTGGCCGTCGTCGTCTTCGTCGTCATCCGTGTCGCGCCAGGCGATCCGATCGCGATGATGCTGCCGCCCGGTGCAACCGATGCCGACATCGCGCGTCTGCGCGCGCTTTACGGGCTGGACAAGACCATCGTCCAGCAATTTTTCATCTGGCTGGCAGGTGTCGTCAGGGGCGATTTCGGCACTTCGATTTCGCTCCGGCAGGATGTTCTGGGCCTGGTCTTCAACCGCCTGCCGGCGACGCTGGAACTCGCGATCGTCGCGCTTGTGATGGCGCTGGCGATCGGCGGCACGACGGCGATCCTCGGCGCGCGCGAACGCGGCACCGCGGTCGAAGCTGGCATCGACATCGCCAGCGGTGCGGCGCTCTCGATTCCCGATTTCCTGTGGGGTTTGGTGCTGATCCTTTTGTTCGGCGTGCTGGTGCCGGTTTTCGACATTTCCGGCCGGGTGTCGCCGCAACTCGATCTGCCCTTCGTCACGCAATTCTATCTGTTCGAAAGCATCGTACGGCTGCGCTTCGACCTGACCAGGGACCTGCTGGCACACATGCTGATGCCGGCGATTGCGCTGGCGCTGCCACTGGCCGCGATCATCTCGCAGCTGCTGAAACAGTCGCTGAAGGAAGTGCTCGACCTCGACTACGTCGTGCTGGCGCGGGTAAAGGGCTTTTCGGAAACGCAGGTCATCCTGCGCGAGGCGCTGAAGAACGCGGCCCTGCCGACGCTGACGCTGGTCGGCGTGCAGTTCACCTTCCTCATCGGCGGCACGGTCATCGTCGAACGGCTGTTTTCCTATGAAGGTCTCGGCAACATGGCGATCGATGCCGTCATCAACCGCGACCTGCCGCTGATCCAGGGCATCGTGCTGGTCTTCGCGCTGCTGTTCGTGCTGATCAACCTTGCCGTCGACATGATGTACGCCCTGCTCAATCCGAGGCTGCGCCATGGATGAGGCCCGCATTTCGAGACATGGCTCGCGGGCACGCCTGTGGCTGGCCGGCGGCTGGCTGCTGATTGCGCTGCTGGCCGCGATTTTTGCGCCGTTGGTCGCGCCGCAGGACCCACTGGCGCAGGATTTGATGCTGGAGCGGCTGCCGCCGTTCTGGCTGAGCGGTGCTGAGCCCGGCTACTGGCTCGGCACCGACAGCCTCGGCCGCGATCTTCTGTCACGGCTGATCTTCGGTGCCCGCATCGCCTTCATCGTCGCCTTCGCGGCAGCCCTTGCCGCCTGCCTGGTCGGCTCGACGCTGGGGCTGATCGCCGGCTATTTCGGCGGCTGGGCCGACCGCATCATCTCGCGCATCGTCGATGTCTGGATGGCGTTTCCGCCGGTGCTGTTTGCCATCCTTTTGGTCGCAGTGCTCGGCACCGGCTTGAGCTCGGTTATCATTGCCATTGCCGTCATCGACTGGACGCGCTTCTGCCGGGTGATCCGCGCCGAGACGTTGGGCCAGTCGCGCATGGACTATGTCGAGAACGCCCGCATCGCCGGCTACGGCCGCATCGGCATCATGCTGCGCGAAGTGCTGCCCAATGTGGTGCCGTCGATCGTCGCGCTGCTGTCGCTGGAGATGGGCATTGCCGTCATCGTCGAGGCGATCCTGTCCTTCGTCAATCTGTCGATCTCGACCGACGACCCAACCTGGGGCGGCATCATCGCCGAGGGCCGCCTGTCGATCCATCAGGCCTGGTGGGTGCTGGTGTTCCCGCTGGTCACGCTGATCCTGACAGTGCTGTCGTTCAGCCAGTTCGGCGAAGGTCTCAGGGCACGTTTCGATCCGGTGCTGCGATGAACGCGCTGGCGAAACCCTGCCTTGACATACGCAGCCTTAGCGCGGTGCTGCCTAATGGCTTGCGCGTGCTGCGCTCGGTGTCGCTCGCCGTCGAGCCCGGCGAGGTGCGCGCGCTGGTCGGCGAGAGCGGCGCCGGCAAGACGATGATCGGCAAGGCGGTGCTTGGCGTGCTGCCCTCGAGCGTGCGCATCGTCGAAGGCGACATGCTGCTGGAGGGCGAGGACCTCGGCAAGCTTCAGCCAAAGGCAAGGCGCACGCTGATCGGCGCGCGCACCGCGCTGATCCCGCAAGACCCGCTGACCGCGCTCAACCCGTCACGCCGCATCGGCCCGCAGATGACCGACCGGCTGGTGCGCATCCTCGGCTGGAGCGGTGAGAAGGCCGATACACGCATTCGCCAATTGCTGGACGAGGTGCAGATCCGCGACCCCGAGCGTGTCCTCAAATGCTATCCGCACGAGCTGTCCGGCGGCATGCGCCAGCGCGTGCTGATCGCCGCGGCGTTTGCGGCCGAACCAAGGCTGATCGTCGCCGACGAGCCGACCACGGCGCTCGACGTGACCGTGCAGAAGCAGATCCTGCGGCTGATCGCGCAGCTGCAGCGCGAGCACGGCACGGCGATCCTGTTCGTCACCCATGATCTCGGCGTCGTCGCCAAGATCAGCCAGAAGGTCTCGGTGCTCTATGCCGGCAAGGTGGTCGAGGAGGCCGAAACGGCCGCTCTCTTCGCCGCTCCGCAGCACCCCTACACACGAGCTCTGATGGCCGCGACGCCACGCTATACCGACCCCTTCGCCTCGCTGAAGCCTCTGGACGAGGCGGTGCTGGCCGGGCTTGCTTCGGAGATCGCCGCCGCCGATCAGGCCTGGAGACGCCCGCATGGCTGAGCCGCTGTTTTCCGTACGTGGGCTGAAGGTTGCCCTACCCGATATGACGCGCAAGCCGCTGTTTGGCCGCGCGCCGCTGGCCCAGATCCTGAACGGCCTCGATTTCGACCTGCCCAAGGGCTCGGTGACCGGCATCGTCGGCGAATCCGGCTCCGGCAAATCAACGCTTGGCCGCACGCTGGTGCGCCTTTTGGAGCCCAGCGCCGGCAATGTCATTTTCGACGGCCGCGACATCACGCATCTGCCTGAGGCGGAACTCCGGCCGCTGCGCCGCAATCTGCAGATGATCTTCCAGGACCCAATGTCGTCGCTCAACCCACGCCGCACCATCGCCAGCATCATCGCCGCACCGCTCAAACAGAATGGCCTCGGCGACAATTTGAAAGCCCGAGTTGCTGAAGCGCTTCAGCGCGTCGGCCTGCCGCAAGGCTTCGCCAGCCGCTATCGTCATGAATTGTCGGGCGGCCAGCGCCAGCGCGTCGGCATTGCCCGAGCGCTGGCGCTGTCGCCGAAATTCGTGCTGGCCGACGAGATCGTCTCCGGCCTCGACGTGTCGACCCAGGCGCAGATCCTGACGCTGCTGGAAAAGCTTGCAGCGGAGATGGGCCTGACCGTTGCCTTCATCAGCCATGACCTGTCGGTGATCCGGCGGCTCTGCCGGCAAGTGATCGTCATGCGCGAAGGCGCGATCGTCGAAGCCAGTGCGACGGATACTTTGTTCGAGCAGCCGCAGCAGGCTTACACGCGCGACCTGCTCGCCGCCATTCCGCTGCCCGAGATCGATGACGCCTGGCTGCTTCCCGCCGCAAAGGCGCTGGCATGAACACATTCCTATTCGCACGCCGAAGAGCGGGCCTCGGACGTGCGCCGACAAGTCAGCTCGCGAAACGGAGGAGAACTGGAATGAAATACGCAATCAGAAACACGATGCTTGCGGCCGCTCTAGTCGGCTCGATGGGAGCAGCCTCGGCTGATTCGATACCCGGCATGCGAGGCCACGACCACACCGGCGTCACCGTCCCCGACATGGAGCAGGCGGTCGATTTCTTCACCGAGGTGGTTGGCTGCAAGAAGGCGATGTCGTTCGGCCCGTTCGCCGACGACAAGGGCACATTCATGCAGGATCTGCTGGGCGTCGATCCCAAGGCGGTGATTGAGGAGATCACCCTGGTCCGCTGCGGACACGGGTCGAACATCGAGCTGTTCAAATACACCGCGCCGGACCAGAAGGACTTGACGCCTCGCAACAGCGACATAGGCGGCTTCCATATCGCCTTCTATGTCGACGACATCGCCGCCGCAAAAGCCTATCTTGACGGCAAGGGCGTCAAGACGCGGATGGGGCCGCTGCCGGTTACCGAAGGCCCGGCCGCCGGCCAAACCATCCTCTACTTCCAGGCGCCCTGGGGCTTGCAGTTGGAAGCGATCAGCTATCCCAATGGCATGGCCTATGAAAAAGATGCGGAGACAGTGCTGTGGAGCCCGAAGAACCCGGAAAAATAGCCCGGGGCGTCCCTGGCCTGCGCAAGCCGACTGCCGGCAAGCTGGGTTTCTGGGGCGGATTGTTTCAATCCTGAAACTTCAAGCTTGAATTAATCCGCCTCAGGCGTAAACTCGACAAACAGAAGCGAAGAGGAGATCGCACGATGAAAGTTGCGGTTCTCGGCGGCGGACCAGCCGGGCTCTACTTTGCAATCTCGCTGAAGCTCAGGGATGCCGCGCATGAGGTCACGGTGTTCGAGCGCAACCGTGCCGATGACACGTTTGGCTGGGGCGTCGTGCTGTCGGCCGAAACGCTGGAGAACCTGACCAAAAACGACCCGGTCAGCGCCGTCTGGATCCGCAAGCATTTCGCCTATTGGGACGATATCGCCGTCATCCATGACGGCGTGCGCACGGTCTCGACCGGTCACGGCTTTTGCGGCATTGGCCGCAAGCGGCTGCTCACATTGCTGCAGCGGCGCGCGCGCGAACTCGGCGTCAAGCTGGTCTTCGAAACCGACATCGCCGATCCCAAGCCATATATGGAGACGCACGACCTGGTTGTCGCCGCCGACGGGTTGAACTCGAAAGCGCGGAGCACCTTCGTCGACGTGTTCAAGCCCGATATCGACATTCGTAGATGCAAGTTCGTCTGGCTCGGCACCCACCAGAAATTCGACGACGCCTTCACCTTCATCTTCGAAAAGACCGAGCATGGCTGGGTGTGGGCGCATGCCTACCAGTTCGACAGCGATACCGCGACCTTCATCGTCGAATGCAGCGAGCAGACCTGGCAGCGCTTCGGCTTCGGCGCGATGTCGCAGCAGGAATCGATTGCCGTCTGCGAGCGCATCTTTGCCCGTCATCTCGGCGGCCACGCGCTGATGACCAACGCCAATCATATCCGCGGCTCGGCGTGGATCAATTTCCCGCGCGTCTTGTGCGAACGCTGGTCCTACAAGAACCTGGCGCTGATGGGCGACGCGGCGGCGAGCGCGCATTTCTCGATCGGTTCCGGCACCAAGCTGGCGCTGGAAAGCGCGGTGGCGCTGGCCGACTATGTCGAGTCCGAGCCAGACCTCGAGGCCGCCTTTAGCAAATATGAGGACGCCCGCCGCACCGAAGTGCTGAAGCTGCAGTCGGCGGCGCGCAATTCGCTCGAATGGTTCGAGGAGGTCGAGCGCTATCTCGGCCTCGATCCGGTGCAGTTCAACTATTCGCTGCTGACGCGTTCGCAACGCATCAGTCACGAAAATTTGCGGCTGCGCGATGCCGAATGGCTGGCCGGCGCCGAGGAGTGGTTCCAGCGCCAGGCCGGCGCCGGGGGCAACAATCTGCGTCGCGCGCCGATGTTCGCGCCGTTCCGGCTGCGCGGCATGGCGCTGCAGAACCGCGTCGTCGTCTCGCCGATGGCGCAGTACAAGGCGGTCGACGGCTGTCCGACCGATTGGCATTTCGCCCATTACGCCGAACGGGCCAAGGGCGGCGCCGGTCTCCTCTACATCGAGATGACGTGCGTCAGCGCGGAGGGCCGCATCACGCCTGGCTGCCCCGGTTTCTATGCGCCCGAGCATGAGGTCGCCTGGAAGCGGCTGGTCGAGTTCGTCCATGCCGAAACCGAGGCCAAGATCTGCGCCCAGATCGGCCATTCCGGTGCAAAGGGGTCGACCAGGCTCGGCTGGCAGGGAACCGACGTGCCGCTGCCCTCAGGCAATTGGCCTGTCATGGCAGCGTCTTCCGTGCCGTGGTCGCGGGAAAACCAGGTGCCGAAGGCGATGGACCGCGCCGACATGGATATGGTGCGCGGCCAGTTTGTCGCTTCGGCCGAGATGGCGGCGCGCTGCGGCTTCGACATGCTCGAAATCCACGCCGCGCACGGCTATCTCCTGTCCTCCTTCATCACGCCCTTGACCAACCGGCGCACCGACTCCTATGGCGGCTCGCTGGAAAACCGCATGCGCTACCCCTTGGAAATCTTTCATGCGGTGCGCGCCGCGTGGCCGGCCGAGAAGCCGATCTCGATGCGCATCTCCGCCAATGACTGGCTGGGCATCGAAGGCGTGACGCCGGCCGATGCCGTAGAGATCGCGCGGCTGCTGCATGAGGCCGGCGTAGACATCTGCGACGTATCGGCCGGCCAGACGTCGGCCGTGGCAAGACCGGTCTATGGCCGCATGTTCCAGACGCCGTTTTCCGATCGCATCCGCAACGAGGTCGGCATGGCGACGATGGCGGTCGGCAATATCTATGAGCCGGACCACGTCAACTCGATCCTGATGGCGGGCCGCGCCGATCTCGTCGCGCTGGCTAGGCCGCATCTTGCCGATCCGTATTGGACGCTGCACGCAGCTGTCACGCTTGGCGATCGCGGCGTCAAATGGCCGGATCCCTATCTGCCCGGCCGCGACCAGCTCTACCGGGTGGCCGAACGCGAAGCGGCAGCGGGGTTGAAAGTATGAGTGCCGCGGTGACGATTTCGCGGCGTCATGCGCTGGTCACCGGCGGCGGCTCCGGCGTCGGCCGCGCGATCGCGCTGGCGCTGGCCGGCGCGGGCGTTGACGTGACCATCTGCGGCCGGCGCGTGGAGCCGCTTGCCGAGGTCGCCGCGGAGAACAAGTCCATCTTCGCCATTGCCGCCGACGTCACCGACGAGACGTCGATGGCGTCGCTCTACGAGGCCGCGGAAGCGGCACGCGGAGCGTTCGACATCGTCGTTGCCAATGCCGGCATGTCCGGCAGTGCCCCGGCGCAGCGGACCTCGCTGGCAGACTGGCAGCGCACGCTCGACGTCAACTTGACCGGTGCGTTCCTGACGGTGAAGCCGGCGTTGGCCGGCATGGCAGTGCGCAAGACTGGCCGTATCATCTTCGTCGCTTCCACCGCCGGACTGAAAGGCTATCCCTATGTCGCAGCTTACGTTGCCGCCAAGCATGGCGTCGTCGGCCTGATGCGGGCACTCGCCGTCGAGACCGCCAAGTCCGGCATAACAGTGAATGCCGTGTGCCCAGGGTTTGTCGAAACCGAGATGCTGGAGAGCACCGTCCAACGCATCGTCCAAACGACCGGCCGTTCGTCCGAGCAGGCACGGACGAGCCTAGCCGCGACCAACCCGCAAGGCCGCTTCATCCAGCCGGAAGAAATTGCGGCCGCGGTACTTTATCTGTGTGGCGACGCCGCCCGGTCGATTACCGGACAGACGATTTCGATCTCCGGAGGTGAGACATGGTAGCCGGTCCCCTGCCCGCCCCGTCCGGACCCGGCAAGGACCGCCTGCGGCTGTGGATACGCCTGCTGCGCGCCTCGCGCACCATCGAGGCCGAGCTGCGCGAACGACTGCGGCAAGAGTTCAACACAACGCTGCCGCGCTTCGACGTGATGGCCGCGCTCTACCGCGCGCCGGAGGGCATGCTGATGAGCGATCTTTCGCGCTTCCTGCTGGTGTCCAACGGCAATGTCACCGGCATCATCGACCGGCTGGTCTCGGAAGGGTTGGTGATGCGGGCCCGACGCAATGGCGACCGCCGCACCTCGATGGTGCGGCTGACGGAAGAGGGATCGAAGATTTTCGCCGTGATCGCCGCCGCGCATGAGAAATGGGTCGGCGAGTTGCTGGGCAATGTGAGCGAGGATGAGGCGCGCCGGCTGACCGGCATGCTGACCTCCTTCCGCAGCAATTGGGAGGGACGGGAATGACGAAGCTGGCCGGCCGCAAGCCGAAGCATTTCCACTGGCAGGTCGAAGGCAAGATCGCAAAGATCCGGCTCGATCGACCGGAGCGCAAGAACCCGCTGACTTTCGACAGTTATGCCGAATTGCGCGACATATTTCGCGACCTTGTCTACGCCGATGATGTCGATGCTGTGGTGTTCCTGCCCAATGGCGGCAATTTCTGCTCGGGCGGCGATGTCCACGAAATCATCGGCCCACTGGTCAAGATGGACATGAAGGCGCTGCTCGCCTTCACCCGCATGACGGGCGATTTCGTCAAGGCGATGCTGAATTGTGGCAAGCCGATTATTGCGGCGGTCGATGGCGTGGCGGTCGGCGCCGGCGCGATTATCGCCATGGCCTCCGATATCCGCATCGCCACGCCCCAGGCCAAGACAGCATTCCTGTTCACCCGCGTCGGCCTTGCCGGCTGCGACATGGGGGCCTGCGCGATCCTGCCGCGCATCATTGGCCAGGGCCGCGCCGCCGAGCTGCTCTATACCGGCCGCACGATGAGTGCCGAGGAAGGCGAGCGCTGGGGCTTCTACAACCGGCTGGTCGATACCGCAACGCTTGAGGCCGACGCGCTCGACATGGCCGCGCGCATCGTTTCCGGCCCGACCTTCGCCCATGGCATGACCAAGACGCAGCTGAACCAGGAATGGTCGATGGGTCTCGACCAGGCGATCGAAGCGGAAGCGCAGGCGCAGGCGATCTGCATGCAGACCCGCGATTTCGAGCGGGCGTACACGGCTTTCGTGGCTAAGGAGAAGCCGGTGTTCGAGGGAAATTGAGATGATCGCTTCCACGCTGGCGGGACAGCACCCCCCTCTGGCCTGCCGGCCATCTCCCCCTCAAGGGGGGAGATTGGATATCAGGCCCGCTTTCGCCAATCTCCAACATCGCAGGGAGAGCCGTGGCAGCGAAGCCGCCAATCTCCCCCCTAGAGATGTCCAGCAGGACAGAGGGGGGCGCCGTGGAGCGCCAGGGCCGGAGAATTGTGGAGGCAGCAATGCCTGACCGTTCCTTCCTCTCCTGGCCGTTCTTCGAGGATCGCCACCGCGATCTGGCGGAGCGGCTGGAGGCATGGTGCGCCAAGAACCTGCCGGTCGCGCATCACGATGTCGACGCCGCCTGCCGCGAGCTGGTGGCCAAGCTCGGCCAGGACGGCTGGCTGAAGCCGACGGCGCTCGACACCGAAAACCCCTCGCCGCTCGACGTGCGCACGCTCTGCCTCACGCGCGAGACGCTGGCCCGGCATGATGGGCTGGCCGATTTCGCCTTCGCGATGCAAGGGCTCGGCACTGGCGCGCTCAGCCTGTTCGGCTCGCCCGACCAGCAGCACTGGCTGGCGAAGACACGGGCCGGCAAGGCGATTTCGGCTTTCGCGCTGTCGGAGCCGCGCTCGGGCTCGGACGTTGCCAATATGGAAATGACCGCCGCGCGTGACGGCGACAGCTATCTCCTATCCGGCGAAAAGACCTGGATCTCCAACGGCGGTATCGCTGACTTTTATGTTGTCTTTGCCCGTACCGGCGAGGCGCCCGGCGCCAAGGGGCTTTCCGCCTTTATCGTGCCTTCCGAAACCGAAAGGCTGATCGTTGCCGAGCGGCTGGAGGTGATTGCGCCGCACCCGCTCGCCCGGCTGTCCTTCGACAATGCACGCATTCCAGCCTCGGCGCTGATCGGCAGACCCGGGGACGGTTTTCGCATCGCCATGTCCGTGCTCGACGTGTTCCGTTCGACCGTCGGCGCAGCGGCGCTCGGCTTTGCCCGGCGCGCGCTGGACGAAAGCATCACAAGAGTGGCCGAGCGCAGGCTGTTCGGTGCGCCGATGGCCGAGCTGCAGATGGTGCAGGGCCACATCGCCGACATGGCGCTGGATGTCGATGCCGCCGCGTTGCTGGTCTATCGCGCCGCCTGGACCAAGGACATGGGCGCGGCTCGGGTTACCCGCGAAGCCGCCATGGCCAAGCTGTTCGCTACCGACAAAGCGCAGGAGGTGATCGACAAGGCTGTGCAGCTGCATGGCGGCGACGGCGTCCGCAAGGGCCATATCGTCGAAAGCCTGTATCGCGAGATCCGGGCGCTGCGCATCTACGAGGGAGCGTCCGACGTGCAGAAGGTGGTGATTGCACGGCAAGTGATGGGAGCGGCCTGAGACGAGAGTTTGCGTGAAATTATTGTCTTCGAGTTTTGAGCGACCGGATTTGAGCATTGGGAGGTTTTGACATGCACACCATCCTGCAGCCGGAAGGCTGGGCGAAACCCGTCGGCTACGCCAATGGCGTCGCCGCGCGTGGGCAGCTTGTCTTCGTCGGCGGGCAGGTCGGCTGGAACGGACAGGGCCGCTTCGAGACCGATGATCTTGTCGGCCAGGTGCGGCAGACGCTGGCCAATATTGTTGCTGTGCTCGCCGAGGCCGACGCCAAGCCGGAACATATCACCTCTATGACCTGGTACTTTACCGACAAGGCGGAATATCTGACCAATCTCAAGGGGATCGGCGAGGTTTATCGCGAGGTGATCGGCCGGCATTTTCCGGCGATGGCCGCCATGCAGGTGATGGCGCTGGTCGAGGATCGCGCCAAGGTTGAGATCCAGGCGACGGCGGTTATTCCGGAGTGACGGCAACACGTGGCAATTTTTTAAGCTTAAAACTTTCGCCTTGAAAAGCGCGGTACTTTGGATAGCATTCGATGTCTTGCGACTGCCGTGCCGGGAGGGCTTTCCGGCAGTCCCGTCACTTGGCGCATCAAAACCGTGCGGGCCAAACCCGTCCGATCACAACCAGAGGGAACGAAAATGAACTTCACCCGTCGCAACCTGCTGCTTCTTGCTGCCGCCATCGGCATCGCCGGCGGCCCGGCCTACGCCGAAGGCACGCTGAATGTCGGCGCCTATCCGACCAATCCGCCTTTTGAATACAAGAACGAGAGCGGCACGTTCGAGGGTTTCGAAGTCGACATCATCAATGAGGCGGCAAAGCGTATCGGCATGACCACTGATATCGCCGATCTCGGTTTCCAGGCGCTGTTCGCCGCCACCACCTCGAAGCGCATCGACGTCGCCATCTCGTCGATCACCATCACGCCGGAGCGGCTGAAGTCTCAGTCGTTCACGCAGCCCTACTATGATTCCGACATGGGCATCGCCGCGAAGGCCGACAGCCCGATCAAGGCCGAGGCCGACCTCAAGGGCAAGATTGTCGGCGTGCTGTCCGGCTCGACCGGCGAAGCCTGGGTCAAGGCCCACCAGGAAGCGGACGGGTTCAGTGACGTCAAGGGCTACGACACGCAGCAGAATTTGCTGCTCGATCTCAGCTCCGGCCGCGTCGATGCGGCGGTCAGCGATATTCCGGGCCTGGAATATTCTTTCA
This sequence comes from Mesorhizobium sp. M0601, assembly GCF_040320845.1. Taxonomy (NCBI): domain Bacteria; kingdom Pseudomonadati; phylum Pseudomonadota; class Alphaproteobacteria; order Hyphomicrobiales; family Phyllobacteriaceae; genus Mesorhizobium; species Mesorhizobium sp. M0601. The sequence continues at coordinate 97,351 of NZ_JAMYQK010000002.1, forward strand.
CCAGGATGAAGGATCTCGCCGTAAAAGAGCGCATCAAGACCGGCGAGCAGTACGGTCTGATGATGACCAAGGACCACCCGCTGCTCGGCAAGCTGAACGACGCGCTGACCGCGATGAAGAAGGACGGCACGCTGGCCGCGATCCACAAGAAGTGGTTCGGCAGCGACGCACCTGCCGATTCCTCGACCGTCAAGGAAACTCCTATGCCGAAGGCCTGAGCGGCAGTTCACGCTTAAATGTCGTGCCGGCTTTCGATGCCGGCACGATTTCGGATTTCGGGCTCGGGCTCGAGCGTCGCGGGACGCCAAACGTTTCGGAAATGCTGCGATGTCGCTGCTGGACACCTTCTTCAACGCCGACGTCATGGTCTCCAGCCTGCCGGCGCTGTTGCGCGGCTTCCTGAACACCCTGCTGCTCGGAATCATGAGCATCGGCATCGGTATTCCCGTCGGCCTCGCGATCAGCCTGGTGCGGCTCTATGCGCCAAAGCCGCTTCGGCTGCTGGCTGTCGGCTACATTGACATTTTCCGGGCGATGCCGGTGCTGGTCGTGCTGATCCTGATCTACTATGCGCTGCCGTTCCTCGGCATTCGCCTGTCATCGTGGACGTCCGCGGTGATGGCCTTCGCCATCATCATGGCGGCCTATTCGGCCGAGGTGTTCCGCTCCGGTATAGAGAGCATTCCGCGCGGCCAGTTCGAGGCGGCGCAGGCGCTCGGCCTGCCGTTCTTGCTGACCTTGCGCAAGGTAGTGCTGCCGCAGGCGATCCGCGTCGTCATTCCGCCAATGACCAGCAATTGCGTTTCGATGTTCAAGGATACTTCGCTCGCTTCCACCGTGGCGCTGCCCGAACTGCTGAAAGAAGCGACCAACGCGCAATCGCTCTATGCCAATCCTTCACCGCTGATCGGCGCGGCGCTGGTCTATCTCATCTTTCTCTGGCCGATGGTCCGTCTCGTCAGCCTCCTTGAACGCCGCTTTCAAACCGAAAAGACCCGCTAATCTGTCAGCGCACTTCGCAGGAGACGACCTTGAACCAGCATCAGATTTCGAAAACCGGCGATGCCGCAGCTTTCCCGGTCGAGACGATCCGCGCCATGTTTCCCGCCTTGCAGCAAGCCGGGGACTTCGTCTTCATGGACAATGCCGCCGGCGCGCAGATCCCGCAAAGCGTGCTCGATGCGGTCACCAACCATTTGGTCGCGCATAATGTGCAGCGCGGCGGCCGCTATGGCCGCAGCGTCACCGTCGACCAAGCCGTCGCCGGCGCTCGCGAAAGTGTGGCCTTGCTGATCAACGCCACCAACCCGGCGGAGATCTGCTTCGGCATGAACGCCACTTCGTTCATCCGCCTGGTCAGCCTCGGCATCGGCCAGATGCTTTCCGAGCGCCCAAACGGGGAGCGTGACGAGTTCGTCATCACCGATATGGATCACGACGCCAATATCGCGACGTGGCTGGCGCTGGCGCCCGCCGGCGCCAAGTTCAAATGGTGGCGGATGCGCGACGACGGCAATCTGCATGTCGACGATTTGCGCCCGCTGGTCTCAGAGCGCACCCGGCTCGTCGCCTGCACGGTAACGGCGCATTCGATCGGCTCGATTGTCGACGTTGCCTCCGTGGCTGGGATTGCGCATGCGGCAGGCGCCGAAGTGTTCCTCGACTGCGTGCATTACGGGCCGCACGGGCTGATTGATGTGCAGGCCTGGGATTGCGATTATCTGGTCTGCTCCGGCTACAAGAATTTCTCGCCGCATATGGGCTTCCTGTGGGGCCGCTTCGAAACACTGAAGCGCCTGCCGACCTTCCGCGAGGATTTCATCCCCGACGAGCCGCCCCACAAAATCGAAGCCGGCACGTTCATCTACGAGAACGTCTCCGGCATGGATGCCGCGGTGCGCTACCTCGAATCGATCGGCCGCAATTTCTTGTCAGAGAATAACCGGTCGCGCCGCGACAACATCGTCGCCGGCATGAATGCCATCCGCGACTACGAACAGGTGCTGGCGCGCGAAATGCTGGCGGTGCTCAAAGATTGCGGCGCGACGATCTACGGCGTGGCCGACGAGGCACGCCTCAGCGAGCGCGTGCCGACCTTCTGCTTCAATGTCGGCACGCTGTCGCCGCAGAGGATCGTCGAGGAAATGGCCGAGATGCAGATCGGCATTCGCGACGGCCACATGTATGCGCCGCGCCTGATGAAGCGGCTCAACCTCAGCATGGACAGCGGCGCCGTGCGCGCCTCGCTGGTGCATTACAATACGATCGAGGAAGTCCGGCGCTTCGGCGAGGCGCTGCGCACCATCATCGCCCGGCTGTCCTGATCGGACTGGGCGGCGGCGCCGGCGCGATCCTCGTGAAGCGCAAAGGCGGTCGCACCCGGGTTCTCCAAGCCGGGGCGCAATTGCATGCTTGGGATCAGGTAATCGCCGCCATTCTGCTGCCGATAACGAATGGGCCGGATTGTCTCGAGCGTTCGCATCCTTTCGCGCAGTCGCTCCGCGACAGGCTCGAAATCCGCCTCCCCGAAACGGTCCACCCTGTAAACCACGAACGGCGGAAGCACGTCGTAGCCCGGATAGTATAGAATCCCGTGATTGATCGGGAACAGCAGGTCGTCGATCGGGCCGTTGACGCCGCGGGCGGAGTAATGCTCTTCCCAGCCGCCTGCGGTCACGATCAGCATTGCGCGCTTGCCGGCGAGCGTTCCCTCACCAAAGCGGTCACCCCACCGCTTGTCGCTGTGCTCGCCAACGCCATAGGCGAAGCCGTAGGCGTACACGCGATCGACCCAGCCCTTGAGGATCGCCGGCATGGCGTACCACCACAGCGGGAACTGGAGGATCAGGGTGTCGGCCCATAGCAGCTTGTCGATCTCGGCTTTGACGTCATCGGTCAGAGTGTTGGTCGCAAAAGCCTTTTTGGAGGCGCCGGCCGGCAGGAAGCGTGCTTCGGGCGGCCACGACGGAAAGTCGGCACGGTCCACCTTGGCTTTCCAGCCGTCGGCGTAGAGGTCAGACACCCGCACCTCGTGGCCCTGGGCCTCGAGTTCCCTGATGGCGACGTCACGCAGCGCACCGTTGAGCGAACGCGGTTCAGGATGAGCAAAAACAAGCAGGACTTTCATGGGTCTACTCCGAAGAAGGACGATAGACACCAAAGGTAGCCAGCCGCGGGCTGATCCACTATATGTAGGAAATGTATAAGATAATGCCGAATAATGGATAGATCGGACGTCACTCTCGAGCGCATGCGCACCTTCGTTCGCGTCGCCGAGCGCGGCAGCCTCTCGGCGGTGGCGCGCGAGCTCGGAGTTGGGCAGTCGACGGTCACACGGCATTTGCGAGAACTCGAGGAGGCCGTCGGCGTGCCCTTGCTCAGCAGGACCACCCGGCGCGTCACGATGACCGATGAAGGCAGCCGTTACTATGCCGACAGCGTCCAGATCCTGCGCCTCGTCGAGCAGGCCGGCGATGAGGCGCGGGGCACGCGCGGCGCGTCGGCCGGCACGATCCGGATATCCTGCACGGCGGCGCTCGGGGTCTTGCATGTCAGCCGGCTGATCTTCGCCTTTCAGGACCGCTATCCCGATATCGGCATCGATCTCAGCCTTACCGACGAGCGCATCAACCTTGTGCGGGAGGGCGTCGACATCGCGCTTCGCCTCGGCCCGCGCACCGACAGCTCAATGAAACTGCGGGCGCTCGGGCAATCTCGGCGTCTGCTGGTGGCGGCGCCGGCCTATCTGGCGGCGCGGGGCAGACCGGCTGTCCCGCAGGATCTGCCTGGCCACGAAGGCATCCGGATGTCGAACATCGCGGGAAGCGACACGCTCACCTTGCAGGGGCCGGGCGGCGAGACCTTTGCGGTGCCCTTTGGCGGCAGATTTCTGGTCGACCATGGGCTTGCTGCGCGCGAAGCCCTTGTCGCCGGACGCGGCATCGCACCCGCCCACCACTGGCTTGTCGACGATCTTCTGGCGGCCGGCCGGCTGGAAGTGGTCCTGCCGGGCTATTTTCCGCCTCCCGTCCCGCTGAGCATGCTGATCGTTCCGGAGCGTGCGGGCATTGCCCGGGTGCGGCTGCTGGTCGACTTTCTCGCCGAGCAGATCTCCGGCATTCCGGGGATCGAGAAGCGGTAGCCGGCCGGCAAACCTCGCCGGATCAGGCGGCCTTCTTCTTCGCCAACCGTGCCTTGATGCTGGCAACGTCGGCACGCGGCGTCGACGCGAACAGCGTCCTGGTGTAGCTGTGCTTGGGGTCGGCGAAGACCTCGTTGCGCGAGCCGTATTCGACCGCTTCGCCGAAATACATCACCATCACGTCGTCGGCGATGTAGCGCACCACCGACAGGTCGTGGCTGATGAAAACATAGGTTAGCTGAAACTCGTCCTGCAGGTCGGCGAGCAGGTTCAGCACCTGCGCCTGCACCGAAAGATCAAGTGCCGAGACCGGCTCGTCCAGCACCAGAAGGCTGGGGTTGAGCATCAGCGCGCGGGCGATGGCGATCCGCTGGCGCTGGCCGCCCGAAAACATATGCGGGTAGCGATTAAAGTGCTCGGGGCCGAGACCGACCTTCTTTAGCATCTTCATGGCAAGATCGCGCCGCTCGTCGGCCGTGCTGTCGGTGTTGATGAGCAGCGGCTCGCCAAGCACGTCGCCGATCTTCTGGCGTGGATTGAGCGAACCATAAGGGTTCTGGAAGACGATCTGGACTTTGCGGCGCATTTCCTTCGACAGGCCGTTCCTGCCGATGTCTACCTTCTTGCCGTCGATGAAAAGCTCGCCGGAGGTCGCCGGGTCGATCAGGGTGATGATGCGGGCGAGTGTTGACTTGCCGCAGCCGCTCTCGCCGACGATGGCCAGCGTCTTGCCCTTGTCGACGCTGAACGAAACACCCTTGACCGCATGAACCGTACGGGAGGGGCGGAAAAGCCCGCCACCGACATGATAGTCGCGCACGATGTTCTTGCCTTCGACTACCGTCACGCTCATGAGGCGGTTCCTCCTGCGGACCGGGCTGCGACTACAGATGGGGCCGGCTCGAACAGCATGTCGGAAACAGTAGGCAATCGGTCGCCGACGGCATTTTCCGGCAGCGCCGACAGGAGCGCGCGCGTGTAGTTGCTCTTGGGGGACTCGAACAGCGACAGCACGTCGGCCTCTTCCATCTTGCGGCCCTTGTACTGGACGATGACACGGTCGGCGGTCTCGGCAACCACCCCCATATTGTGGGTGATCATGATCAGGCCCATGCCATATTTGGCCTGCAGGCCGACCAGCAGATCGAGGATCTGCTTCTGGATGGTGACGTCGAGCGCCGTGGTTGGCTCGTCGGCGATCAAAAGCTTGGGATTGCAGGCGATGGCGATGGCGATCATGACGCGCTGACACTGACCACCGGACATCTGGTGCGGGAAGGAGCCCAGCCGTTCCTCGGGGTCGGCGATGCCGACCAACTTCATCAATTCGATGGCACGCGCCCGGCGCTGGGCGCGGTCCATGCCCATATGGAAGCGCAGCACCTCCTCGATCTGGAAGCCGACGGTGAAGCACGGGTTGAGGCTGGCGACCGGCTCCTGGAAGATCATCGAAATGTCCTTGCCGACGATCTTGCGCCGCTCGGATGGGCCGAGCTTGAGCAGGTCGATGCCGTCGAAGGCCATGCGGTCGGCCCTCACCGTCGCGGTGTTGGGCAAAAGCCCCATCACCGCCAGCATCGCCACCGACTTGCCCGAACCGGATTCGCCGACGATCGCCAGCACCTCGCGCGGTTCGACCGACAGGTCGATGCCTTGTACCGCCATGAATGGTCCAGCGGCGGTGTCGAAGGAAACGGTCAGGTTCTTGATCTCGAGAAGAGGCATTGGATTATGACCTCTTCAGCTTGGGATCGAAGGCATCGCGCAAGCCATCGCCGATCAGATTGATGGCAAGCACAGTGATCAGGATAGCAAGGCCGGGGAAGGTCACCACCCAAGGCGCGCGCAGGATGAACTCGCGCGCCGAGGCGAGCATCGTGCCCCATTCCGGCGTCGGCGGCTGCGCACCGACACCGAGGAAGCCGAGCGCCGCAGCCTCGAGAATAGCGTTGGAGAAGGACAACGTCGCCTGCACGATCAGCGGTGCCAGGCAGTTCGGCAGGATCGTCCTCACCATCAAGCGAAGATGACCGGCACCAGCCACCTTGGCGGAGATGACATATTCGCGGTTCTTTTCGGCCATCACGGCAGCGCGGGTGAGGCGCGCAAAATGCGGCTGCAGCACCAGCGCGATCGCCAGCATGGCATTGAAAAGGCCGGGGCCGAGGATCGCCACCAGCACCAGCGCCAGAAGCAGCGACGGGAAGGCCAGGATGATATCCATGATGCGCATGATCAGCGTGTCGACCCAGCCGCGGAAATAGCCGGCGAGCACGCCAAGCACGATGCCGCTGGTGAGCGAGAAGACAACGACCACCAGACCGATGAACAGCGAGAAACGCGCCCCGAAGATCAACCGTGAAAGCATGTCGCGGCCGACCGCGTCGGTGCCGAGCAGGAACATCGATTTGCCGCCTTCCTGCCAGGCAGGGGGTGCCAGCAGCGCATCGCGAAACTGCTCGTCGGGCGAATGTGGGGCGACGAACGGCGCAAAGATCGCCACCAGCACCAGCGCCGAAAACACGACAAGGCCGATGACCGCGCCGGTGTTCATCGAGAAGTAGTGCCAGAACTCGGCGAAAGCCCGTTGCCTGCCGCCTGTCGGGATGGAGGCGGCGGTAGCTTCGGCGGCGGATTCGTCGGTCATCTCACTGCACCCGGATGCGCGGATTGATGACGGCGTAGAGCACGTCGACGATCAGGTTCACCGCCATGACGATCAGCGCGATGATCAGCAATCCGCTCTGGACGACGACATAGTCGCGCTTGCCGATGGCATCGATCATCCATTTGCCGATGCCCGGCCAGGAAAAAATGGTCTCGGTCAGAATGGCGCCCGCCATCAAGGTGCCGACCTGCAGTCCAATGGTGGTGACTACCGGGATCAGCGCGTTGCGAAAAGCGTGCAGACCGATGACGCGGCGCGGCGCCAGGCCCTTGGCGCGCGCGGTGCGGACATAGTCCTCGCCCAGCACCTCGAGCATCGCCGAGCGCGTCTGGCGCGCTATGACGGCAAGCGGGATCGTCGCCAGCACGATCGACGGCAGGATCAAATGGCTGACGGCAGATTTGAAAGCGCCGCTCCTGCCGGAGATCAGGCTGTCGATGAGCATGAACCCGGTCGTCGGCCTGAAGAAATACTGCAGGCCGATGCGGCCGGAAACCGGCGTCCAGCCGAGATAGCCGGAGAAGAAGATAATGAGCAGCAACCCCCACCAGAAGATCGGCATCGAATAGCCGGTCAGCGCGACACCCATCGTCGCCTGGTCGAACCACGAGCCGCGCTTGACCGCGGCGAAGATACCGGCAGGAATGCCGAGCAGGACGGCGATGATCAACGCCACTGTCGCCAGTTCCAGCGTGGCTGGAAACAGCGCCTGGAATTCGCCGAGCACTGGCCGCTTGGTGGCAATAGATATGCCGAAATCGCCGGTCAGGACCCTGCCGATATATTCCAGGTATTGGATGACATAGGGCCGGTTGTAGCCAAACTGCTCGATGAGCTGGGCGTAGCGCTCGGGGCTGACGCCGCGCTCGCCCGCCAGGGCCAGGATAGGATCGCCGGGCAGAAGCCGGACGAAAGCAAACGCCGCCAGCGATATGCCGAACACGGTCGGGATGATCAAAGCGAGCTTGTGGAGGAGATAACGGAGCATCTTGCTTCATAGAACGGCGGCGCGGGAAGTCCAGCGCCGCCGTTCAATTTCTCAGGACTTATTCGGTGACGTCGACGCCGTCAAACCGATGAATGCCGAGCGGGTCCATAACGAAGCCCGACACCTTCTTGTTCATCGGCATGAAGACCTTGGAGTGGGCGATGGTCAGCCACGGAGCCTCACGCTTGAACACCACCTGAGCTTCCTCGTAGATCTTGGTGCGCTCGGCGACGTCCGTCGTCGCCTTGCCTTTTTTCAGCAGGGCTTCGAATTCCTGGTTGCACCAGATCGCATAATTGGACTGGCCGATGGCATCGCAACCGAGCAGGAAAAAGAAGTTGTCCGGATCGCCATTGTCACCGGTCCAGCCCAGTTGGAAGGCGCCGTCGCGATCCTTAGCCTTGCCGCGCTGGCGATACTCGGTCCATTCGTAACTGACGATCTCCGCCTTGACGCCGACGGCGGCATAGTCGGCCTGGATCAACTCGGCGACGCGCTGGGCGTTCGGGTTGTAGGGGCGGCTGACCGGCATAGCCCAGATCTTCATCGACAGATCCTTGACGCCTGCATCGGCCAGCATCTTCTTGGCCGCCTCCGGATCATAGGGATCGTCCTTGATGTCCTTGTTATAGGACCACATGGTCGGCGGGATCGGGTTGATGGCCGGCGCGCCGGCGCCCTGATAGACCGCGTCGATGATCGCCTTCTTGTTTACCGCCATGTTGAGGGCCTTGCGGACCTCGACCTTGTCGAAGGGCGGCTGCGTCGTGTTGTAAGCCATGTAGCCGATGTTCAGGCCTTCCTGCTCGTCGACCTTGAGGTTCGCGTCAGCCTGCAGTCCGGCAATGTCGGCCGGCGCCGGGTATGACATGATATCGCACTCGCCCGCCTTCAGCTTCTGCGCGCGTACGGCCGGATCGGGCGTGATGGCGAAGATCAGATCGTCGATCTTCTGTCGCCCGCCATAGTAGCCGTCCCATGCTGCATAGCGCACGACCGCATCGACCTGATAGTCGACGAACTGGAACGGACCAGTGCCGACCGGCTTCTGGGTGAACTGCTGCCTGGTGCCGGCCTTGTCGAGTTGGTCGGCATATTCCTTGGAGACGATCGAGGCGAAATCCATGCCGAGGTCCGGCAGGAACGCGACTTCAGGCTTGTTCAGCACGAATTTCACCGTCAGGTCGTCGACCTTGACGATTTCCTTCAGGAGATCGGGAAAGCCCATGCCGGTGAAATATTCCCAGCCGGTGCCTTCCAGATAGCTGTACCACGGGCTTTCTTTCTTCCACTGGCGTTCGAAGGAAAAGATCACGTCGTCGGCGTTGAGGTCGCGCGTCGGCGTGAAATAATCGGTCGTCTGGAATTTCACACCCGGGCGAAGCTTGAAGGTGTATTCGAGACCGTCGTCGGAAACCGTCCAGCTCTCGGCCAGGCCGGGCGATATGGTGGTCTTGCCATGCTCGAACTCGACCAGGCGCGAATAGATGGTGCGCGACGAGGCGTCGAAGTCGTTGCCGCCGCTCCATGGCGACGGGTCGAAGCCGGCCGGCGAAGCCTCCGAGCAATAGACCAGTTGTTTTGCATTGGCCATGCCGCCGAGGACGCTTGCAGCCAGCAACGCGGCTGCAAAAGTCAGTTTCTTTTTCATTGAGCACTCCCTGATGTTCTTCCAAGCCCCTCTATCAGGCTCGCGAAGGCCGCATATAAGCACCGTTTTTCTAGCTTTGGAACTGCTTGTTTGCCTAACCCACGGGAAGCAGAAAAAAATTCCGGCACGCGGCAAATTGTGGAAAAAACGAGCCGAATCCGCAGATCACGACATTATTAGCGACTTCAATTTTTTGTTGATCGGCGATGCCGCCAATTGTGGGAATCGAGCCGTTCGGTTCAAGAGATGCGCATCCGAAAACCGGTCGCGGCCGAGAGGTTTGACGGCAAGTCTTACCGCACTCCAGGTGGCGAGGCTTGCACGGCCGTCGCTTGTGGCAATACATAGATAGGTGGGCAGCGTGCCGGATTTTCCCACGTTCCGGACATTGCGGCAAGCGTGGGATATCTTTGTTGATCAGGGCGGTGGTGGCGCGCAAGCATGCCGAAACAATAAGAACGATTGAGGGAGCGACAGGTGGCAAAACCGGCAAAGACAACCAACGCGGCGAAAGCAAAGGCCGAGGCAACATCGAAAGCGGCCAAGCCAAAAGCGGCCGCCGCCAAGCCGACGGCTACCGCGAAGGCAAGCGCGAAGCCGGCGGCGAAGACCACGGCTGGAACGGCTGCTAAACCGGCAACCGGCAAGACTGCGCCTGCTGCAAAATCTGCCGCCAAGCCGGCGGCGAAGGCAGTGCCGACAGCGCCACGACCGCCGGCAGGTCCGGCCAAGAGATTACCGAAGGCGATCACCGCACTGGCCGCTGGCCTGCCTGAAAAACCGTGGCTCCAGAGTTACCCAAAGATCGTGCCGGCCGAGATTGGCGACCTGCCCTCCAGCTCGATCGGCGACTTTCTCGTCGCCGTGTGCAAGCAGTTTGCGAATCGGCCGGCCTTCGTCTGCATGGGCAAATCGATCACCTATGCCGACCTCGAGCGACAGTCGGCCGCCTTCGGCGCCTATCTGCAATCAACGGGGCTGCAGAAGGGCGCGCGCGTCGCCCTGATGATGCCGAATGTGCTGCAATATCCGGTGGCGATGATGGCAGTGCTTCGCGCCGGCTATGTCGTGGTAAACATCAATCCGCTCTACACGCCGCGCGAGCTGGAGCACCAGCTCAAGGATTCCGGCGCTCAAGCCATTGTCATCCTCGAAAATTTTGCCTGCACCCTGCAAGCGGTGATCGCCAGGACCGCGGTCAAGCATGTCGTGGTCGCCTCGATGGGCGACATGCTCGGCGGGCTCAAGGGAACGATCGTCAACTTCGTTGTACGCCGCGTCAAGAAGATGGTGCCGGCATGGTCGCTGCCCGGCCATGTCAAGTTCAACGCCGCGCTGAAGGCGGGCACCGGCAAGGCCTTCAGGCCCGCAAGGGTCACGGCCGACGACATCGCCTTCCTGCAATACACGGGCGGCACGACCGGCATCTCCAAGGGCGCGATGCTTTTGCACAGCAACATTTTGGCGAACGTCGCGCAGAACGCGCTGTGGGCCGAAGACGCTTTTACCGTCAAGCCGAAGCCGGCGCATCTGAACTTCCTCTGCGCGCTGCCGCTCTATCACATTTTTGCGCTGACGGCGAACGTGCTGGTAGGCATGCAGCAAGGCGCGCAGAATGTCCTCATCCCCAATCCGCGCGACATTCCCGGCTTCGTCAAGGAGCTGCAGAAATACCCGATCCACATCTTTCCGGGCCTCAACACGCTGTTCAATGCGCTGCTCAATAATGAGGATTTTCGCAAGCTCGATTTCAAGCCGCTGATCCTGACGCTGGGTGGCGGCATGCCGGTGCAGAGGGCCATCGCCGAACGCTGGAAGGTGCTGACCGGCTGCCCGATCAGCGAGGCCTACGGGCTCACCGAGACCTCGCCGGGAGCAACGATCAACAAATTCAGCGACGGCGTTTACACCGGCACGATCGGCCTGCCGCTGCCCTCGACCGAGATCGCGATCCGCGACGACGACGGCAACAATTTGCCGCTCGGCGAAGTCGGCGAAATCTGCATCCGCGGACCGCAGGTGATGGCCGGCTACTGGAACCGGCCGGACGAGACCGCCAAGGTGATGACCGAGGACGGCTTCTTCAAATCGGGCGACATGGGCTTCATGGACGAGCTTGGCTACACCAAGATCGTCGACCGCAAGAAGGACATGATCCTGGTTTCCGGCTTCAACGTCTATCCGAACGAACTCGAGGAAGTGGTGGCGCAGCATCCAGGCGTACTCGAAGTTGCCGCGATCGGCGTGCCGGACGAGCATTCGGGTGAAGTGCCGAAGCTGTTCGTCGTCAAGAAGGACCCGGCACTGACCGCCGACATGCTGATGGCTTATTGCCGTGAGAACCTGACCGGCTACAAGCGTCCCAGGTATATTGAGTTCCGCACCGAGCTGCCGAAGACACCGGTCGGCAAGATCCTGCGCCGGGCGTTGCGGGGCTAGGCGCAGCTTGAGCGATTGCATCGCCGGCGCCAACGCCGTGAGCATAGGTTCGCGCCCGGACCCGGCACAGTTCATCCGGGCGAACATGCGGATCGCCCCCGTGCCCGCGCTTCCCGAAATTCGGCTTTACACCGCCCATCCGGGAAGCGGGCTCAGGCGGCTTCTCGAATGGAACCAACATGCGACCGAAGAAGACGGACCTGAACCGGAGCCACCGTACTGGGCCTATGTCTGGGCCGGCGGCGCGGTGCTCGCCCGCTACATATTCGACCGGCCGGAGACCGTGGCCGGCCGTCGCGTGCTCGACCTCGGCGCCGGTTCGGGTCTCGTCGGCATTGCAGCGGCAAAAGCCGGGGCAAGCGCGGTCGTCGCGGCCGAGATCGATCGCAACAGTGTGGTTGCGCTCGGCCTCAACGCGACTGCGAACGGCGTCGCTATCATGATCATTGGCGAAGACATCACCAGCGGTCCGCCGCCACCGGTGGATGTCGTGGTGGTCGGCGACCTGTTCTACGCCCATGATCTCGCCGGCCGGGTCGTCCCCTTCCTCGACCGCTGCCTTGCAGCCGGCATCGCCGTGCTGATCGGCGATCCGGGCCGCGCCTATCTGCCCCGCTCGCGGCTTCGCCTGCTGGCCGAATACGAGGTGCCGGATGTCGGCGAAGGCAGGAATGCGGCGATGAAACCGAGCGGCGTGTTCTCGTTCGGACCAGCTAGCTGCGAGTCTAGACTGTCTCGCTGACCCGCGCCGAAAGAAAATCAGGCAGGTCGGCCACCGAATCCAGAATGACGTCGGCTATCTGGGACAGCGATTCACGTGTGCCGGTGCCGGACAGCACGCCGACCGCCAGACCGCAGCCGCCCGCCCGCGCCATTTCAAGATCGTGACGGTTGTCGCCGACCATGGCGATTGCCGAGGGCCTGAGCCCCGTCAGATCAGAGAAGGCAAGGATCGTATCCGGCGCCGGTTTTGGATTGGCCACCGCGTCGTAACCATAGGCGGCGTCGAAAAGCTGCGCGACGCCCAGCGTGACCAGGGTCTTTTCCGCGCCGCTGGTCGAGTCGTTGGTGGCGACACCAAGCCGGTAGGATTTTCTGTGAAGCAGGCCAAGCGTCTCGACCACGCCCGGCAGCGCCACCGCCATTGCCGATCCTTGCGCCGAGGTGATGGCGTTGAAGCGGGCGACGGCAAGCATCTGGTCCTCGTCGGACAGCCGTGGAAACCACAGCTCGACGACGTCCATGTTGGTGCCGGAGGCAAAAATCGAATCCGGCTTGAAGCGCTTGGTGGCGAAGTCGAAGCCCGCCGCCGCAAGCAGCCTGTCTGCTTTCCAGCGATCGCCTTCGGCCGCATCCATCGCCATGAAGTCGGCGATGCCCAGCCATGTCGCGTTGAAATCTACGAGCGTGCCGTCCTTGTCGAACAATATTCCCTTGATGTCCGCCAAGCTTTTCACTCCGGGCCGCGCAAGCGGTGGATGTATTCCACCAGTCCAGCAGTCGAGGCATCCCGCTTTGCGGCGTTCTCCTTGCCTTCAACGACGGGCAGCAGCCCGGTCGCCAGTTCCTTGCCGAGCTCGACGCCCCACTGGTCGAAGGAGTTGATGTTGAACAGCGTGCCTTCGACGAAGACGCGGTGTTCGTAAAGCGCAATCAGCCGTCCGAACGTGTGGGGGTCGAGTTTCCTGTAGAGGATCGTCACTGAGGGGCGGTCGCCGGAGAAGACGCGGTGCGGAGCAATCCTGTCGACATCGGCCGGCTTCATGCCTTTCGCCAGCATCTGCGCTCGGGCTTCCTCAAGCGTGCGGCCCTTCATGAAGGCTTCCGACTGCGCCAGGCAATTGGCAAGCAGAAGGTCGTGGTGATGCTTCAGTTCCGGCTCGTGGCCGACGGCAGCGGCGAGGAATTCGACCGGAATGAAATCGGTGCCCTGATGCAGAAGTTGGAAGAAGGCATGCTGGCCATTGGTGCCGGGCTCGCCCCAGACCAGCGGGCCGGTCGGCGTCGTTACAGCGCCGCCGTCCAGGGTGACGCTCTTGCCGTTCGATTCCATGTCGAGCTGCTGCAGATAGGCCGGCAGCCTGGACAGACGCTGATCGTAGGGGATGACGGCGCGAGCGGGGTATTTGCAGATCACGCGGTGCCACCAGCCAACCAGCCCCATCAGCGCCGGCAGGTTCTTCGCCAGCGGGGCGGTGCGGAAATGCTCGTCCATCTCATGGGCGCCGTCGAGAAAGGCGCGAAAATCCTTCGGGCCGATGGCGATCATCACCGGCAGACCGATCGCACCCCAGACGGAATAGCGCCCGCCGACCCAGTCCCAGAAGCCGAAGACGCGATCGGGCGCGATGCCGAATTTGGCGACCAGGTCGAGCGCCGTCGAGACGGCGGCGAAATGCTTGCCGACCGCTTCCTTGCCGAGCGCCTTCTCGACCCATCTGCGCGCGGTTTCGGCATTGGTCATCGTCTCGACCGTGGTGAAGGTCTTGGAGGCGATGATGAACAGGGTGGTTTCGGCGGAAAGACCCTTCAGCGTGTCGTGGATATGGGCACCGTCGATATTGGATACGTAATGCGCGCGCGGCCCGTCATGATAGGGCGCCAGCGCCAGCGTCGCCATGGCCGGGCCGAGATCGGAGCCGCCGATGCCGATGTTGACGATGTCGGTGATCTTCTTGCCGGTCGCGCCGGCCGCCTTGCCGGAACGCACCGCGTCGGCGAAGGCACCCATCGCGTCGAGTACGGCAAGGACTTCCGCCTTCACGTCCTGGCCGTCGAGCACGATGCCCTTGCCGGTCAGGTTGCGCAGCGCCGTGTGCAGCACGGCGCGGCCTTCAGTGACGTTGATCTTCTTGCCGGCAAACATCGCGTCGCGCCGGCCTTCGAGGTCAGCGGCCTCAGCCAGTTTCTCCAGCAACTCCATAGTCCGCGCATCGACCGCGCATTTCGACCAGTCGAGCAGCAGGTCGCCGTCACTGGCGGAGAATTTCTCGAAGCGCTGCGGATCGGCAGCGAAAGCCTCGCGCATCGAGCCCGATTTGGCCGCACGGTGATCGCGCAATGCGTCGAGCTGCTTTTGAAAGGACGATTGATCCACTGCTTCGCTCCGGTCTCTTGAGATGCATCTTATCAGGCCGGATGTTTCCGGCGCGTGTCGTCGCGGCAAACTATCGGGTCGAATCCCATCTGTTTCAATGCGCAGCGATGCCGCAGCGCAGCGTGGGCCGGCTCAAAGGATCACTGGCATAAATCCCAGCGATCAGAAAAATTGATTGGCGCAACACCTTGTGCCACCGGTACATTCGACTGGTCCAGCCATGTGAAAAAAGCTGGCCATCGAGGAACATCTCCCATGCCACAGCGAAACGACACGGCCATTTGGTCCGGCCTGTTCCGGATTTCGGCGGAATCCGGTCAGACCCTGCAGGCGCAGATCCGCCAGGCGATCGTCGCCGCCATCCTCGACCGGCAGATCGCGGCTTCCATGCCGCTTCCGTCCTGCCGGATTCTTGCCGAAAAACTCGGCGTGGCGCGCGGCACCGTGGTGCTGGCCTTCCAGCAACTGGTCGACCAGGGCTTCCTGGTGGCGCGCGAGCGCCGCGGCCATTTCGTCAATCCCGAAGTGCTGGCGACGCCGGCCAAGCCGCATCAGAAGGCGCCCGACCAGGCCAACGAGATCGACTGGAAGGCGCGTCGGCAGATCGCGGCGAGCGACATGCCGCCGCCGGCCAAGCACGACAACTGGATCAAGTCGTCATACCCCTTCGTCTATGGCCAATTCGACCCGGCGCTGTTCCCGACCGCCGAATGGCGCGAGTGCAACCGCATGGCGTTGGCGGTGCTCGAAATCCGCAACTGGGCATCCGACATGGTCGACCGCGACGATCCGCTCCTGATCGAGCAGATCCAGGCACGGCTGCTGCCGCGACGCGGCATCTTCGCCAATCCGGACGAGATCATCGTGACGTTGGGCGCGCAGAACGCGCTTTACATGCTGGCGACGCTGTTGATGACCAAGGGCTCCAAGGTGGCGATGGAGGACCCGGGCTATCCCGATGCACGTTCGATCTTCCGGCTGGCCGGCGCCGAGATCCAGCCGGTTCCGGTCGACCACTCCGGCATCGTAACCTCGGCCATTCCCAATGATTCCGGCTTCGTCTTCGTCACGCCCAGCCACCATTGCCCGACCATGGTGCCGCTGTCGGCAGAGCGGCGGCAGGAGCTTTTGGCGCGCGCCAACCGGCACAACCAGATCATCATCGAGGACGGATATGACAGCCAGCTCCTGGACGAGGCGCCGCAGCAGGCGCTGAAGAGCCTCGATCGCTCCGGCCGCGTCGTCTATGTCGGCTCGATGTCGAAGACGCTGGCTCCCGGCCTCAGGCTCGGCTACATCGTCGCCTCGGCCGGGCTGATCTCCGAGCTTCGGGCGCTACGCCGCTTCATGCTGCGCCATCCGCCGGCGAACAACCAGCGCGCCGTGGCGCTCTTCCTGTCGCTCGGCCATCACGAGGCGCTGGTGCGGCGGCTGTCGAGCGCCTTCGACGAGAGGCGCAAGCGTCTGGTCCATGCGATTTCCGCCTTCCTACCGGAGTGGCGCTCGACCGATTCGGCCGGCGGCACGTCGCTCTGGCTCGAGGGGCCGCGCGGCACCGATTCGCGCGGACTGGCGGAGGCCGCGGCCTCGCGCAGCGTCATCATCGAGCCTGGCGACCGCTTCTTCGACCGCACCGAAAAGCCATCGCGTTTCATGCGCTTGGGCATTTCCTCGATCGCGTTGCAGCACATCGAACCCGGCATCCGCGAACTGGCGACGGCAGCTGGACGCAGGCCGGCAGCGGCCTGATCTCCCTTCCCCGACCGGAGCCTGGCGCATGTGGTGCGGCTCCGGTTCTTTAGCTCCTTGGCATATTCGACGGGACCGGCTGGCACATAGGCTGTGCCAATGCCGGCGGCATAGTCGCTGTGTAGAGGGACGAAGCAGGCCGATGGTGGACCAACCGCCGCGAGTTCCTGCCGATGAAGGTGGAGTGCTTCCATGCCAGTGGCTGTCGAACAGCAGGACACGTCGGCGAACCGTCGTCCACAGCGCTCCGGTCTTCGCGAAACAGGACATGCCATGCGATCAGCTCCTCTGATGGAGGACACCGGACCACGACACCAGGCCATCGAGAGCGGCAGCTACGGGCCGCTGCGCGGGGATGACTGCGAGCGCATCCACGAGGGCGTGCTGACGCTCCTGGAGACGGTGGGTTTCGCCAATGCCATCCCTTCCTGCATAAAGGTGCTGACCAAGGCGGGGGCGGTCCATGGCGACGACGACCGTGTGCGCTTTCCGCGCGCGCTAGTGCTCGACACCATCAAGCGGGCGGCACGACATTTCACACTTCATGGCCAGGACGCCAGGCACGACATGGTGGTCCAGGGCAAGCGCGTGCACTACGGCACGGCAGGTATCGCCGTGCACCTGGTGGATCTGGAGAAGCGCGAGTACCGCGAATCCAAGCTGCAGGACATTTATGATGCTGCCCGCATCGTCGATGGGTTGGACAACATCCATTTCTTCCAGCGGCCGATGGTGGCGCGCGACATCGCCGATCCGCTCGAGATGGATTTCAACACGCTCTATGCCTGTGTGATGGGGACATCGAAGCACGTCGGAACATCCTTCACCGTGCGTGAGAACGTGAAGCCGGCGCTTGAAATGCTGTACGCCATCGCCGGCGGCGAGGAGAATTTCCGTGCCCGGCCATTCGTTTCTAACTCTAACTCATTCGTCGTGCCGCCGATGAAGTTCGCCGAGGATGCCTGCGGCGTGCTCGAGGCTTGCGTTGAAGGCGGCATCCCGATCCTGCTGCTCTCGACCGGCCAGTCCGGCACCACAGCACCCGCGGCGATGGCCGGCGCCGTCGTGCAAGCGGTGGCCGAAGTACTGGCCGGCCTGGTCTATGTCAATGCGCTCAAGCCGGGCCATCCGGCGATCTTCGGCGCCTGGCCGTTCATGTCGGACCTGCGTACCGGCGCCATGGCCGGCGGGTCGGCCGAGCAGTCGGTGGCAACCGCGGCCTGCGCCCAGATGGCGCAATTCTACGATCTGCCCGGCGGCTCGGCCGCTGGCATGACGGATTCGAAACTGCCCGACATTCAATCCGGCTACGAAAAGGGCATCACCAATGTGATGGCCGGCCTCTCCGGCCTCAACCTCGTCTACGAGGCGGCCGGCATGCATGCCTCGCTGCTCGGCTTCTGCCTGGAGAGCCTGGTCATCGACAACGACATGCTCGGTCATTGCCTGGGCTGCGCACGTGGCATCGACGTGACTGACGAGGCCCTGTCGATCGACAGCATCACCGAGGTCTGCCTCAAAGGCCCAGGCCACTATCTCGACAGCGAACAAACGCTCAAGCTGATGCAGACCGATCATCTCTATCCCGCCTTCGCCGATCGTTCCTCACCGAAGGAATGGAACGAAAAAGGCCGACCTGATATATTGCTGCGTGCGATCACCGAGAAGAAACGCATTCTTGCCGAACGATTTCCGCGCCACGTGCCAAAACAGGTCGACGACAGATTGCGTGCCCGCTTCGGCAGCCTGATCCACCTGCCGCGCACGCATATGGGCGGCTGACCGGAGACGAGTTCGTGCAGCCATACAGCCACCACCCAGAGCCAATTCCGGACGGAAAACCGCTTCACAGTTTTCCTGGAATTGCCCCAGGACCAACCATCGGGCAGAACGACAAATGACTGCGCATCCTATCCTGCAAGCCCACACCGACGGCGACGCGATCGATCGGCTGGTGGCGTCTCACCGGCCCGGCCACGGCCTGGTGCGTGCCTTCTATCATGACCCGGCGATCTTCGAGCGCGACATGGAACGTGTCTTTCGCCGCCACTGGCATTGCCTGGCCCATGCCAGCGTTATCCCGAACCCCGGCGATTTCGAGCTGTTCAAACTGGGCGACGAGGCGGTCATCCTGACGCGCGGCATGGATGGCACGGTGCATGCCATGCTCAATGTCTGCCGCCACCGCGGCGCCGAGGTCTGCACCAAGGAGAAGGGCAACGCGAAGATGTTCGTGTGTCCCTACCACGCCTGGACCTATTCCAATGACGGGTCGTTGCGCGCTGCCCGCCTGATGCCGAAGGATTTCGACCGCACGGCGCACGGGCTGAAGAAGCTTCATGTCCGCGTTGCCTCCGGGCTGGTTTTCATTTCCTTCGCGGAGACGCCGCTCGATTTCGATCCAATCGAACAGTCGCTGCGCACAAGCTGCGGCCAGTATGGCTGGGGCGACGCCAAGGTGGCGTATCGCCAGTCCTATCCGCTCGACGCCAACTGGAAGCTCGCCGTCGAGAACTATGTCGAATGCTACCATTGCGGGCCGGCGCATCCGGAATATTCGCAGACGCATGCGCTGGAAAAGCCGGCCGAGATGATCGAGCAGCTCAACGCGGCGATGGAGCAGCGCACCTGCGCGCTTGGCATCGAGATCGGCAGCGCCAACCGCTGGCAGAACTCGGCGGCCGGTCAGGAAGCAATCCATACCTTCCGCTATGCGCTCTATGATGGCGTTTCGAGCGGCAGCCAGGATGGCTCGCCGGTGGCCCCGCTGATGGGCCGATTCACCGACTATGACGGTGGCGTCACCTCTATCCATCTCGGCGGCACGACCTTCCTCGTGTGCTATCCCGATCACGGCATGATCTACCGCTTCATCCCGAAAACCGCGGGCACCTGCGAGATGGAGCTGATCTGGCTGGTGCGCGGCGACGCGGTCGAGGGCCAGGACTACGATCTGGAGAAGCTGACCTGGCTGTGGAAGGTCACCACCCAAGAGGACAAGAAGATCATCGAGCACACAGCGCGTGGCGTGCGCTCGCACTATTTCGTGCCGGGGCCGATCGCGCCGATGGAATACAACGAACTGCGCTACATCGGCTGGTATCTTGAGGAGATCAGCCGGGCTTGATCGACTCGGCTGCCGCGGGGGGATCCGGCAGATCTTGCCTGTCGCGTCATTCCGCGCTGAGCCCGTATCGGTCGACGACTTCGGCGTTGATCAGCTTGGCATGCAGCGTCATCAGCACGATCTGTGCGTCGAAGCTGTCGCCGGCCTCAAGTGCCGCCTCGATGCGGCGCTCGGCTTCCAGCGTCCGTTGATGGCCATTGGCTTGCTCGAAGGTTTCGGGACCCGCGATGCAATAGCTGCACAATTGTGCCACCGACGCATAGATGCCCGGCGGCGGCTCGTCGGGCCAGTGATCCTTCATCAGATTGACGATCGTGAGTTTTACCCCCTCCGGCACAAGGGCGGGATGCAGATCGGCGCCGCGCAATGCATCGTCGAGCTGCCTCAAGTCGCCCGAGCGACCGAACATTCCAAGGAAGCCGAGGGAAGAACGCCGTTGCGCCATAATGGTCCAACCGTTCCCAACCAGTTAGGTGGTTCACAAGCGGAATACAAAGGCAGCGGCATCCAAGCGTCGCGTTTAAGTAGATTCAGGCGATGCGCTTCAAGTCCTTGCAGGCATCAGCTACTTACCGCCAGCAACAAGACACCGGCCAGCGCCGATCCGGCAAGCGTCGGCAGGATACCGATCTTCAGCTTCAGAATGGCGATCATCGAGGCACAGGAAAGCAGCGCCGCGCGCCAGTCTATCGATGAAAGCACCGGCACGTCCATTCCAAGCCCGACATTGCGCACTTCGCCGAAGATGACGTGCAAGCCGAACCATAGAGCGAGATTCATGATGACGCCGACGACGGCGGCGGTGATCGCACCGAGCGCCGCCGACAGCGCCTTGTTGCCGCGCAGCGCTTCGATGTAAGGCGCGCCAAGGAATATCCATAGGAAACATGGGGTAAACGTCGCCCACAGCGTGAACAGCCCGCCAAACAGTCCGGCAACCAGCGGCGCCAGCAAGCCCGGCTGGCGGAACGCGGCAACGAAGCCGACGAACTGCAAGACCAGGATGAGCGGACCCGGCGTGGTTTCGGCAAGTCCAAGGCCGTCGACCATTTCACCGGGTGCCAGCCAGCCGAAGTACTCGACCGCTGCCTGCGCGACATAGGCAAGGGCTGCGTAGGCGCCGCCGAAGGTGACGACCGCCATGACACTGAAGAAGCCACCGATTTGCGTCCAGACGCTGGCAGGGCCGGTGAAAGCCCAGACCAGCAGAACAGGCCCCAGCCAGATCGGCAGCCAGATCGCCAAAGTGCGCGGCGCGTGCCATCGCGTCGGCCTGACGTGGGTCAGTTCACCGCGCTCGAACATCAGATCCACCGCGCCCTTGATGTCGGGAACATCGCCCTTGCCCTGCGATGCGGCTGAAAAAAATGCCGGCGCACTACGGTTGCCGATCCAGCCTGTCAGGCCGGCAAGCAGGACGATCAGCGGAAACGGCACGTTCAACGCGTAGATGGCGATGAAGGCGGCGAGTGCGATCGACACCATGATCGGGTTTTTCAGCGCGCGTCTGCCGATCCGGATCACCGCCTCGATGACAATGGCGAGCACGGTCGCCTTGACCCCGAAAAACAGCGCCGCGACGAGTGGTACATCGCCATAGAGCGCATAGAGGCTGCTCAGGACGAGCATGACAAGCGCGCCCGGCACGACGAAGAGAATGCCGGCAACAAGGCCGCCGGCCGTTTTGTGAAGCAACCAGCCGATATAGATGGCGAGCTGCTGGGCCTCGGGGCCAGGCAGCAACATGCAGTAGTTCAACGCATGCAGGAAGCGCTGTTCGCCGATCCAGCGCCGTTCCTCGACCAGTTCCTTGTGCATGAGCGCGATCTGCCCGGCCGGCCCGCCAAAGCTGAGCACGCCGATTTTCGCCCAGACCTTCACGGCCTGCCGGAAGCTCGGCACAGCGGGCTCCTGAATCTCCGCCGGCTTTTTCGATAGGACGGCGCTCACGATGGTTTGCCCGCGCTGACTGCGCCGGCGGCCGGCCAGTTATGCGTCTCCTCGGTGGCATCGCGGCACCAGCGGAAGAACATATCATAGAGCAGCATGCCGGCCTCGAGCTGCTCCAGATCGTTGCGAAACATCCGTGACAGGCCAAGCGAGGCGGCCAGGAACCCGGCCGCCTGTGGAACAAGATCGAGGCTCGCAGTATCGGCGGCGCGTATGATCGTGGCCAAGCGATCGAGTGCTTCGGATTTAAGCCCGAACTCCTCGATCATGGTGTCGAAGGTGCAGCGTTCGCCGCGATGGCTCCAGAACACGTTCTCAATGTCGAAAGGCACGGCCTGAAAGCGATCGGCGACGGCCGACACTTCGGCCGGCTCGACGAAGAGAAAGACCGCGTGAGGATCGATGAAGCGCCGAATCAGCCAGGGGCAGGCGATGCGGTCGACCTTCGGGCGCGTACGCGTCACCCAAACGGTGCGGCCCTTGGCATCGCGGGGCGGTATCTTGCGGGCGTCAACGAGAAGGCCCTTGGCATCGCGCCACGCTTCAAACCCGCCGTCGAGCGATTCGGCGGCAACGCCCTCGTGGCGCAGCCATGCGGCCACGCCTTGCGAGAGCTTTTTTCCCTGTTGGCAGACGACTGTCACTTGCCAGCCGGCGAAGTCGGCAGCCCAGTTCGAGACACTCCTGAAATCACGCCGATCCGACGCCGGCAGCAGTCGCGGGTCGGCGTTGTAGTCATCGTCGATGCGGACATCGATGATCGCGGGTGCACCCGGCAGACCAATCAGACGGGATAGTTGCGGTACGGTGATGGTTGTTGTCGACGGCATGGCGTCCACCTCCTGGAAAGAGAAGCTTGGACGCGAACATTGGGCTGACGCCTCACGGGGTCGTCGCGATTAACCCCTTGCGATGATCGTGGATTTGTCGCGCTCGCTTGTCAAGCATTGCCGTTCTCGCGGGAGCAATCGCTGTTGACAAATGACCGCGTCCAACCCTGTGCCGGGCATTTCTGCCCATTATCGGCAGGCTATCGCAGGTGGAAAGCCGAGGCTTTCGCTCTACGATGTACCCCCACCCTACCCCTCCTGGCGCTGACCTCGGCAAATTGCCTGCACCGGCGGCTGGCTCATGCGACGGATCCTGGTGTCAGTGATTGTCCCTCGGCACCCCGTTTGTATGCGCCACATCCTGGTATTTCACCGCCGGCTTCAGCACCATGCCTTCGGAAAACTGGTCGACCATGCCACGCTGGATTTCCTGCCACGGCGTCTGGTGCTTCGGATACTGATAGCCGCCATTGTTGTGCAGCTCGGCGCGCCGCCGCGTGATCTCGTCGTCGCTGACGAGGATGTCGGCGGTGCCCTTGCGCAGATCGACGCGGACGCGGTCGCCGGTCTTCAGCAGCGCCAGCCCGCCGCCGATGGCGGCTTCCGGCGAGGCGTTGAGGATCGAGGGCGAACCCGACGTGCCCGACTGGCGGCCGTCGCCGATACAGGCCAGCGCGTGGATGCCCTTTTTGATCAGATAGGCCGGCGGCTGCATGTTGACGACTTCGGCGCCGCCCGGATAGCCGATCGGGCCGGCGCCGCGCATGAACAGGATGGTGTGCTCGTCGATGCCTTGTGCCGGATCGTCGATGCGGGCGTGATAGTCCTCGGGCCCGTCGAACACCATGGCGTTGCCCTCGAAGGCTTCGGGGTCCTTCGGGTTCGACAGATAGCGCTCGCGGAACTCGGGCGAGATGCCGCTGGTCTTCATGATCGCCGAATCGAACAGATTGCCCTTGAGATTGATGAAGCCGGCATTGGCTTTCAGCGGCTCGGCAACCGTGCGGATGACGTCGAGGTTCTCGTTGACGGCGCCCCTGCAATTGTCACCGATGGTCTTGCCATTAGCTGTCATGGCTTCCGGATAGGGCAGCAGGCCACCCTTCATCAGTTCGGCGACCACGGCCGGCACGCCGCCGGCATGGTGATAGTCCTCGCCGAGATATTCGCCCGTCGGCTGCAGATTGACGATGAGCGGTATGTTGAGGCCGACCTTCTGCCAATCGTCATTGTCGAGCGGCACGCCGAGATGGCGGGCGATGGCGTTGAGGTGGATCGGCGCGTTGGTCGAGCCGCCGATCGCCGAGTTGACGACGATGGCGTTCTCGAAGGCCTTACGGGTCATGATGTCGGACGGCTTCAGATCCTCATGCACCATGTCGACGATGCGCTTTCCGGTCTCGTAGGCGATCTGGCCGCGCTCGCGATAGGGGGCGGGGATAGCGGCCGAGCCCGGCAATTGCATGCCGAGCGCCTCGGCCAGCGAATTCATCGTGGTGGCGGTACCCATCGTGTTGCAATAGCCGGTCGACGGCGCCGAGGAGGCAACGATATCCATGAACTCGTCATAGCCAATCTCGCCGGCCGACAGGCGCTGGCGCGATTCCCAGACGATGGTGCCGGAGCCGGTGCGCTTGCCCTTGTGCCAGCCGTTGAGCATCGGGCCGACCGAAAGCGCGATAGCCGGAATGTTGACGGTGGCCGCGGCCATCAGCATGGCTGGCGTCGTCTTGTCGCAGCCGATGGTGAGCACTACGCCGTCAAGCGGATAGCCGTAGAGCACCTCTACCAGGCTGAGATAGGCAAGGTTGCGGTCAAGTGCAGCAGTCGGCCGCTTGCCGGTCTCCTGGATCGGGTGGCAAGGGAACTCGAAAGGGATGCCACCCATCGAGACGATGCCTTCGCGCACGCGCTTGGCCAGTTCGATGTGATGGCGGTTGCAGGGCGACAGGTCCGAGCCGGTCTGGGCGATGCCGATCAGCGGCTTGCCGGACATCAGTTCGGCCCGCGTCAGCCCGTAATTCAGGTAGCGCTCCAGATAGAGTGCCGTCATGCCCGGATTGTCGGGATTGTCGAACCACTCCTGCGAGCGAAATTTCTTCTTGTGGGTGGGGGCGCCTGCCATCGTGGTCTCCGTATTTGTATGACAAATCGATATGACAACGCGCGGGAGCAGGCAAGGGGCACGCGCCATCCGAATCCGCTCTTTGGTACGAAAGACATACATCTGCCTCCGCGCCAGACGGGATCGTGGTTTGTCAGCCCGCCATCCCGGAGAGTTGGAGCGCGTCGCCGCGGACCCTACCTGACCCTTCCGGCCACCCTCCCCCTCAAGGGGCCCACTTGGGGAGGGACATCCGCATCACTCGAACACGATGCTCGGCACTGCAGCCTCGGCCGCGCCGCGCTCTTCATTGACGCGGTCCCAGACCTTGGCGGCGATGTCGCGATAGATTTTCGCCTCAGCGCCATCCGGCTTGGAGACCACCACCGGCGTGCCGGCATCGGAGCTTTCGCGGATGCCCATCTCGAGCGGCACTTCGCCAAGGAAGGTGACGCCGAGACGCTCGGCCTCGCGGCGGGCGCCGCCATGGCCGAAGATGTCGTAGCGTTTTCCCGTATCGGGGGCGAGAAAATAGCTCATGTTTTCGACG
This sequence comes from Mesorhizobium sp. M0601, assembly GCF_040320845.1. Taxonomy (NCBI): domain Bacteria; kingdom Pseudomonadati; phylum Pseudomonadota; class Alphaproteobacteria; order Hyphomicrobiales; family Phyllobacteriaceae; genus Mesorhizobium; species Mesorhizobium sp. M0601. The sequence continues at coordinate 122,645 of NZ_JAMYQK010000002.1, forward strand.
ATACCCAATAGCGGCACGTCGACCTTTCTGAACATGTTGAGGCCTTTGCGCGCATCGATCAGGGCCAGGTCCTGTGGCGTCGAGACGATGACGGCGCCGGCCAGCGGCACCTGTTGGGCCATGGTCAGCTGGGCGTCACCGGTGCCGGGCGGCATGTCGACGACGAGCACATCAAGCGGTCCCCATTCGACCTCGCGCAGCATCTGCGTCAATGCCGACATCACCATCGGCCCGCGCCAGATCATCGGCGTCTCCTCATCGACGAGGAAGCCCATCGACATGACCTTGAGGCCATAATTCTGCATCGGCTTCAGGATCTTGCCGTCGACGGTCTGCGGCCTGCCACGAATGTTGAGCAGACGCGGCATGGAAGGGCCATAAATGTCGGCATCGAGCACCCCGACCCGCAGCCCGTTGGCGGCAAGCCCAAGGGCGATATTGACGGCGGTGGTCGACTTGCCGACGCCGCCCTTGCCGGAAGCGACGGCGATGATCGCTTCGATGCCGGGTACGCCGCGCTTGCCCTGGCTGTGCGAGGCGGGCGCCTGCGGCGTGGGACGCGCAGGTGCGGCCGGCGGAGCGGGCCTCTGAGCCGGTCTTTGCGGAACCGGCGCCTCCATGCCGCCGCCCTTCTTTTCCGCCGTCAGCGCGACCACGGCGCCGGCAACACCGGGGATCGCCTTGACGACACGTTCGGCCGCCGCACGCAGCGGTTCCATCTCCTGGGCACGGGCAGCGGGAACGGTGATCGAAAAGAACACCTTGGCATCGGCAATGAAAATCTCGGAAACCAGGCCGAGGTCGACGATATTGCCGGTGAAATCCGGCCCATTGACCGTCTTCAGGCGCTCGATAACGATTTCCTTGGTCACGTTTTCATTGGCGGCGGGCATGAGTTTTTCCTCTACTTTTCCGCTCCAGATAATGCAGTTCCGGAACAGAACCAAGCGATGGACCACCAATTGCAGCGGCGTATCGGGGAGGCAGCGAGCATATGACGGCATTTCCAGTGGGAGCAGCCGTCGCCAAATCGTCAGCGCAGCCTATTTCATGAGCATGGAATGACAGCCAGGGAAGGAGACGAATCATGCTCGCAAACAGCAACGCGACGGCCAATCTCGCCGTGAAGGACCTGGCCAAGGCCAGGGCATTCTACGAAGGGGTCCTTGGCCTGAAAGAGGTGCACAATGAAGGTGGCGAACTGATCGTCTATAAAAGCGGCGACACCAGCATCAACGTCTACCGTTCGAACTTCGCTGGGACCAACAAGGCGACGGCTGTGACATGGACGGTCGGCGACGAACTCGGCAAGATCGTTGAGGCATTGAAATCGAAGGGCGTGATCTTCGAGCATTACGACATGCCCGGGCTGACGCTTGAGGGTGACATCCATGTCGGTCACGGCATGAAGGTCGCATGGTTCAGGGATCCGGACGGCAACATCCTGAATCTTGTGGACCGGTAGTCGCCGCGCCAGAGGCGGCTCCAGGCGCCATGATGCTCACATCACCTTGCCAGACCGACCGCGAAGTAGGTGAGAGCCGCGATCGCCGCGGTTGCCGGCAAGGTGACGATCCATGCGACCACGATGTTGCCGGCAATGCCCCAGCGAACGGCGGAGACGCGGCGGGCGGCGCCGACGCCGATGATAGCGCCGGTGATCGTGTGCGTGGTCGATACCGGAATACCGAGCCAGGTGGCGGCGAACAGGGTGATCGCTCCGCCGGTCTCGGCGCAGAAACCCTGCATCGGGTTCAGCCGGGTGATCTTCGAGCCCATGGTGTGGACGATGCGCCAGCCGCCGAGCAACGTGCCCAGCGCCAGCGCCGACTGACAGGTGATGACGACCCACAGCGGCACGTAAAAATTCGCGCCGAGCATGCCTTGCGAATAGAGCAGCACGGCGATGATGCCCATGGTCTTCTGCGCGTCGTTGCCGCCATGGCCGAGCGAATAGAGCGAGGCGGAAAAGAACTGCATAACGCGGAAGGTGCTGTCGACGGCGAACGGCGTCTGCCGCACGAACAGCCAGGAGACCGCGAGGATCAAGACAAGCGCCAGCAGAAAGCCTGCCGCCGGCGATAGCACGATGGCCGCCGTCGTCTTGCCCAACCCGGCCCAGACGATGGCACCGGTGCCTGCCTTGGCAACCCCGGCGCCGACCAAACCGCCGATCAGAGCGTGCGAGCTGCTGGACGGGATTCCGACGAGCCAGGTGACGACATTCCAGACGATGGCGCCGACAAGTGCTGCGAAGATCACTGCCGGCGTGACGATGCTGGCGTCGATGATGCCGGTTCCGAGCGTCTCCGCTACGTGGAGACCGAAGAACATGAAGGCGATGAAATTGAAGAAGGCCGCCCAGAACACCGCATAGTGCGGCCGCAGCACCCGGGTGGAGACGATGGTGGCGATGGAGTTGGCGGCATCGTGCAGGCCGTTGAGGAAATCGAAGAACAGCGCGACGACGACAAGGCCGACCAGCACGGGAAAGGCTATTGCGGCTTCTGACACTATACGTTCTCGATGACGATGCCGCTGATTTCGTTGGCGACGTCCTCGAAGCGATCGACCACCTTTTCCAGCTGGCCATAAATCTCGCTGCCGATCAGATAGGCCATCGGATCGCTGCGGCCGTGCCGCTTGAACAGGTCCTTCAGGCCCTGCTCGTGCAGGTCGTCGGCCCGGCCTTCGGCGCGCATGACCTCCTCGGCGATGGCGTTGAGGCGCACCGTATGCGCCCCGACCTTGCCGAGCAGCGGGATCGCCTCGGCCACCAACTTGGCGGCCTCGACGATGACACCTCCCATTTCCTGCATCAGCGGGTCGAATTCCTTCTTCTCGAACAGCCTTACCGTCTTGACGGTTTTGTGCATCATATCGATGGCATCATCCATCGACTGGATCAGGTCCTTGATGTCGCCGCGGTCGAAGGGCGTGATGAAGGAGCGGCGCACGGCCAGCAGCACTTCCGCGGTGATCTGATCGGCTTCGTTCTCGAGATCGATGATCGTCTGGCACCAGCGCTCGATGTCGTTGCCCTGCAAAAGCTGCTGCAGTGCCTCGGCGCCACCGACCACGGTGCGGGAATGCCGCTCGAACAGGTCGAAGAAGCGATCTTCGCGCGGCAGCAGCTTGCGGAACCAGCCCAGCATGTTCGGTACTCCCGTCGTGTCCAGTCCACGACCCCGTCTCATCCACATAGCGCCGCATTCCATCGCGGGAAACAGTAAGCCGGCTGAAAGATGTGGATGCGGACGATTTACACAGGCGGCTTGCGGCCGAAGGCGATTTCCCCGACCTTGCGCGCTAAGATCGGACACAGCGTCCATGACAGGCTCCGACGGCATGATCGACAAGCTGGAATTCTTCATAGCACTTGCCAGGGAAGAACATTTCGGCCGGGCGGCGGAGGTGTGCGGCGTCACCCAACCGACGCTTTCGGCCGGCATCAAGCAGCTGGAAGGCCAGCTCGGCGTGATGCTGGTGCTGCGCGGCTCGCGCTTCCAGGGGCTGACGCCGGAAGGCAAGCAGGTGTTGGTGTGGGCGCGCCGCATCGTCGGCGATAGCAGGACCATGCGCGAGGAGATGCGGGCGGCGCGCCACGGCCTGTCGGGGCGCATCCGCATCGCCGCGATCCCGACGGCGCTGGCCATGGTGGCGCGACTGACGACGCCGTTTCGGGCAAAGCATCCCGGCGTCACCTTCTCGGTGCTGTCGCGCACCTCGATCGAGGTGCTATCGCTGCTCGGCAATTTCGACATCGACGCCGGCATCACCTATCTCGACAACGAGCCGCTCGGACGCGTCACCAGCGTGCCGCTCTATGACGAGCGCTATCAGCTGATCACCGCGGTCGGGAACCCCTATTTCGACCGCGACAAAGTGACATGGGCGGAACTCAGCCAGCTGCCGCTCTGCCTGCTGACGCCGGACATGCAGAACCGCCGCATCATCGACCAGCATCTGGCCGAAGCCGGCGTGCAGGTGCGGCCGACATTGGAATCCAACTCGATGATCGTGCTGTTTTCGCATATCCGCACCGGCAAATGGTCGTCGATCATGCCGCTTAACCTTGCGGAAACCTTCGGTTTTTCCGAGCCGATCCGGGCGATCCCGATCGTCGAGCCGGATGCCAGCCACACGGTCGGGCTGGTGGCGGCGCGGCGCGAACCGCACACGCCGCTGGTCTCGGCGCTGTTGGACGAGGCAATGGCGCTGGCGGACGATTTCCACGGCCGCCGCTAGGCTAGACAATGCTAGTGAACGCGAACGATAGAAAATCTCTATCGAGCAACGGATCGGCTTTATTGATTTAGCGGGTTTCCTCTGATTTCCTAACCACTTAGCGGAATACCGCCACGACCAGGGAGGGCGCTGCATGACGATGCAGCTAGCAAGTACCGAGATCGCATCGCGCACGGCGGCGATCATCCACGAGCTGAAAGGCCTCGAAGGCCCGCTGTTGCCGATCCTGCACGGCATACAGGAAGAGTTCGGTTATGTGCCGCAGGACGCACTGCCGATCATCGCCGAGGCGCTGAACATCTCCAGGGCCGATGTTCATGGCGTCGTCACCTTCTATCACGATTACCGCAGCCAGCCCGCCGGCCGCCATGTGCTGAAGCTCTGCCAGGCGGAAGCCTGCCAGTCGTTGGGCTCGGATGCGATTGCCGCCAAGCTCAAATCATTGCTGGGCATCGGTTTCCACGAGACAACCCGCGACGGTTCGGTGACACTGGAGCCGGTCTATTGCCTCGGCCTTTGCGCCTGCTCGCCGTCGGCAATGCTGGACGGGGAGGTGATCGGGCGGCTCGACGACGAAAAGCTCAACGAGATCGTTGCCGAGGTGCGCTCATGATCCCGCGTATCTATATTCCCGGCGATTCCGGCGCGCTGGCGCTCGGTGCGGAAAAGGTCGCCAAGGCGGTTCGGGCGGAATTGGCCGAGCGCGGCATCGAGGCCAAGATCGTGCGCAACGGCTCGCGCGGCGCCTATTTCCTCGAGCCTATGGTCGAGGTTGCGACAGCCACTGGCCGCGTCGCCTACGGGCCGGTGAAGCCATCCGACGTCAAAAGCCTGTTCGACTGCGGCTTCCTCACCGGCGGCCACCACAAGCGCTGGCTGGGCGCACCGGACAAGATCCCGTTCCTGGCAAGGCAGACACGGCTGACCTTTGCGCGCTGCGGCGTCACCGATCCGCTGTCGCTCGACCACTACAAGGCGCATGGCGGGCTGAAGGGCCTGCAGAATGCAGTGGCGATGACGCCGGCCGAGGTCGTCAAGCAGGTGACCGAGTCCGGGCTGCGCGGTCGCGGCGGCGCCGGCTTCCCGACCGGCATCAAATGGAAAACTGTGCTCGATACGTCGGCCGACCGCAAATACATCGTCTGCAATGCCGATGAAGGCGATTCCGGCACGTTCGCCGACCGCATGATCATGGAAGGCGACCCCTTCGTGCTGATCGAAGGCATGGCGATCGCCGGCATCGCCACCGGCGCGACCAAGGGCTTCATCTATATCCGCTCCGAATATCCGCACGCGGTGGCGGTGATGCAGAAGGCTGTCGAGATCGCCCGCAAGGCCGGCGTGCTCGGCGTCAATGTGCTCGGCTCGGCCAATTCATTCGACATGGAAGTGCGCGTCGGCGCCGGCGCCTATGTCTGCGGTGAGGAGACCGCGCTGCTAGACAGCCTCGAAGGCAAGCGCGGGCAGGTGCGGGCCAAGCCGCCGCTGCCGGCGCACAAGGGCCTGTTCGGCAAGCCGACGGTGATCAACAACGTCATCTCGCTGGCCTCGGTGCCGGTGATCATGGACAAGGGCGCTGCCTTCTACAAGGATTTCGGCATGGGCCGTTCACGCGGCACCATCCCGATCCAGATTGCGGGCAACGTCAAGTATCCCGGTCTCTACGAGGCCGCGTTCGGCATGACGCTCGGCGAGATCGTCGACGATATCGGCGGCGGCACGGCGACGGGACGCCCGGTCAAAGCGGTGCAGGTGGGTGGCCCGCTCGGCGCCTATTTCCCGCGCGCGCTGTTCGACACGCCGTTCGACTACGAAGCGTTTGCCGCCAAGGACGGGCTGATCGGCCATGCCGGCATCGTCGTTTTTGACGACAGCGCCGACATGCTGAAGCAGGCACGCTTTGCCATGGAATTCTGCGCCATCGAGAGCTGCGGCAAGTGCACGCCGTGCCGCATCGGCTCGACGCGCGGTGTCGAGGTGCTGGACAGGCTCGCCCAGAACGTCGAACCGGAAAAGCAGATCGCGCTGGTCACCGACCTTTGCAACACAATGAAGTTCGGCTCGCTTTGCGCTCTCGGCGGCTTCACCCCATATCCAGTGATGAGTGCACTCAACCATTTCCCGGACGACTTTCGGCTGACGCCGGTCGCCGAAGCAGCGGAATAGGAGCGGACAGCCATGAACGCGGCATTCGACATCAAATCGCTGGTCCAGGAAATCGACTACGGCACACCTGCCTCTGAAGCCGAGCAGCAAGTGACGCTGACCGTCGACGGCAAGTCGATAACGGTGCCGGCGGGGACCTCGATCATGCGCGCTTCGATGGAAGCGGGCGTCGAAATCCCGAAACTGTGCGCCACCGACATGCTGGACTCGTTCGGCTCCTGCCGGGTCTGCCTCGTCGAGATCGACGGGCGCGGCGGCACGCCGGCTTCATGCACTACGCCGGTCGGCGAAGGCATGGTCGTGCATACGCAGACCGATCGGCTGAACGCCATTCGCCGCGGCGTGATGGAACTCTACGTCTCCGACCACCCGGCGGCGTGGGGCGAGAAGGCCGGCACCGGCGCCAGCGAGTTCGACAAGGTCGTCACGACGGTCGGCCTGACCGAGAACCGCTATGGCGTGGACGGCCGCAACCACGTCAAGCAGCAAAACGGCGTGGCGCCCGGCCATGGCTCGCTGACCATCGATTACATCGCCCGCGACGAATCGAACCCGTATTTCACCTATGATCCGACGCAGTGCATCGTCTGCTCGCGCTGCGTGCGCGCCTGCGAGGAGGTGCAGGGCACGTTCGCGCTGACCATCGAGGGCCGCGGCTTCGAATCCAGGGTCTCGGCCGGCATGCACGAGGCGTTCGTCGATTCCGAATGCGTGTCGTGCGGGGCCTGCGTGCAGGCCTGCCCGACCGATGCGCTGAGGGAAAAGACCGTGCTGGCGAAAGGCCTACCCGAGCGCTCGACCGTCACCACCTGCGCCTATTGCGGCGTCGGCTGCTCGTTCAAGGCCGAGGTCAAGGGCGACGAGGTCATCCGCATGATGCCCTACAAGGCAGGCAAGGCCAACCACGGCCACTCCTGCGTCAAGGGCCGCTTCGCCTATGGCTATGCGACGCACAAGGACCGGATCCTGAAGCCAATGATCCGCGAGAAGGTCAGCGATCCGTGGCGCGAAGTGTCGTGGGAAGAGGCGCTCACCCATACCGCCAACGAATTCCGCCGCATCCAGTACCAGTACGGCCGCACCTCGATCGGCGGCATCACCTCGTCGCGCTGCACCAACGAGGAGACCTACCTCGTCCAGAAGCTGGTCCGGCAGGGCTTCCGCAACAACAATGTCGATACCTGCGCCCGCGTCTGCCATTCGCCGACCGGCTATGGCCTCGGCCAGACCTTCGGCACCTCCGCCGGCACGCAGGATTTCGATTCGATCGAGCAGACGGACGTGATCCTGCTGATCGGCGCCAATCCGACCGATGCGCATCCGGTGTTCGCCTCGCGCATGAAGAAGCGCATGCGCGAGGGCGCCAAGCTGATCGTGCTCGATCCGCGCCGCACCGACATCGTGCGCTCGGCCCACGTCGAGGCGCAGTTCCATCTGCCGCTGAAGCCGGGCACCAACGTCGCCATGCTGACCGCACTTGCCCATGTCATCGTCACCGAGGGCCTGTTCGACGAGGCCTTCATCCGCGAGCGCTGCGACTGGGACGAGTTCCAGGACTGGGCCTCGTTCGTGGCGCTGCCGGAAAATAGCCCGGAAGTGATCGGCCAGCTTGCAAATGTCGATCCCGACGACATACGCGGCGCGGCGCGGCTCTACGCCCGCGGCGGTAACGGCGCGATCTATTACGGCCTCGGCGTGACCGAGCACAGCCAGGGCTCGACCACCGTCATCGCCATTGCCAACCTCGCCATGGCGACCGGCAATATCGGCCGGCCGGGCGTCGGCGTGAACCCGCTGCGCGGCCAGAACAATGTGCAGGGCTCTTGCGACATGGGCTCGTTCCCGCACGAGCTTCCCGGCTATCGCCACATTTCAGGCGACGCGGTGCGCGCCATCTATGAGAGCCTGTGGGGCGTCAAGCTCGACGACGAGCCCGGCCTGCGCATCCCCAATATGCTGGATGCGGCCGTCGACGGCTCGTTCAAGGGGCTGTATGTGCAGGGCGAGGACATCCTGCAGTCGGACCCCGACACCAAGCATGTCGCCGCCGGTCTCGCCGCGATGGAATGCGTCGTCGTGCACGACCTCTTCCTCAACGAGACGGCCAACTACGCGCATGTGTTCCTGCCCGGCTCGACGTTCCTCGAGAAGGACGGCACCTTCACCAACGCCGAGCGCCGCATCAACATGGTGCGCAAGGTAATGGAGCCGAAATGCGGCTATGCCGACTGGGAAGCGACGCAGGAGCTCGCCAAGGCGCTCGGCCTCGGCTGGAACTACACGCATCCGTCCCAGATCATGGACGAGATCGCCAAGACAACCCCAAGTTTCGCCGGCGTTTCCTTCGACCTTCTCGACCGGGTGGGCTCGGTGCAGTGGCCCTGCAACGAGAAGTCGCCGGAAGGCACGCCGATCATGCATATCGGCGGCTTCGTGCGCGGCAAGGGCAAGTTCATCCGCACCGAATATGTCGCGACCGACGAAAGGACCGGACCGCGCTTCCCGCTGCTGCTGACCACCGGCCGCATTCTGTCGCAATACAATGTCGGCGCGCAGACCCGGCGCACCGACAATGTGGTCTGGCATAGCGAGGACCGGCTGGAGATCCATCCGCACGATGCCGAAAATCGCGGCCTGCGCGACGGCGACTGGGTGCGGCTGACCAGCCGCTCCGGCGAGACGACGCTGCGCGCGCTGATCACCGAGCGGGTGTCGCCGGGCGTCGTCTATACGACCTTCCACCATCCCGACACCCAGGCTAACGTCATCACCACCGACTTCTCCGACTGGGCGACCAACTGCCCGGAATACAAGGTGACCGCGGTGCAGGTGGGTGCATCCAACGGCCCGTCGGAATGGCAGCGCGACTATGACGAGCAGGCAAAGCAAAGCCGCCGCATCGCGAAGTTGGAAGCGGCGGAGTAGTCCTTGACCGCGCGCCGCAAAGCCATTGCGCAGATCTCGCGCCTCGCGCGCCGCGCCGGCGGCACTGCGGCCGCCAACCGCATGGTGCCGGAAGAGACGCCGGTGGCGTTCTCCTTTGCCGGCACCACGCATGCGGTGATGATGGCAAGCCCGGCTGATTTCGAGGATTTCGCGCTCGGCTTCTCGCTGACCGAAGGCATCATTGCCTCGCCGGACGAAATCGAAGCGATCGAGGTCGAGGATCACGGCGCCGGCATCGATATCCAGATCCGGCTGAAGGACCAGGCCAACACCCGCTTCGAAGCGCGTCGCAGACGCCTGGCCGGCCCGGTCGGCTGCGGGCTGTGCGGCATCGAATCGATCGAGGAGGCGATGCGCTCGGTAAACCCGGTCGGTGCGTCGCAACTTACACTTCAGGCCAATGACATCGTCCGCTCGGTCAAGCTGCTGTCGAAGCTGCAGCCGCTGCACGCCGAGACCGGTGCCGTCCACGCCGCCGGTTTTTACCTTCCCGGCAAGGGCATCGCCATGGCGCGCGAGGATGTCGGCCGCCATAACGCGCTGGACAAGCTGGCTGGCGCGCTGGCCAAAGCCGGTATCGACGGCAGGTCGGGGGCCGTCGTCGTGACGTCGCGCGTTTCGGTCGAGATGGTGCAGAAGACCGCGGCGATCGGCTCGGCCGTCATCATTGCCGTCTCGGCGCCGACCGCACTTGCCATCCGCACCGCGGACGATTCCGGCATGTCGCTGGTGGCGCTGGTGCGCGGCGACGATTTCGATATTTTCACCCATCCTGACCGCGTGGTTTCCGGAGTTGCCAAGCATGTCGCATGACGAAGGCCACCTCATGAGCACCAGCGAAAAGCTGGTTCGCATGGCCAACCAGATTGCCGCCTTTTTCCACTCAAAGCCGCGCGAGCAAGGCATTGCCGGCGTCGCCGAGCACATCAACAAATTCTGGGAGCCGAGGATGCGCCGGCAATTGTTCGAGATGCTGGACAGCGGTGGCGAGGGGTTCAACGAGCTTGTCGTCGCGGCCGCGCCACACATCAAGCGGCCGGGCGCGCCGGAGGGCGCAGGTTTTAGCGTCGGCGGAGCGAACACCGAGACTGCCGCCGCGTCACAGAAGTAGGCGCCGCGGGCCCACATTCACACTCTCTGAAGTTTCATCTGCCGCAGGCCGCGCGCCTCTGCTATGATCCGGCGATAAGAAATCGTCGGGTCGGGCGGACAACTCGTGAGGCCGATCGAAACTCGATACGCGCTCAGTGGCGACTCGCGGATCGCCTATCAGGTGGTCGGCCAGGGATCGCTCGATCTCGTTTTCGTGCCGGGTTTCATTTCCAATCTCGACCTGCACTGGGAAGACGAGGGCTACACCCGGCTGTTGAAGCGGCTTTCCGCGTTCTCACGGCTGATCCTGTTCGACAAGCGCGGCACCGGTCTGTCCGACCGCGTCGATGTCCACCACCTGCCCAGCCTCGAAACCCGCATGGACGATGTACGCGCGGTGATGGATGCGACCGGCAGCGGCCGCGCCGCCTTGCTCGGCGCTTCGGAAGGCGCGCCGATGGCAATGCTGTTCGCCGCCACCTACCCGGAGCGGACGCGGGCGCTGGCGCTTTATGGCGGCTATGCGCATTTCCACAAATGGGTGATGCCGCCGGAACGCCTTGAGGCGTTCATCGCGACGGCGGAGACCGCATGGGGCACCGGCGCCACCCTGCCGCATTTCGCGCCCGGCCGCGTCGACGATCCGCGTTTCGCCACATGGTGGGCGCGCTTCGAGCGGCTGTCGGCGAGCCCGACCGCGGCAATCGCCCTGGCCCGCATGAATGCGGCTATCGACGTGCGCGGCGTGCTGGCGGCGATCAGCGCACCGACGCTGCTCATCCATCGCCGCAACGATGCGCGCGTCGACCCGGAGGCCAGCCGCTTCCTGGCAAGGAAGATCCCGAATGCGCGGCTGGTCGAGGTGGCCGGGCGCGACCACCCGATCTGGACCGGCGATGTCGACCGGGTGGCCGATCTGATCGAGGAATTCCTGACCGGAGCGCGCGCCGTTGCCGAGGCCGAGCGCGTGCTGGCTGCACTGCTGGTCACCCGGATCTACGACACGGCGCGGCTTGGCGACCGTATGTGGAGCGAGCGCAGCCGACGTTTTCAGGAAACATGGCGCCTGCTGGTCGGGCGCCATGGCGGCCGCCCGGCCGGCACGCATGGCGAGCTGATGATGGCGCGCTTCGACGGCCCGGCGCGGGCCGTACGCTGCGCGGCGGCGCTGCGCGATGCGGCGCAGGAGATCGGCGTCGCCAGCGCGCAGGGCGTGCATGTCGGCGAGGTCGAGTTGCGTGGGCCGCCGACGGGGTTGACGGCGCGCGTGACGATGCAGCTTGCCGCGCATGCCGGGCGCGGCGACATCCTCGCTTCGCGGCTGGTCGCCGACCTCGCCGCCGGTTCAGGCCTTCATTTCAATGACGCCGGGCGCATCGCGCTTGACGAGCTGGATGAGCCGCTGGCGCTGGTGCAGGCGACCTCGGAACAGCATCTGGAGCCGGCCTGCCGGCCGAAGGCCAAGGCTGCCGAGCCGGCCGCACTGACGGCGCGCGAAAGCGAGGTGGTGAACCTCATCGCCGACGGCAAGAGCAATGCCGCGATCGCCGCCGAACTCGGGCTGAGCGAACACACCGTCAAGCGCCACGTCGCCAATATTCTGCTCAAGCTGGACCTGCCGTCGCGGGCGGCGGCGGCGGCGTTCTCGGCCCGGCATGCTGGCCCGCACGGGCCATAGCAGCCATGGCGCTTTCGGGCGAAGCGGCCAGGCATGCGTAAGCGCTATCACTTCGTCCCATGCAGGCCAGGCGGATGTCGCCGGGAAAGGCGCTGCGAAGGGAGGAATAAAATGCTGAAGTCGACACTCAAATCACTGGTGCTGGCGGCAGGCGTCGGCGCGCTGTTGGCGATCGCTCCTGCCAAGGCCGAAGACGCCTCGGCGACGGCTGCCTACAAGGACATCCAGGCAACGCTCGGCTCGGTGCCGGACATGTTCAAGACGCTGCCGGATGTCGCCGTTGCCGGCGCCTGGGCCGAGATCAAGGGCGTGCAGCTCAACCCGAACACCGCGCTCGACGGCAAGACCAAGGAACTGATGGGCCTCGCCGTCGCCTCGCAGATCCCCTGCCAGTACTGCATCTATTTCCACACGCAGGCGGCCAAGCTCAATGGCGCCAGCGACGAGGAGATCAAGGAGGCGGTGGCGATGGCGGCGATCGTGCGCCACTGGTCGACGATGCTCAACGGCAGCCAGGTCGATCTCGCCACTTTCAAGAAGCAGTCCGACGAGGTGTTCGCGGCCGTCAAGGCGAAGTCGCAGTGAACCACCTGCCCGTCTATGAGCGCCGGGCGGTTCTGATCAACTGAACGCCCGGTGAAGACGGGCCTATGGAGGAAAAAATGCTGACCAAGACACAGACGATAGACGGCGCTGCGATCAAGAAGGCGATTGAGGGCCGTGATGGAAAATTGCTGGCGAGCTTCTATGCCGACGACGCATTGGTGCGGGTGATCGACCGCAACAACCCGCCGAGCAAGCCGCGCGAAATCCGCGGGCGCGCTGCGATCACCACGTTCTGGGACGACATTTGCAGCCGGGCGATGACCCACAAGGTCGACACCACCATTGCCGACGGCAACAACCTCGCCTTCACCCAGGCCTGCTCCTATCCGGACGGGACCAAGGTATTCTGCGCGGCGATGCTGGAGCTGAAGAACGGCCAGATCGCACGGCAGACGGTCGTGCAGGCCTGGGACGAATAAGGAGGCGGCGATGTTCAGTGCCAGATGGCAGATCGACGCCAAGTTCGGCCACAAGCAGACCGTGCTCGAACTGTTAAAGAATGGGAACGCGAGATCGGCTCGCAGGCCGGTCTCGACGACCTCAAGTTCCAGATCATGACCGAATCGGCGCGCGGGAAGCGACGGTCGGGTCACATCACCAGGTCGAAAGCCTCGCCAGTTGGAGGCGTTCTTCGCCAGGATCGGCAAGATCGACGCGCACGCCAAATGGGGCAAGGAGATGGAGCCCTACGTGGTGTCGGGCACCAGCCTGTGGAACATCTACCGCATCGTGGAATAGCGGTTCTCATCCTCGCTTCCGCAGGGCTATCGCATTTGGGAAGATGCCCCCTCACCCGCGCAGCGGCCGGACGAGGGGCAGCACGACGTCTGAAATCACGACGAACGCACCCCCCTACTCGCTCTCGCCGTCCAGCGCCGGCACCGACACGCCGGCAAGCTCGGCCGCGAGCAGCCGCGACGCACCGGCGCGTGCGATCCGCAGCATCAGCGCCTTGCGCGTCGCCGCTGCCATGCGGTGCTCGGGCGCATCGCGCAAAATCTCGGCGCCGTACCCGTCGGAGAGAATGAAGCCGCACTCCTCCGGAAAGATCTCCTGGGGCACGCCGGGATGGGTGGCGAAGAAGAAGCGGTCGGAATGCAGCCGGTAGTCCGGCCATTTGCGGTCGACCCTGAAATCCTCGACCGAGGACTTGATCTCGATGATCCAGATTTCGCCCTGGCGGGTCAGCGCCACGAGATCGGCGCGGCGCCCGGTGGCCAGCGACAGTTCGGGCAAGACATGCGCGCCCATCTGCCTGAGCAGCCGCTGCACGCCACGCCTGACCAGCATGGCGCGCTCCGACTGGCGGCCGTCGATGAGCGGATTGAGGGGTAGAGGTGAGATGATCGGCATGGAGGATACCATGGCAGATTTTGTTCACGGTTTGAACCGGTTTTTGCAGGGCGATTACGCACTTTACAAACACGGCGATGTGCCTGATACCTTGAATCCACAGTAGGAATCCGGGTTATGGGTGTCCTTTTCGAGCCACACTTCCACAACGAAGAAGCTGCTTTCGAACGGCTGGAGACGGGCAAGAAGGCCCGTTAGGCAATGGCTAAGTCACAATGAGCGTCGTGAGCGGTGTGGTGCTTTGTACGTCTTCTGCTGAAGATCGATCGAGCCCGAACGGCCTGCCCATTCTCTTCGAGAGCATACAGGAATGGCTGGCAGAGCGCGCCCCCTTCCAACAACTTAACAGCGTCGAGGATAGCTTTGGCGGCAGCAAGCACCCGCAAATGTTTGTAGCCGGTGGTGGCAATGCAATTCCTACGGGTGAGGGGAGCTATGTTTTCGCGAGGCGTCGCCGTTGATCTAATATTCACCGCTGCAGGCCCGATAGTGGTCGCAGCGTAATCAAAAAAGGTGGCGAAGCATGGTTACTGAGAATGCAAGTTTGACGGTCGAGCAGACTAGGCTCAATAGGATGCTCATGCGGGGCATCGTATTTTCCGTCGTTTGGCTTGCCGGTTTCGGGTCTTGTTATGCGCTTTACCAGGGGCTTCTGGCGCGACGGATGATAAAAATGAATCCCATGCTTCGGGGAAATGGCCGCGCCTGGTGGTGCATCATTGTGGGAGGGCTTGGGGCCGCAGCCTTATGTGCGATAGTTGGCGCCGGCATTTTCAACGCCATGACACAACCCTAGGTCAAACATCGCCTGCCGATCCGGTGTTGGGTCCATATTGATATGGAGGTCCCGTTCAATGAGCGCATAGATGCGTTTGGTCTCACCCCGCGCGCCCTGCCTATGAGGGCGGTACTGCGGACGAAGATCGTGCGGACTTTTCCGGCGATTATCTGTTCGACGAACCCAAAGACGAACAGGAATATGGTCCTCGACCGGCCGGCATCAACATTTTAGGATGCGTCTATAATTGATTACAGCGGAACAAATCAGCGCCGGGTGTTGCGCGGCTGGAGGTCTGAGTGGGAATTGAACCCACTACGTCGGTTTTGCAGACCGATGCGTCACCGTCCCGCCCTCAGACCTCGGTGCCTCTATGCCCAATCCATCAGCGCAGTCAACCCGTCGATGCCAGGATACCCAGCCGTCGCCGAAGCACGCTTGTCGCAAGCCGTCCGCCGCCCGGCATATCCTCCAAAATCGGGCAGTCGGGCCTGTCCTCGCCGTGACATGCGTAGATATTCGACTTTTAACTAACCGGCATCATGCCCTCCAGGGCAATGATCCTGGTCTTTGCGCAGCGTTCGCGGATGGCTTTGAGACGGCCGTATTCTGGAGAGTCGTACCATGCCAGGAGGGAGGCCATGTCCGGGAATTCGACAATGACGAGGCGATGAGGTTCCCAATCGCCCTCCAGAACTTTGGTGGCTCCGCCGCGAGCGATGTACCTTCCCCCGTAGCGGGCTTCGGTTGCCGGCACGTCCCGGCGGTATTCCTCGAAAACGGCGGCGTCGGTTACGTCTACATCAGCAATGAGATATGCGGCCATTGACCTTACTCCCCTTGGGAAAAGGCAATTGAAACAGGTCTATTAGCGGCCCCGCAACTAAGCCAGCGGTACTACGCCTCGGAAACGACTCGCGTTCTCCCGGATTGGGGCGCTTAACTGTCTTGGTGGGGGCAGCTCTGGGAGGAGACGAACCATGCCGATGTATCTCACGCGATTCAGCTACAGGCCCGAAACCTGGGCGCGCTTGATGGATAATCCCGAGGACAGACGCGAGGCTGCCCGTTCCTACATCGAGTCGGTCGGCGGAAAGCTGCACGGGTTCTGGTATGCCTTCGGGGAGTACGATGGCTGGAACCTATGGGAGGCGCCGGACAACGTGTCGATGGCATCCGTCATGCTCGCCATCGGTGCGGGAGGCGCGCTCAGCTCATACGAAACCACCGTCCTGTTAAGTGTCGAAGAGACGATGGACGCGCTTGGGAGGGCGAAGTCGATCCGCTATCGCCCGCCAGGATCGTGACCGCCGTCCGCGCTTTGCGGAGTGTCGAAGGCTGGGGAACGCTTGCTCTCGAACGGCGCACGTTGCAGCTTGCGTTTTCAATGTCTGCCACGGATTTTAGGAGGAGCATTAGATGACGGAAGATGACGACCGGAAATCGGCGACGCCGGAGGAAATCCGCTCGGCCATCAGAGGCTGGGCGGTGCTTGGGGCAATTATCGTTGCCGTGTTTGGTGCGGCCTACGTCATGATCGATAGTTGAATGGCCGACGATCCTGGTCGCCCCGATGGATTGCCTGAAAAGATCGGCACGGTCCTTGGTGCATTGGTGGTGATCGGCACGTTCGGGCTTCTGGCTTGGACCGTGCTTCGCGGCGTCCTTTATTAAACCCGGCCCGTCTGGACTTTCCCCTGCGGCGGCCGCGTTTCAGGCCGATCTCCTCGTAGCAACGGATGGTCTTGGCCGCAGGCCAGAGCGCCGGGCAGCGTCGCCGACTTCATGGGTGATTTCTTCGTCTCCTGGTCCTTGTTCCTGGCCCCATTGATTTTGCAACATAATCCTGCGGGGGCTGTTGCCGAAATGCCATAGTCGCGGGTTTACCAGCACGCAAGTCCAAGGATATAGGCATCGCCCGCTTGGCAAGCAAAGCAAATGCCAGCATGAATGAAGATGAAGAAAGCGGCCGACTCGAGCCGCTGTTGTTTGGGCAGGCATCGGACCTTTTCATGCGCATGAAGTCACTTGCAATCGTCGCGGCCCTGGCGCTGTCGACGGCTGTCGCCGGTTGCAGCACCATCGGCTCGCAGATCTTCACCAACAACTACGGCGCGGTGACCGACGCCGGCTATCACCTGCCGCGCGTTCCGATCGAAAAGGTGCCGTTCAAATACCGCCGGCAGATCGTCGACTACGACACCAGGGAAAAGCCGGGCACCATTATCGTCGATACGCAGAACAAGTTCCTCTATTTCGTCATGGGCGACGGCGAGGCGATGCGCTACGGCATCGGCGTCGGCCGTGAGGGTTTCGAATGGCACGGCACCGCCCATATCGCGCTGAAGCGCGAATGGCCGACCTGGACACCGCCTTCGCAGATGATCAAGCGCCAGCCGGAGTTGGCCAAGTTTGCCGGTGGCATGGAGCCGGGGTTGAAGAACCCGCTCGGCGCGCGCGCCATGTACCTGTTCAACAAGGGCGGCGACATGGGTTATCGCCTGCATGGCAGCCCGGAATGGAATTCGATCGGCAAGGCGATGTCGTCGGGCTGCATCCGGCTGATGAACCAGGACATTATCGACCTCTACGACCGCACCTCGGTCGGCGCCAAGGTCATTGTGATATAAAACCCTTATACGCGGACCGTCTAGGCAACAACACAGACGTCGCAAACAGAAAACCGGGCACTTTGGCCCGGTTTTTTGTTGTCTATCGACGTTGACGATGGAACGGTGCGTCAGGAGACCTGTTCGACGTGCTGCACTTCCGGCACAAAGTGCCGGAGCAGGTTCTGGATGCCGTGCTTCAGCGTCGCCGTCGACGACGGGCAGCCGGCGCAGGCGCCCTTCATGTGCAGGAACACGGTGCCGTTCTCGAAGCCGCGGAAGGTGATGTCGCCGCCGTCCTGGGCCACCGCCGGGCGCACCCGCGTGTCGAGCAGCTCCTTGATGGTGACGACCAGCTCCTCGTCGGCCTTGTCGTAGAATTCGCCGGTCTGGCTGGTCTCGGCGGCGGGGCCGGCCTTGGCCATCACCGGCGCGCCGGACATGAAATGCTCCATGATGGCGCCGAGGATAGCCGGCTTCAGATGCTGCCAGTCGGGGCCGTCCTTGGTCACGGTGATGAAATCATAGCCGAAGAAGACGCCGGTGACGCCGGGGATCTCGAACAGCCGGCCGGCCAACGGCGAAGCCGTCGCGGCGCTGTCGGCATCACGGAAATCGGCGGTGCCTTCTTGCAGCACTTCCTTGCCGGGCAGGAATTTCAGCGTCGCCGGGTTTGGCGTCGACTCGGTCTGGATGAACATGGCCGTCTCCGTGCCCATTTCGGGCAGCTAGTTTGGAATAATTCTAATTAGGCTTTATCCGCCCGACATTCAAGCGAAAGGCATCGGGGAGAACGGCTGGCTGGCGGAATGTTTTGCTAGTTCGCTGAAACGATTGGAGATGTGTTGAGATTCAGGTCAGGCCGAGCCGAAAATGGTGGTTTCCGAGAACCGGAGCGGAGCGTACTTTTGGTACGTGAGCACCGGAAGCGCAGGAAGCCGCCATTTGCAGGCCGGCCTCACCTGAATATCAGCACATCTCAGGCGAGGCTGTCGATCTCCTCGTCCGACAGGTTCTGCGGCACCACCGTGACGGGAATCGGAAAGGCGGCGCCCTTGCCGGCGACCGCGCCGACCAGCGGCCCAGGCCCTTCCTTGCCGGCGCCTGCCGCCAGCACCAGGATGGCGATGTCCTGGTCTTCCTCGATCAGCTTGTGGATCTCTTCGGTCGGCTTGCCTTCGCGGACCACCAGTTCCGGCTCGATGCCGAGCTTCTGGCGCACCTTGTTGGCGTAGCTGTCGAGTGCGGCGCGCGCCGTGGCGTTCGCCTCCTCGCGCATGATCTTCTCGACGCCCAGCCAGTGCTGGAAATCATCCGGCTCGATGACATAGAGCAGCACCAGCACGCCGCCCGTGCTTTGCGCCCGCTTCGAGGCGTAGGCGACGGCGCGCTCGCATTCGGGCGTGTCGTCGATGATCGCCAGGAACTTGCGGCGATGACCGACTTCGCGGCTGAGGCGTTTGGAGACCATATTCACCCTGTTCGATGGTTTCGGCCGCAATCTGCCACCGCCACAGCCCGCCCGCAAGCGACCGGCGGCTGTGGCAATGCTGGTGCAGCTTAAAGCGCGTCGCGTTCGACCAGCGACGCGCTTCAGGTTCTTGTTTTATGCATGTCGTTATCGCAAAACCGCTGCACACTTTTGCGCGACACGCATTAGCCTTGCAGCAGGCCGATAATGTCGCGCACGGTCTTCATGGTCGCTTCGGCCAATGTGCCGGCACGCTCGCCGCCATCGCGCAGCACCGCGTCGACATAGGCGCGGTCGCTGGAGATGCGGCGCATCTCGCCGGCGATCGGCGCCAGTTTTTCCACCGCAAGGTCGGCCAGCGCCGGCTTGAACACCGAAAACTGCTGGCCGCCATATTCCTTGAGCACCGCCTCTTTCGAGATTTCGGCGAGGCCGGCATAGATACCGACGAGGTTTTCTGCTTCCGGCCGGCCGGCAAGCCCGTCCAGTTCGCCGGGCAAAGCCTCCGGGTCGGTCTTGGCCTTGCGGATCTTCTTCGAGATGGCGTCGGCATCGTCGGTCAGGTTGATGCGCGACAAGTCCGACGGGTCGGACTTCGACATCTTCTTCGAACCGTCGCGCAGCGACATGATGCGCGCCGCCGGGCCGCCGATGACCGGCTCGGTCAGCGGGAAATAGCCGTTCACCGTCTCTTCGCCGACCTGCATCTCGACGCCGACGCCAAGCGCTGCGATGCGATGCGAAAAGTCGTTGTTGAACTTCTGCGCAATGTCGCGGGTCAGCTCCAGATGCTGCTTCTGGTCGTCGCCGACCGGTACGTGGGTGGCGCGGTAGACCAGGATGTCGGCGGCCATCAGGGAGGGATAGGCGAGCAGGCCGAGCGAGGCGTTCTCGCGGTCCTTGCCGGCCTTGTCCTTGAATTGCGTCATGCGGTTCATCCAACCGATGCGCGCCACGCAGTTGAAGATCCAGGCAAGCTCGGCGTGCTGCATCACCCGCGACTGGTTGAAGACGATGTGCTTGGTCGGGTCGATGCCCGAGGCGAGAAACGCCGCGGTGATCGACCGCGTCTGGTCCTGCAGATCCTCATGGACGAGCTGTGCGGTCAGCGAATGCAGATCGACGACGCAATAGATACAGTCGGAGGTGTCCTGCAGGGCGACGAATTTCTTGATGGCGCCGAGATAATTGCCGAGATGCAGATTGCCGGTTGGCTGGACGCCGGAAAAAACGAGCGGTTTGAAGGGGGGCTGATCGGTCATGGTGTTTCCCTGGCTTGTGGAGGGCCGTTTCGCGCGCGGCGAAAGTCTTGCGACGGCGCGCTTATGGACGAGAGCGAGGAGACGATCAAGAGGGGCGTGGGCCAGGGCGCGCAGGCTTTGACGTCGGCCGAACAGAAGGCTGTTTGAGGGATGGCGCCGACCAGAAACAAAAACCCGCCTCGGTGGGCGGGTCGTTGGAGCCAATTAGCACCATACTGAGATTAATAGCATAGCTGCCGGCACAAAGCAAGAACAAAATTGGCGCTGATGAATTTTCCCCCTCACGGATCCGGAGATTGCTCCTTGACCGGCTGGGAGCCCTTGCGCCCGATATTGCGGCGGATCATGCCGAAATCGGCGCCGCCGGTGGCGAAGGCGGTGACGAAGTAAAGCAGCGCCCCGCCGGCGACGAGCGCAAGCAGGGTTAC
Source organism: Mesorhizobium sp. M0601 (assembly GCF_040320845.1). Lineage (NCBI taxonomy): Bacteria > Pseudomonadati > Pseudomonadota > Alphaproteobacteria > Hyphomicrobiales > Phyllobacteriaceae > Mesorhizobium > Mesorhizobium sp. M0601. Next base: position 143,282 of record NZ_JAMYQK010000002.1, read on the forward strand.
CGCCTTGATCACCAGCAGCGAGCCGGAGCCGAGACTTGCGGCGAACCAGTGTTCGGCAAAATAGAGCGCCGCGGCCATCACCGCCGCCGACAGCACCAGCCGCGGGATGCGTTTCATGAGCGGCACGTCGCGGCCCCAATGGCCGCGCCGGATCAGCACGGCGAGCAGCATCGCCGCATTGACCCAGCCGGCGACAGCGGAGGCAACGGCAATGCCGGGCGCGCCCATCGTCGGAAACAGCGTCAGTGCCGTCGTAATGTTAACCGCCACCGAGATGGCGGCGAAAATCATCGGCGTGCGCGTGTCCTCGCGAGCGAAATAGCCTGGGGTGAACGCCTTGATCAGCACGAAGGCCGGCAGGCCGAGCCCGAAGATCGCCAGGATTGCCGCGACCGTCGGCGTCGAATTGTTGGCGGCAAAGGCGCCGCGCTCATAGACCAGCCGCACGATCGGCTCGGACATGACCAGCAGCGCGGCCGCCGCAGGCAAGGTCATGAAAAGGGTAAACTCGACCGAGCGGTTCTGCAGATTGGCGGCCTCGACCAGATTGCCCGATTTCAGCGCCCGCGACAGTTCCGGCAACAGCACGATGGCGACAGCGACGCCGACGACGCCCAGCGGCAGCTGGTAGACGCGGTCGGCATAGGCCAGCGACGACACCGCACTGTCCTGCGCCGATGCGATCGCCGTGCCGATCAGCTGGTTGATCTGGGTGATGCCGCCGGTGATCGCCGCCGGCAGCGCCAGGATCAGCAGCCGCTTGACGTTCGGCGTCATCTTCGGCCGCCGGAAGCCGATCGAAATGCTGGCATGGCGCACCGCCGCCCAGACGATCGCCAGCTGCACCAGGCCGGCCGCCAGCACGCCCCAAGCCAGGCCGAAACCAACGGTGCGGGCGTCCGAACCCTTGTACCAGGCATAGGCAAGCACGGCGATAAGGATGACGTTGAGGAACACCGGCGCCACCGCAGCGGCGAAATAGCGGCGCAGCGAATTCAGCATGCCGGCCATCATGGCGCCGAGCGACATGCAGATCAGGTAGGGGAACATGACGGTCGCCAGCGCCACCGTCGTCTCGAATTTTCCCGGCGTGTCGGCAAAGCCCGGCGCCACCAGATAGCGCACGATCAGCGGCATCGCCAGTTCCATGGCGATGGTCAGCGCCAGAAGCGCCGTGAACAAGACGCCGAACACCTCTTCGGAAAAGCGCTTGGCGCCGTCGGTGCCGTGTGTCTCGATCTCCTTGGCGAACAGCGGCACGAAGGCGGCATTGAAGGCGCCTTCGGCGAACAGCCGGCGAAAGGTGTTGGGAAACTGGAAGGCGGCGTTGAAGGCGTCGGCGATCGGCCCGGTGCCGAGTGCGGCAGCCATCAGCATCTCGCGGCCGAAACCGAGGGCGCGGCTCATCAGCGTGCCGGAAGCGACCGTGGCGAATTTCTTGACAAGGCTCATGCGCTTGAAGACTGCCTGTGCGATTGGGGCAAATGGAAGGTAACCGTCACTCGGCGGCCGTTTTGGTCTTGCCGCGCTCGGACGCCGTGCCCTCGAGCACCGCGATCAGCCTGTTGCGGATGGTCGCCGTACGCGACGGGCTGTCGATCTTCTGGCCGGTGAGATCGGTGACGTAGAACGTGTCGATGACTTTTTCGCCGAAGGTGGTGATGTGGGCCGAGGCGATGTCGAGCGACAGGTCCGACAACATGCCGGTGATCTCCGACAGAAGGCCCGGCCTGTCCAGCCCCTCGACCTCGATCACCGAGAAACGGTTCGACAGCGTGTTGCGGATCTCGGCGCGTGGCGGAATACGGAAAACCTTGGCGCCGCGCCGCGGCTTGGTGCGCTTCTCGATCATTTCGGGCAGCCAGCTCTTGCCCGACAGCACGTCCTCGATCAGCCGGCCGACGCGCTCGGCACGGCGGCGCTCGTCCTCGTCGCGGTCGAACTCCCTCGAGATCAGGATGGTGTCGAGCGCGCGGCCGTCCGAGGTGGTGAAGATCTGCGCGTCGACGATGTTGCCGCCGGCCGCGGCACAGGCGCCGGCAATCACCGAGAGCAGGCGCGGATGGTCCTGCGCCAGCACGGTGATCTCGGTCACCGCCTCGAACTGGTGGGTTTTGACCATGGTGGCGAGCTTCTTGCCGGCGTGATCGGCCTCGCGGATGAATTCGGCATGGCGGAGCTGGTCGGGAAGATCGACCGCCAGCAGATAGTTCTCGTAGTGCTGGCCGACATAACGCTTGCGGGCCTTTTCCGGCCAGTCGGCAAGCGCCTCGGCCAGTTGTTCGCGCGCCGCCGCCGTCCGTTTGGCGCGCGACACCTCCGAAAACCCGCCGGTCAACAAAAGCTCGGTCTCGTAGTAGAGCGTACGCAGCAACTGGCCCTTCCAGCCGTTCCAGACCCCAGGCCCGACGCCGCGGATATCGCAGACGGTAAGCACAAGCAGCATCTTCAGCCGTTCGACCGACTGCACGATGGCGGCAAAATCCTCGATCGTCTTGCGGTCGTTGAGATCGCGGGTCTGCGCCGTCATCGACATGACGAGGTGGTTCTCGACCAGCCAGGCAACCGTTTCGGTGTCGGCCGGCGACAGCCCCATATGCGGGCAGATGCGCCGGGCGATCCTGGCGCCGGCTTGCGAATGGTCCTCCGGCCTGCCCTTGGCGATGTCGTGCAGCAGCACGGCGACATAGAGCGCCTCGCGGCTCTTCTTCAGCCCCGGCATCAGCGAGTGGGCGAGTGGATGGACCTTTTCGCCGTCGCCGCGCTCGATCTCGGCCAGTACGCCGATGCAGCGGATCAAATGCTCGTCCACGGTGTAGTGGTGGTACATCGAGAACTGCATCATGGCGACGATCTTGCCGAAGTCCGGGATCAGCTTGGCAAGCAGTCCGGCCTCGTTCATGCGCCGCAGATTGAGCTCGGCGTTGCGGTCCGAGGTCAAGATATCGAGGAACAGCCGGTTGGCCTCCTCGTCGCGCCTGAGCGCCTTGCCGACGAGGCCGAGAGAGCGGGTCAAAAGCTTCAGCGCATCGGGGTGAAATTCCAGGCCATGCTTGTCGGCAAACCAGAACAGCCTGAGCAGGTTGACCGGATCGCGCTCGAACACCTCGTCGTCGGCAATGTTGATGCGGTGGTTGTCGACGATGAAATCGGCCGTGCCGGCGAGCTTACGCTTGCGGCGCGAAAAGGTCAGAAAGATGCGGTTGAAGCCCGGCACATGCTTGGCCTGCTCTTCTTCCAGCGCGGCGCAGAAAATGCGGGTCAGGTCGCCGACATCCTTGGCGACGAGGAAGTAGTGCTTCATGAAGCGTTCGACCGCCGACAGGCCGGGATGGGTGGTGTAGCCCAGCCGCTCGGCAATGTCGCGCTGGATGTCGAAATGCAGCCGCTCCTCGGCCTTGCCGGTGAGGAAATGCATGTGGCAGCGCACCGCCCATAGGAAATCCTCGGCCTTCTGGAATTCCCTGTATTCGGCGTCGGTGAAGACGCCCTTGTCGACCAGTTCCTCGCCGGTGCGCACGCGGTAGAAATATTTGGCGATCCAGAACAGCGTCTGCAGGTCGCGCAGGCCGCCCTTGCCGTCCTTGACGTTGGGTTCGACCAGGTAACGGCTCTCGCCGGCCTTGGCGTGGCGCTCGTCGCGTTCGGCGAGCTTGGCCTGGACATATTCGGGGCCGGTGGTGCGCACCACCTCGTGGTCGAAGCGCTGCAAAAGCTCGTCATAGAGCTTTTGCTCGCCCCACAGGAAGCGCGCCTCCAGGATCGAGGTGCGGATGGTGATGTCGGTGCGCGACAGCCTGAGGCACTCGTCGATGTTGCGGGTGGCGTGGCCGACCTTCAGCCCGAGGTCCCACAGCATGTAGAGCATGTATTCGACGATCTGCTCGCCCCAGGGCGTCTGCTTGTAGGGCAGCAGGAACAGCAGGTCGATGTCGGACCCGGGCGCCAGCGTGCCGCGGCCATAGCCGCCGACGGCCACGACCGCCATGCGCTCGGCCGATGACGGGTTTTTGACGCGATAGACATGGGTGGCGGCGAAATCGTAGAGCGCGCGGATGATCTCATCCATCAGATGCGACAGCCGGGCGGCGCAGGCGGTGCCGCTGCCATCGTCCATCAGCATGCGTTCGGCGACCGTGCGGCCGTCGGCGAGCCGGCTTTTGAGAAGCTTGAGGACGCCGCTGCGCGCCGCCTTGCCGGAGCCGTCGCCTGCCGTGGCCGCGGTCAGTTCGGTCATCTCGCGGCGCAAGGCTTCGCCGTCGATCAGTTCCTCGAGCTTCAGGGATATTCTTGCCATAAATGCCGTTCGGCCTCGCCGTTTCGGCGGCGTCTATAGCGCGTTTTCGCGGCGCTGGGTATGGGGCGGACGGACGCGTTCTCCGCAGCCGTGGAACGGCACGATCGTCTCATGCCCGCGGCCGGTGCAGTTTGGGGCCTGGCCACGAAAAATCGAAATCAGCCCTTGACCTTCCAGTTACTGGAAGCACTACCTCCGCCGCAACATCGAAATACAGGGGCTTTCGGCATGACGCATTCTGATCACCATCATCACGCCCATGGCAGCTGCTGCTCGGCAAAAGGCGCCTCCTCTGCTGCGGACGCCGTCGTCCGCGATCCGGTCTGCGGCATGACCGTCGATCCGGCTGCCGGCAAGCCGACGGCCGAGCATGACGGCCATCGCTATCATTTCTGCAGCGAGAGCTGCCGCGCGAAATTCGTCGCCGAGCCGGAAAAATACCTGACCGCTAGCGATCCCGTCTGCGGCATTAGCGTCGATCGCGCCACGGCCAAGCACTTTTTGCGGCACGAGGGCCGGGGCTTCTATTTCTGCTCCGCCGCTTGCCAGGCGAAGTTCGAAGCCGAGCCGGCAAAGTATCTCGGCGACAGGCCGGCGCCGCAGGCGATGCCGAAAGGCACGCAATACACCTGCCCGATGCATCCGGAAATCATCCGCGACAAGCCCGGCTCCTGCCCGATCTGCGGAATGGCGCTGGAGCCGATGGGCGTGCCGACCGGCGACGAGGGGCCTAACCCGGAACTGGTCGACTTCACCAGGCGCTTTTGGGTGAGCGCGGTGCTGTCCGTGCCGTTGCTGGTCATCGCCATGGCGCCGATGCTCGGCCTGACGTTTCAGGCCTTCATCGACGATCGTGCGAAGGTCTGGCTGGAGCTGGCGCTGGCCAGCCCGGTGGTGCTGTGGGCGGCATTCCCGTTCTTCCACCGCGGCTGGGACTCGGTGCTCAACCGCAGCCCCAATATGTGGACGCTGATTTCGCTCGGCGTCGGTGCAGCCTATCTCTACAGCGTCATCGCCACGCTGTTTCCGGGCCTCTTTCCGCACCAGTTCCGCGGCCATGACGGGACGGTGCCGGTCTATTTCGAGGCGGCGGCGGTGATCGTTGCGCTGGTGTTCCTCGGCCAGGTGTTGGAATTGCGCGCCCGTGAGAAAACCGGTTCGGCGATCCGTGCGCTGCTCGACCTGGCGCCGAAGACGGCGCGGCTGATCGGCGCGGACGGTTCCGAAAACGACGTGCCGCTCGATACGGTCAAGGCCGGCGACCGCCTGCGCATCCGCCCCGGTGAGGCCGTGCCGGTCGACGGCATTGTGCTCGAAGGACGCTCTTCCATCGATGAATCGATGATCACAGGCGAGCCGCTGCCGGTCGAAAAGACCGAAGGCGACAACCTCACCGGCGGCACGCTCAACAAGAACGGCTCGCTGGTCATGCGCGCCGAAAAGATCGGCGCCGAGACGACGCTGGCGCGCATCGTCGCGCTGGTCGCCAAGGCGCAGCGTTCACGCGCGCCGATCCAGGGGCTGGCCGACCGCGTCTCGTTCTACTTCGTCCCGGCCGTCGTGCTGATCGCGATCATAGCGTTCGTCGCCTGGGCGATCGTCGGACCGGAACCCAGCCTGGTCTTTGCCATCGTCTCGGCGGTCTCGGTGCTGATCATCGCCTGTCCGTGCGCGCTCGGCCTTGCCACGCCAATGTCGATCATGACCGCCACCGGGCGCGGCGCGCATGCCGGCGTGCTGATCAAGGAAGCGGCGGCGCTCGAGCGCTTTGCCTCGGTTGATACGCTGATCGTCGACAAGACGGGAACGCTGACCGAAGGCCGGCCGCGGCTGACCGACGTCGTCGCTTTCGAAGGGATGGCGCAAGACGATCTGCTGGCGCTCGCCGCCGGGCTGGAAAAAGGCTCGGAGCATTCGCTGGCCGAGGCGATCGTCGACGGCGCCCGCGAACGCGGGGTGAATATCCCGGACGCCGGCGGTTTCGAGGCCGTCACCGGCAAGGGTGTTTCCGGCACGGTTTCGGGGCAGAAGGTGGCGCTCGGCAATGCCGCGATGATGGCCGATCTCGGCATCGACACGGCGGCGGTCCTGGCCAGCGCCGAGGCGCTGCAGGCCGACGGCAAGACCGCGATGTTCGTTGCTGTCGGCAACCGGCTCGCCGGCCTCGTCGCCGTCGCCGACCCGATCAAGGCGACCACCGCCGAGGCGATCAAGGCACTGCATGACAGCGGGCTGAAGATCGTCATGGCGACCGGCGACAACGAGCGCACCGCCAAGGCCATCGCCGCCAAGCTCGGCATCGACGCGGTGCGTGCCGGGCTCTTGCCCGAACAGAAGAACGCGCTGGTCGAGGAATTGCGCGCCGGCGGTGCCGGCGTCGCCATGGCCGGCGACGGGGTCAACGATGCGCCAGCACTGGCCGCCGCCGATGTCGGCATCGCCATGGGCACAGGCGCCGATGTTGCGGTCGAGAGTGCAGGGATCACGCTGGTCAAGGGCGATCTCAACGGCATCGTCCGAGCCCGCACGCTTGCCCAGGGCACGATCCGCAACATCCGCCAGAACCTGTTTTTCGCTTTCCTCTACAACGTGCTTGGCGTGCCGGTTGCTGCCGGCGTGCTTTATCCGCTCACCGGCACGCTGCTGTCGCCGATGATTGCGGCGGCGGCGATGAGCCTGTCTTCGGTTTCGGTCATCGCCAACGCATTGCGGCTCAGGACGTTGAAACTCTGATTAAAACTTCCAGATAGACCCTGTTCAAAAAAGGAGACGATGAATGACCCTGGCCAAGAAGATCGTGCTGCTGATGATGGCGGCGGGAATGCTGCTTGCTGTTTTCCTCGAAAGCGTTCCGGCACAAGCCGAGGAGATGAAGCACGACATGGGCGCAATGGGCGCGCAGAGTCCCTCGACCGAGGGCTACAAGGCGGCGATGGACAAGATGCACGCCGACATGATGGCGATCGAATATTCCGGCAATGCCGACGTCGATTTCGCCCGCGGCATGATCCCGCATCACCAGGCGGCCATCGACATGGCCAAGATCGAGCTCGCCAATGGCAAGGATCCGGAAATCCGCAAGCTGGCCGAAGCAGTGATCGCCGCGCAGCAAGCCGAGATCAAGCAGATGCAGGACTGGCTCGCTGCCCATCCGGTGAAGTAGGCGTCACGCTGTCGGGGAATCCGGGCGAGAGGCTTCACCTGGATTTCTGCTTCGCCTGGATTTCCCTTGGCGGCTATGGTGCTATCCGGGCCTCGGACTGGAGCATGCCATGCCTTCGACGATAAGAACGACCACCCTGCCCTGCGGCGAAGCCGTGCCGGTGCTCGGCCAGGGCACCTGGAAGATGGGCGAGGACGGCCGCCGCCGTGGCGACGAGGCCAATGCCCTGAAGCTCGGGCTGGATCTCGGCATGACGCTGATCGACACCGCCGAAATGTATGCCGGCGGCGGTGCCGAGGAGGTGGTGGCGGAGGCCATCGCCGGTCGCCGCGACGAGGTTTTCCTGGTCTCCAAGGTGCTGCCGTCCAATGCCTCACGCGCTGGCGTGAAACGGGCGTGCGAGAACAGCCTGAGGCATCTCGCCACCGACCGCATCGATCTTTATCTGCTGCATTGGCCGGGCAGTGTGCCTTTGATGGAAACGGTAGAGGCGTTCGAAGCGTTGAAGGCGGCCGGCAAGATCCGCCATTGGGGCGTCAGCAATTTCGATACCGATGAGATGGAAGAGCTGGTTCGGTTGCCGGCCGGCGGCAACGTCCAGACCAACCAGGTGCTCTACAATCTGTCGCAGCGCGGCGTCGAGTTCGACCTCGCCCCGTGGAGCCGGCAACGCGGCATGCCGCTGATGGCCTATTCGCCGGTCGATCAGGGGGTATTGGCGCGCAACGCCAGGTTAGATGCCATCGCCGCCCGCCACGGTGCGACGTCGGCGCAGATCGCACTTGCATGGGTGATGGCGCAGGAGGGCGTCATCGCCATTCCGAAGGCCAGCCGCCCGGAGCATATCCGGCAGAATGTCGCGGCGTTGGAGATCGAGCTCACGAGCGAAGATTTCGCCGAAATTGATCGCGCTTTTCCGCCGCCGAGGCGGAAGTCGGGCCTGGCGATGATTTGAGGGGTGGGGCGGAAGGCAAGCCAAAGCAGCGTTCCGTCACACCCCCCTCTGTCCTGCCGGACAGTCCGGCAGGACAGAGGGGGGGTGCCGTAGAGCGCTATCGGACGAGCACTACTTCCCAGCCAGCCCCTTCAGCCGGTACAGCGCTTCCAGCGCCTCCCTTGGAGTCATCTCGTCGGGATTGATCTCCGCTAGCGCCGCGCCCAGCCCGTCACTCTTCGCCGGCTTCGACGCTTCCCGCTGCGCCGCCACGGAAAACAGCGGCAGGTCGTCGACCAGACGGTTGGCCTTGCCCGAGACCTCGCCTGCTTCAAGCTGGTGCAGCACTTCCTTGGCCCGGCCGACGACGGCCTCTGGCAGGCCGGCCAGCCGCGCTACCTGGACGCCGTAGGAACGGTCGGCCGCACCCTTGCCGACCTCGTGCAGGAAGACCACGTCGCCCTCCCATTCCTTGACCCGCATGGTGACGTTGGAGAGCCGCGGCAGTTTTCCGGCCAGCGCCGTCATCTCGTGGAAATGCGTGGCGAAGATCGCCCGGCAGCGGTTTTTCTCGTGCAGATATTCGACCGCCGCCCAGGCGATCGACAGGCCGTCGAAAGTGGCGGTGCCGCGGCCGATCTCATCGAGGATGACCAGTGCGCGTTCGCCTGCCTGGTTGAGGATCGCCGCCGTCTCGACCATCTCGACCATGAAGGTGGAGCGGCCGCGCGCCAGGTCGTCGGAGGCGCCGACCCGCGAAAACAGCCGGTCGACGACGCCGATATGGGCTGATGCCGCCGGCACGAAGGAGCCGGTCTGGGCGAGGATGGCGATCAGCGCGTTTTGCCTGAGGAAGGTCGATTTGCCGCCCATATTGGGGCCAGTCAGCAGCCAGATCGCGCCGGCCTTGGCATCGCCTTGCGGCGACAGATCGCAATCATTGGCGACGAACGGACCTTCGCCGGAACGCCGCAGCGCCTGTTCGACCACCGGGTGGCGTCCGCCCGCAATCTCGAAGGCAAGGCTCGCATCGACCAGCGGCCGGCACCAGGCCTCGCTCTCGGAAAGCAAGGCAAGCGCGGCCGAAACGTCGAGCACGGCGAGCGCTTCGGCGCCGGCGCGGATCGTGTCGGCTTGGCCGACCACTTCTGCCATCAGCGCCTCGAAAGCGGCAAGCTCGATCGCCAGCGCCCGGTCGGCGGCGTTGGCGATCCTGGTTTCCAGCTCGGCGAGTTCGGTGGTGGTGAAGCGCATGGCGTTGGCCATGGTCTGGCGATGGATGAAGCGCGCCCTGGCGCCGTCGCTGCCGGTCATCAGCGCATGATGATTGGCGGTGACTTCGATATAGTAGCCCAATACGTTGTTGTGCCTGATCTTCAGCGAGCGGATGCCGGTCTCGTCGATCAGCGAACGCTCCAGCCCGGCGATCACCTTTCGCGACTCGTCGCGCAGTGCCCGCATCTCGTCGAGTTCGGCGTGGTAGCCGCCGCGGACGAAGCCGCCGTCGCGCTTGAGCAACGGCAGCTCGTCGCTGAGCGCCTGCGCCAGATGCGTCGCCAGTTCATTCGGCAGTGCCTTGATAGCTCCCAACGCCGTGCTCAGTTCGCCCGGCAAGGCGGTTTGGCCGAACAGTTCGGCGATGGCGCCGGCTGCTTCGAAACCGGCGCGCAGCGCGCCGAGGTCGCGCGGGCCGCCGCGGTTGAGCGCCAGCCTGGACAGCGCGCGCGGCATATCGGCAACGCTCTTCAGGCTTGTCCGCACCGCCTGGCAAAGGCGCGTCTCGGAGCGGAAGAACGACACCGAGTCCAGCCTTGCGGCGATTGCCGCCGGATCGGTCAGCGGCGCCATCAGCCGGTCGGCGAGCAGCCTTGCACCGCCGCCGGTCACCGTGCGGTCGATCGCCTTGAACAGCGATCCGTCGCGGCTGCCGGACAGCGTGCGCAGCAGTTCCAGATTGGCGCGCGTCGCCGGGTCGATGAACAGCGTCGAACCCTGCTCCTCGCGCTCCGGCCGCGACAGCGGCGGCCGCTCGGCCTTCTGCGTCTTTTCGACATAGGCGATGACGCCTGAGATCGCCGACAGTTCGGCGCGCGAAAACGTGCCGAAACTGTCCGGCGTTGCCACCTCGAAGAAGCGGGCGATGCGGCCGGCGGCCGAAGCCGAATCGAACAGCGACGGCGGCTGCGGGCTGGCGACGCGGCCAAGCACGTCGAAGACCGGTTTCAGCTCCGGGTCGTAAAACACCGGCTCGGCGACGATCAGCTCGCGCGGATCGACGCGGAAGACATCGGCGAGCAGCCGGTCGGCGGTTGTCTCGGCGACGCGGAAGACACCGGTCGAGATCTCGATCCAGGCTAGGGCGAAACTTCCTTGGTTCCCTGTCGCGCTGCCGCGCTCCCCGCCTCTTGTATCGCTGCTGCCGCCCTTGACCCGTCCCAGCGCCATCAGGAAACTCGATTCCGACGGCGCCAGCAGTTTGTCCTCGGTGATGGTGCCGGGGGTGACCAGCCGGACGACGTCGCGGCGCACCACCGATTTGCCGCCGCGCTTCCTGGCCTCGGCCGGATCCTCGATCTGCTCGCAGACGGCGACGCGGAACCCCTGGCCGATCAGCTTCTGCAGATAATCGTCGGCGGCATGCACCGGTACGCCGCACATCGGGATGTCGAGCCCCTGGTGCCTGCCGCGCTTGGTCAGCACGATGCCGAGCGCCCGGCTTGCCTTCTCGGCGTCGTCGAAGAACAGCTCGTAGAAATCGCCCATGCGGTAGAACAGCAGCGAATCCGGGTTCGCCGCCTTGATCTCGATATACTGCTCCATCATCGGCGTCGCCGGCGCGAAGGCCGGCGTGGCGTTGTCGCTTCGAATGGGCGTCTCGTCGTTCAAGAAGCTGCTTCCAAAATTTTGCAAGCCATGCTTGGCGGTTTACAGCGGCGAAGTGTAGCCTTAATCCCGAACCTTCCACAAAAGAAAGCATGCGCACCCATCTCAAGCGGTGCCGTACGGGCGAGGAAACCAAAAGTACCATGGCCAAGAAAACCGAGAGCAACGGGCCCTCCGTCAGCGCCCAGGAGGCGCTGGAATTCCACGCCATGGGGCGTCCGGGCAAGCTGGAGATCGTCGCCACAAAACCGATGGCGACGCAGCGCGATCTCAGCCTCGCCTATTCGCCGGGCGTCGCCGTGCCGGTTCTCGCCATCGCCGAGGACCCGAGCCGCGCCTTCGACTACACGGTTCGCGGCAACATGGTCGCCGTCATCTCCAACGGCACCGCCATCCTCGGCCTCGGCAATCTCGGCGCGCTGGCCTCGAAGCCGGTGATGGAAGGCAAGGCGGTGCTGTTCAAGCGCTTCGCCGATGTCGATTCCATCGACCTCGAGGTCGACACCGAGGATGCCGACGAATTCATCAACTGCGTGCGTTTCCTTGGACCCTCCTTCGGCGGCGTCAACCTCGAGGACATCAAGGCACCGGAATGCTTCATTATCGAGCAGCGGCTGCGCGAGCTGATGGACATACCGGTCTTCCATGACGACCAGCACGGCACCGCCATCATCTCGGCTGCCGGCCTGATCAACGCGCTGGAAATCACCGGCCGCGATATGAAGACCACGAAAATGGTCTGCAACGGCGCCGGTGCTGCCGGCATCGCCTGCATCGAATTGATGAAGGCGATGGGCTTTGCGCCTGAGAATATCATCCTGTGCGACACCAAGGGCGTGGTCTTCCAGGGCCGCACCGAAGGCATGAACCAGTGGAAATCGGCGCACGCCGTGAAAACCGGCGCGCGCTCGCTGGCCGAGGCGCTGGACGGCGCCGACGTATTCCTCGGCCTCTCGGCCAAGGGCACTCTGACCACCAGGATGGTGCAGTCGATGGCCAAGAACCCGATCATCTTCGCCATGGCCAATCCCGACCCCGAGATCACGCCGGAGGAGGTCGCCGAGATCCGCACCGACGCCATCATGGCGACGGGGCGGTCCGACTACCCGAACCAGGTCAACAACGTGCTTGGCTTCCCCTACATTTTCCGCGGCGCGCTCGATGTGCGGGCGACCACCATCAACGACGACATGAAGATCGCCGCGGCCAAAGCGCTCGCAGAGCTGGCGCGCCAGGACGTGCCCGACGACGTCGCCGCCGCCTACCAGGGCAACCGGCCGAAATTCGGCCCCAACTACATCATCCCGGTGCCGTTCGATCCGCGCCTGATATCGGCGATCCCGATCGCCGTCGCCAAGGCGGCGATGGACTCCGGCGTCGCGCGCAAGCCGATCCTCGATCTCGACCGTTACGCGCAGGAGCTTTCCGCCCGCCGCGACCCGATCGCCTCAACGCTGCAGCGCATCTACGACCGCGTCCGCCGCCAGCCCAAGCGCATCGTCTTTGCCGAGGGCGAGGAGGAGCAGGTGATGCGCGCCGCCGTCTCCTATGTGAACCAGCGGCTCGGCACCGCCATCCTGCTCGGACGCGACGACATCATCAAGGAAAACGCCAGGAACGCCGGCATCGACCTCGGCAAGCAAGGCATCGAGATCATCAATGCGCGGCTGTCGCGCCGCAACTCGATCTACACCGACTATCTCTACGAGCGCATGCAGCGCAAAGGCTTCCTGTTCCGCGACTGCCAGCGGTTGATCAATAACGACCGCAACCATTTCGCCGCCTGCATGGTGGCGCTGGGCGATGCCGACGGCATCGTCACCGGCGTTACCCGCAACTATTCGACGGCGCTCGACGATATCCGCCGCGTCATCGACGCAAGGCCCGGCCACTGCGTCATCGGCGTGTCGATCGTGCTGGCGCGGGGTCGCACTGTGCTTGTCGCCGACACCGCCGTGCACGACATGCCGGATGCCGTCGAGATCGCCGACATCGCCGAGGAGGCCGCCGGTTTTGCCCGCCGCATGGGCTACGAGCCGAGGCTCGCCATGCTCGCCTATTCAACCTTCGGCCATCCGCAGGGCGAGCGCTCCGAGCGCGTCCAGGAAGCGGTGCGCATCCTCGACAAGCGCCGCGTCGATTTCGAGTATGACGGCGAGATGGCCGCAGACGTGGCGCTCAACGCCCGCGCCATGGCGCAGTACCCGTTCATCAGGCTGACCGGCCCGGCCAACGTGCTGGTCATGCCGGCCTTCCACTCGGCCTCGATCTCGACCAAGATGCTGCAGGAGCTCGGCGGCTCGACCGTCATCGGCCCGCTGCTGGTCGGCCTGAACAAGCCGGTTCAGATCGTCTCGCTCAATGCCAAGGATTCGGACATCGTCAACATGGCGGCGATCGCTGCGTATAGCGCAGGGGCTTGAGGAGCGGGGGCAGCAGCAGCGCCTCTCCCTTCTCCCCCTGTGGGAGAAGGTGGCCGAGCGAAGCTCGGTCGGATGAGGGGTGTTCCAGCTTGGCACCGGCAGCACTCCGTCCAGCACCCCTCAACCGTCTCGGCGCTGCGCGCCGATCCACCTTCTCCCATAGGGGGAGAAGGAAGAGATGCCGCTACAGAAGCCCTGCCTGCTCGGCCTCTCGGCGCAGATTCTGCCGTGGCCTTGGGCCGATCTGCTGGATGACCAGCCCGGCTGCCAGCGAGCCGAGATCGCCGCAATCCTTGAGGCTGCGGCCTTGCGTGTAGCCGTAGAGGAAGCCGGCGGCATAGAGGTCGCCGGCGCCTGTGGTGTCGACCAGCTCGCGGATCCTGGTGGCATTGATGGTCACGGTCTCGTCGCCGCGCACGATCACCGAGCCCTTTTCCGAGCGGGTGACGGCGGCGATCTTGCAATCCTTGCGGATCTGGGCCAGCGCCTCGTCGAATGAAGCGGTCTGGTAGAGCGACTTGATCTCGTGGCTGTTGGCAAAGACGATGTCGACGGTGCCGGAGCGCATCAGATCGAGGAATTCGTCGCGGTAGCGGTCGACGCAGAACGAGTCCGACAATGTCATCGACACTTCGCGCCCGGCGGCGTGGGCGAGCTTAGCCGTCTGCCGGATCGCCTCCTTGGCGCGCGGCGGGTCCCACAGATAACCCTCGAAATAGGTGACCGCGGCGCCCGACGCCTTGTCGGCCTCGACGTCCTCCGGGCCGAGCTCGACGCAAGCGCCGAGATAGGTGTTCATCGAGCGCTCGCCGTCCGGCGTGACGAAGATCATCGAGCGCGCCGTCGGCGGTTCGCCGTTAAGCGGCCTGGTGTCGAAGGCGACGCCCTGGGCATGGATGTCATGCGCGTAGATTTCGCCGAGTGCGTCGTTGGAGACCTTGCCGAAGAAAGCGGCGCGGCCGCCGAAGGAGGCGACGCCCGCCGCGGTGTTGCCGGCGCTGCCGCCCGAGGCTTCAATGGCCGGGCCCATGCGGCTGTAGAGCAGTTCGGCGCGCCTCGTGTCGATCAAATTCATCGCGCCCTTGATGATGCCGTTGGTCTCCAGGAACGCCTCGTCGCACTGGGCGATGATGTCGACGATGGCATTTCCGATACAAAGCACGTCATAGTCCGGCATCAATTCATGTCTCCGCCAAAAACCCACCGGCTTTCTGCCACGCCGGGCGCGGGCGGGTCTAGCGGTTTGATGCGGCTTTGCCTAGGCCGCGAGTTATAAATCCGGGCAGAACGCAGATGCTTCGTATCGCGGTTTGCGCTTGTCTCGCGACCTGTCTCCGCCTATCCCGAAATATCGCCCATGGCCTCGTTTGACATGGAATTGGAAACGCCGTGATCCTCAACGCCGCCCGTGCCGCCTTGAGCCGGCTGTTCTCGCCCGAATTCCGTTCCGTGTTCCTGAAGACGCTGGGGCTGACCTTGCTGGCGCTGGCGGCGCTTTGGTTCGGGATCAAGAGCCTGTTCGAATGGCTGGCCTGGCCGTGGATCGATGCATGGCTGCCCGCCCTACCCTCCTGGGCCGGTTGGCTGGGCGCCGTCGTCGTCGGCATCGGCCTTGCGCTGGGCTTGGCGCTGCTCATCGCGCCGGTGACGGCGATCATCGCCGGCCTGTTCCTCGACGACGTCGCCGAAGTGGTCGAGCGCACGGATTATCCAAACGACCCGCCCGGCCGCGCCGTGCCGCCGTTGCGCTCGCTGGTGCTGGCGATCCGCTTCTTCGGCGTCGTCATCCTCGGCAATATCGTCGCCCTGCTGCTGCTCTTGGTGCCGGGCATCAACATCGCCGCCTTCTTCGTCGTTAACGGCTATCTGCTCGGGCGCGAGTTCTTCGAATTCGCCGCCATGCGCTTTCGCCCGGAGGCCGAGGCCAAGGCGCTGCGCAGAAAGCACTCGATCACCGTGTTCCTGGCCGGGCTGGTGGTCGCCGCTTTCCTCGCCGTGCCGCTGCTCAACCTTCTGACGCCGCTGTTCGCCGCCGCCATAATGGTGCACCTGCACAAGGCGATCTCGGCACGGGAAGGGAGCTAGCGCAGCAGAAAGCCGCGCCCCAGTTCATCATCGTCCTCGACGATGAATTCGGCCCGCCCTGAATAATAGGCGCGGCCGCCGACGCGGGCGATGATGGCATCATGCGGCCCGGCTGTGGCCGTGCGTACGACCGCGCCGGAAAAGCGCGAGCCGGCAATGCTCTCGAACAGCCGCGCCCGGCCAATCTCGATTTGCCCCTTGGCGTGCATGGCCGCCAGCCGCGCGGTGACGCCGGAGCCGGTCGGCGAACGGTCGACCTCGGCCTCGGCGAAAACGCAGATGTTTTTGGTCGGCGTATCGGAGAACGCATCCTGTCCGTCGGTCAGGATTGTGCCGTAGAGAAAGGCGAGATCGGCATGGTCGGGATGCGACAGCGGCAATTCGGCCTTCAGCTTATCAGTCAGCGCGGTCGCTGCATCGACGAAATCGCGCACCCGGTTCCTGCCAAATTCCAGCCCGAACTGGCGGCAGTCGGCCAGTGCATAGAAGGCGCCGCCATAGGCGATGTCGAAGCCGACCGGACCATAGCCCGGCAGCTGGATCCGCTGGTCGCCGACGAACAGAAACGCCGGCACGCTTTCGAAGGACACCGCGCCGGCCTTGCCATCCCTTACCTCGACTGCAGTCGAAATCAGCCCGCATGGCGCCTCGATATTGACGGTCGTCAGCGGCTCGCGTGGCGCCACCAGCCGCTCGTCGACGGCGTAGCGGCCGAGCGCGACGATGGCGTGGCCGCACATCGTCGAATAGCCCTCATTGTGCATGAACAGCACCGCGAGGTCGGCGCCCGGCAGGTCGGGCTCGACCAGCAGTGCGCCATACATGTCGTAATGGCCGCGCGGCTCGAACATCAGGATCTTTCTGAGATGATCGAGATGGTCGCGCACATAGGCACGCTTTTCGAGGATCGTGCCCTTGGGAATATCGGGGTAGCCGCCGGTGACGATCCGCAGCGGCTCGCCGCCGGTGTGCATGTCCACGACCGTGAGGGTCATTTGCCGGACCCAACCTAGGCGGAAGGTTTGGCAAACAGCGCCTGCAGCTTGCCGAACGGCATGGCGGCGCGGGTGAAGCCGAAGGTGCCATCCTGCTGGATCTCGCGCGCCGCGGTCTCCAGCATGCCGAAGGCGAAATTGGTCAGCCACGGACCGAGCGAGACGCGCTTTACCCCCGCCATGGCCAGGTCGGCGATGGTGAAGCCGGGCCTGGCCATGACGTTGACCGGCTTGGTCAGCGCCGAGCAGACGGTTCGCACCATCTCGATGTCGTCCAGCCCCGGTGCATAGAGCACGTCGGCGCCGGCCTTCTCGAAGGCCTGCAGCCGCTTGATCGTATCGTCGAGGTCGGGCTTGCCCCACAGGAAATTCTCGGCCCGCGCGGTGAAGACGAAATCGCGTTTCAGTGCCCGTGCCGCTTCCGCCGCCGCCGCGACGCGCTCGACGGCATGCGCGAAATCATAGATCGGCTTGTCGGGCTCGCCGGTATGGTCCTCGATCGAGCAGCCGGCGAGGCCAGCCGCCTCGGCGGCGAAGATGGTCTCGCCGGCACTTGTTGCGCTGTCGCCCTTGCCCTTTTCGAGATCGGCCGAAACCGGCAGCCCGGTCGCCGCCGACACTTCACGGCAATGATGGATCATCGCCTCGAACGTCACCGCGCCATCGGGCAGGCCGCGCGAAAAGGCAAAGCCGGCGCTGGTCGTGGCCAGCGCCTTGAAGCCGAACGAGGCCAAGAGCTTGGTCGTGCCGACGTCCCAGGAATTGGCCATGACGAAGATCGAGGCATGCAGGTCGCGAAAAATCTTGCCCTTGTCCATGGATGCTCCCCTCCAGTGCAGAATGTGAGGCAAATTCTAGCCCGGCGGAAGGCGCCGGGCAAACAAATGCGGTTGGCTCAGAAGCGTTTGGCGTTGTCATCTGCCAATCGATCCAGCGCGTCGGAATCCTTGACGTAGCGCGAAGCATTTTTGTCCCAATGATAGGTGACGGAGATGTCGCGCGAAGACGCCTGTGGCGGCGGCTGGCCGTCGCAGCTTTCTTCTCCCGGCAGCGTCGCGTCGGTCACCGTGACCTTGATGGCTGCATAGGGCTGGCCGTCGGCGATCACCTGGAACGCCGCATTCTGTGTCCTCCTATGAGTGCAGAGGTTTTCGTCGAACGTATAGATCATGTCGATCAGCTCGAACCTGTCGTTGCGGACCATGATCAGCGGCGTGATCCCATAGCCCTGGCTCGAATTGAAATGCATGCTCATGCTGATGATGGCGTCATCGCCGGGCCCGATCGACAGCTTGCCCGGATCGCGAAAGTAGGTGCTGCGGTCGACGGCGACATTGACCGCGTCGAGCAAGGCCGGCTTGCCGGTGATGTCGTAGAGTGCCAGCACGGCATAACCCTCGGCGCTGTCAGGCGAGTCGCCGAGGTCGAGCAGCATCGCCAGCCGGTCCTTGCCGCCGGCCTTGATGTCGAGCACGTCGCCGCTGGAAAGACCCGACGTCGCCGGCGGCGAGCCGCCGTAGTCCGGTCCAGCGACGTGGCGCATCTCGATCGGCATCGAACCTCGAAAAAAACCGTTCTTGTCCGCGGTCAGATCGGGAATGACCATCCTGGCGAGATCGAGATAGGTGACATCGCCGTGGCCGGGGACAGCGCTGCCGAGCTCCGGGAAACTGACGGCCTCGGCGCTGGCCGCCGTCCAAAGGCAAGGCAGCAGCAGGCAGGCAAAGATGAAACGAAGCAGGGAGAAGGTCATGCGCGCGCTCGTTATGTCGGGCGCGCGCAAGCTAGAGCATTTTGCGACCAAGAGGAAACACCTGGCGTTGCCTCACTATGTTGGCTTGGCTTGGCTCGCCAGGGTCTGCTGGAAAACCGGCACCAGCTGATCCATGGCGGCTGCGAGCCACGCGCCGAGTTCGTCGGGCAGAGTGTCGTGGATCCAGACCAGGCGGCTCCGGCCCTCGCCCTCGGCAAAGACCTGCATGGAGGTATTATCGTGGGTGACCTCGTCGCCGAGCCATCCCCACACGATCCGCCGCCTCTGCTCGTCGCGGGCGATGAGCCGCTCTCGCACAATCTTGCCGTCGGCGAAAGTAAGGGCCCGTACGTCGCCCTCATCCACCCGGCAGTCGACGAAAACGCCTGGGGCTATCCGTTGGGCGCCGCCGGCGAAGTCGCCCACCGTCGCCCATACGCTTTCCGGTGAAGCATCTACGAATGATTTCCCTGACTGTCGAAGCCATGTTCGCTGGTCCTCTATTAGCAGGTAGACCTGTCTGTCTACATGTGGATGTATACAGACCTGTCTGCTATACGGTCAAGGCATGTCCGCAGCCCGAATCAACGATCGTCCCGAAAGTCTTGCGCGCCGCCGCATCGTCGATACGGCGACCGCGCTGTTTTCTCTGGAGGGGGTCCGTGCCGTCGGCATCGACCGCATCATCGCCGAGGCCGGCGTTGCCAAGGCGACGATCTATCATCACTTCGCGGCCAAGGACGACCTCGTCCGCGCCTATATCGAGGAGCTCAGCAAGGAAGGACGGGCGGCAATCGCGAGCCTTGGCCGGCCACCTCGCCAGATGATCCTTGCCATATTTGATCTCATCGCCGACGCGGCGGATCAGCCGGGCTACCGCGGCTGCCCGTTTCAGAACGCCGCTGCTGAATATCCGGACCCCAGCAGCCCGGTTCGCCAGGCGATCGATCAGCATCGTCACTGGAAGTGGGGCACCCTCAGGGACTTGCTGATCGCCGACGCAGATCCCGATCCGGACCGCACCGCGGACGCGCTAACGGTGGCGGCCGACGGGCTCCTTGTCGTCAGTCATCTCGACAGGCCGGCCAATCTGCGCAGTCTCATACGCGACACGGTCGACCGAGTACTTGGGGCGCCGCGCCCGGTCTGAGATCGGGCGCGCATGCAGGCTGCGCAAAGGCGATCAGTGGATCGGCACCAGCCCGGCCAGTTCACGCATGTCGTCGAACAGGATGCCGCCGGCTTCGATCAGCCCGTCGCGGTCGGAAAGCGGGTCGCCGTGGTAGGAATAGACGCGCATGCCGGCGGCGATGCCGGCTGCCGTGCCGGCGACGCTGTCCTCGATGACGATGCAGTCGGCGGGTGCGAAGCCCATCGTCGCTGCCGCATGCAGGAAGAGGTCGGGGAACGGCTTACCGCGCGAGACCATGGTCGAGCTGAACAGCGCATGCTCGAACAGCGGCAGCAGCCCGGTCTGACCGAGCGTGATGTGCATTTTCGATACCCGTGCCGACGAGGCGACGCAGGTGGCGATGCCGGCGGCGTGCACGGTTTCGATGAACTCGCGAACGTAGGGGATGGCCTCGACGCCATGCGCGAACAGGTCCGGCAGGCCGGCGTTCCAGCGCTCGACGAAATCGGCGCCGAGGCTGACGCCGGTCGCCTCGACTTCCTTCTGCACCGAGACCATGCTGCGGCCGGAGAAATTCTTCCGGCAATATTCGAAGCTGGCCGGAAAGCCGGCCGCGGTCAGCCATTCGGCGAGGCGCCGATTGGCCAGGTTCTCGGTGTCGACCAGAACCCCGTCGCAATCGAAGATGACGAGCTTGGGTATTTTCATCAGGCCGTGCCGGTCGATCCGAAGCCGCCCGAGCCGCGCGCCGTACCGCCAGCCAATGTGCGCTCCTCGACGGTCGCCTGCGTCACCGGGGCGAAGACGATCTGGGCGATCCGCATGCCCCGCGTCACCGCGAAATCCTCGTCGCCGAGATTGATCAGCAGCACCTTGACCTCGCCGCGATAGTCACTGTCGATGGTGCCCGGCGTGTTGAGGCAGGTGAGCCCGTGCTTGAAGGCGAGGCCCGAACGCGGCCGGACCTGGCCTTCGACGCCCTCCGGAATTTCCAGGACCAGCCCGGTCGGCACCAGCGCGCGCTTTCCCGGCAGGATCAAAAGCGGCCTGTCGTCCGGGACGGCGGCGCGCAGGTCCATGCCGGCGGCGCCCGAGCTTTCATAGGCCGGAAGCGGCAAGCCCTCGCCATGCGGCAGCCTGACGAAGCCGACAGCCGGACCGATGACGGAGGTGGGATAAAGTGCTGCGCGCATGAGGCTGATCCTATCGTCGCGAACGCCGGCTCAGTCAACTCGGCGGCAATGCTATCAACGGCTTTCTTTCAGTGCGGTTCCGCCTCAGCGCAGTTCCATCGGAACGACCGTGGTCTCCTTGATCTCCTCCATGACGAAGGTGGCCGAAACGTCGGATAGTGCCACCTTGGCGATCAGCCGTTGATAGAGCCGGTCATACGCCTTCACATCGGCGACGCGGGCGCGCAGGACATAGTCGAGATCGCCGGACATGCGGTAAGCGCCGGTGATCTCGGCAAAGCCGGTCACCGCCGCCCGGAATCTTTGCAGCCAGTCGGGATCGTGGTTGGAGGTGCGGATCAGGATGAACACCGAAAGGCCGAGCCCAAGCTTGTCGGCATCGACCAGCGCCACCCGGCCGGTGATGACGCCGTCCTCCTCCAGCCGCTTCACCCGGCGCCAGCAGGCATTGCGCGACAGCGATATTCTTGCCGAGAGCTGGTCGACGGACAGCGTGCCGTCGCGTTGCAGCTCGGCCAGCAATCTCCGGTCTATTTCGTCGATTTCCGGCGCCATGTGGATGTTTGTCCCAAAATTCAGCCTTTCACAAGGACAATTTGAGACCGATGAACCGAACACCCATGCCAGTATACTCATCGCCGGCTCTTCATTTCGGCAGGAGGGATCGACATGACCGCACGGCTCGCAAGACTTTTCACCTCTCACCCGGCCGCGGTCGGCGAGAGTTATTTCGGCCACATGGCTTTCGCCGCATGGTTCTCGTCGCGATTGTTCATGGCGGCCTTTGCCGCGCTCGTTCATGCTTTCTTGCCGTTTCTGTTCGAGACCACGGCAAGCGGCATCATCCGTGAGCTCTATGAGCGGACGCACAACAGAGGACGGTAAGCCGCAGAGGTACCGAGCGCAGCGAGGCCGCTGGACAGCGCCGACCCTCAACAGGCCCCGCAGCGCAATCCCGATCAAGCGCCGCCATCGTCGAATGCCGAGCCAGGCTTGTATCCACGCGCCAATCCGCCATTTTGAGGATCGCGGCGCGATAGCCCGGAGCATTCACCATGGATATCGTCTTTTCCTCGACCACCAAACTGGCCGCGGCCATCCGCGACCGTACGGTTTCCGCAATAGAGGTGCTGGACGAGCATCTGGCGCAGATCGACAGGCACAATAAGGCGGTCAATGCCGTCGTAACCCTCGATCGGGACGGTGCGCGGCAACGCGCCGTCAAAGCCGACGACGCGCAGGCGCGCGGCGAGGCCCTTGGGCCGCTGCATGGCGTGCCGTTCACACTGAAAGACACGCATGAAACCGCCGGCATGAGAACCACCGTCGGCTTCCCGGCCTTCGCCGACTATGCTCCGAGGGCAGACAGTCCGGTCGTTGCCCGGCTGAAGGCGGCAGGCGGCGTGCTGGTGGGCAAGACGAACGTGGCGACGATGCTCGGTGACTGGCAGTCTGACAATCCACTGTTCGGCCGCACCGGCAACCCCTGGAACCTCCAGCGCACCGCCGGCGGCTCCAGCGGCGGTGCGGCGGCGGCGCTCGGCACTGGTATGACGCCGTTCGAGGTCGGCACCGACATGCAGGATTCGATCCGGCTGCCGGCCGCCTTTTGTGGCGTCTACGGCCTCAAGCCGACCGAGCACCGCGTCTCGCTCGCCGGCGCCTTCCCCGACCCGGGCGGGGCGCCGCGCAGCGTGCGGCTGATGTCCTGCCTCGGACCGCTGGCGCGCAGCGTCGAGGACCTGGCACTGATCTACGGCCTCATTGCCGGGCCGGATGGAAGCGATACCGACCTTGCGCCGGTACCGGTCGAAACCATGCCGGAGCTGGATCTCAGAAATTTGCGCATTGCCGTCGCGCCGTCCTTTCCGGGCTTTCCGGTGGCCGGCGAGATCAGCGCGGCGGTCGAAAGTCTGGCAAAGGAGCTTCAGTCGGCAGGCGCCATCGTCGAGGATGCCAAATTGCCGAAGCTCGACCTGCACGACGACCTGGAGCAAGGCGGTGCGCTGATCGGCATGATGCTGGAGGCGGCCCAGCCCGAACCGCGGGAGAAGCCGACGCCGGTCTCGCGCTGGTTCGAGGCGCTCGCCCGCCGCGACCGCTCCATCCTGGCGTGGGAACGGTTCTTCGACGGCTGCGACGCCTTGCTGTGCCCGGTCGCCATGGCCACCGCCTTCCCGCATTGCGAGCCGGGAACGCCGATCGGGGTCGACGGCAAGACGCAAAGCTACTGGATGCTGCCGGCCTATGGCGCGGTGTTCAACTACAGCGGCCATCCGGCACTGTCGCTGCCCTGCGGACAAGATCGCGACGGCCTGCCCATCGGACTACAGCTTGTCGGCAAACGCTGGTCGGAGCGGCGCCTGCTCGGGATCGCCAGGGCAATCGAGCCGCTGGCCGGCGGCTTTCGCCGCCCGCCCGGTTATTGAGTAAACCGCGCCAGTCCGTAGGGATCAAGCAGCGGATCGCGCTCGCCGTCGAGGATTTCGCGGGCGGCGAACAGGGCGACGGCCGGCGCCAGCGTGATGCCGGAATGCATGACCGCAACATAGACGCCGCTCGTGCCTTCGGCGCGGCCTATGATCGGAAAGCCATCGACCGGGGTCGGCCGGTAGCCAATGGTGTGGAAATCGAGTTCCAGCCCATCCGCGCCGCGCAGCATCGCCTTCATCGCCGCAAACAGGTCGCGGGCGGTGGCCGGGGCATCCATGCCGGGATCGGCGCCGCCGAAATCCGAGCCGGCGATGACGCGGCCTTCCGCCGTCTGGCGCATATGCAGGCGGTCGCCGATCACCAGGCCGTTGAGCAGCTTTTCGTAGGGGCGCGAATGCACGATCAGGCCGGGCGGCGTTTCGATCGGCAGTTCTATCCCGGCTGTGGCAGCGATTGCCGGAGAGCCGGCTCCGGCCGCGATCACCACCTCGTCGGCAGCAATCCGCCCGCCGGATGTATCGACGCCGGCAAGCCTGCCGTTGGCTTGCACCAGAGCGGTCGCGGTCGTCCCGGCTACAATTCGCGCGCCGCGCCGTTCGGCGTCGGCCAGCAGTGCTTGCGTGGCGGCGACCGGCTCGGCAACGCCTTCCTCGGCGACATAAAGGGCGAAATCGGGAAGCTCGGTCAGATTGGGCTCGATGCGGGCCGCTCCGGCAAGGTCGACACGCTCGATGCCGTAGCCCCATGCGGAGTGCTCGGCCGCATAGGCTTCGAGTTCGGGACGTGGCAGGTCCCAGCACAGGCCGCCGCACCATTGCAACGGGATGCCGGGCACCTCGTTCGCCAGTCGCGTCCATTCGGCCATCGATCGAGTCCGTAGTCGGAAGTAAGGCTGCGGATTACCCCAGCTGGCATTGATCCAGGCAAAGGAATTCGGTGTCGCGACGACGCCGGCGCCGCTGCCGGCAACGACCGTCACCTTTGCTCCAGCCCTGGTCAGGTGCCAGGCGATGGAGGCGCCGATGATACCGGCGCCGATGACGATCACTTCTTTCGCAGCTGTCATGCTTCACTCCTCGTTCCAACGCCACCACTGCGATGCCATTGCCCGTGGGTTCTGCCAAGAGCGCGCGATATCAAATATGCCTCTTGACTTTAATACGTACGTACGTATTGTATCGCAATGGCTAGACATTCACTTCGCGAAAAACTTCTCGACGCCGGTTTCAAAACCATCTGGAGCTCTGGCTATTCGGCCGCCGGCGTACGCGACATCGTCGCCGCGGCCGATGCCCGTCCGGGGTCCTTCACCAACCATTTTGCATCCAAGGAGGCGTTCACCGGCGAGGTGCTGGACCGCTATTTCGCCTATGTGAGCGGTTTGGCGGAGCAGGCCCTTGCCCGGGACGGCACACCCCCGGTCGGGCGCTTGCGCCGCTATCTCGAAATCATCACGTCGAAGCTGGAGGCGCATGATTGGGCACGGGGCTGCATGATCGGCAATCTCAGCCTCGAGACGGCGGCTCACAGTGAGGCGCTGAGGCTGCAACTCGTCGCCATCTTCGAACGCTGGCGCAAGCCCTTTGCCGAATGCATCGCCGAGGGCCAGGCGGCTGGCGACATCACCGACGCGTTCGATGCCGAGGACCTCGCCGATTTCCTGTTGAGTTCCTGGCAAGGCGCGATGCTGCGCATGAAGGTGGAGCGCAGTCCCGAACCGCTCGAGCGTTTCAAGAATATCGTCTTCAAAACAGTCTTCGTAAAAAAGGAGCTGATCCGATGAACCCGAAACTCGAAAAGCAGCAATCCCGCACAACGGTGCCGCGCTCGGAAGTCGCGGTACTCGATTCCACCATCTCCTATGTCGAGGCAGGTACTGCCGGTCCGACGGTGCTATTCCTGCACGGCAACCCGACGTCGTCCTACATCTGGCGCGACATCATCCCGCATGTGGCGCCGTTCGGCCGCTGCATTGCGCCCGACCTGATCGGCTATGGCCAATCCGGCAAGCCGGACATCGACTATCGCTTCTTCGACCACGTCCGCTATCTCGACGCCTTCATCGAGACGCTTGGCATCAGTGACGTGGTGGTCGTCGCGCAGGACTGGGGCACCGCGCTCGCCTTCCATCTCGCGGCCCGGCGGCCGCAGCGGATCCTCGGCCTCGCCTTCATGGAATTCATCCGCCCCTTCGAGAGTTGGGACGATTTTCACCAGCGTCCGCAGGCGCGCGAATTGTTCAAGGCAATGCGCACGCCTGGCGTCGGTGAGAAGCTTGTCCTGGAAGACAACGTCTTCGTCGAAAAGGTGCTTCCGGCTGCGGTGCTGCGCACGATGAGCGATGAGGAAATGGCCTCCTACCGGGCACCGTTCCCGACGCCCCAATCGCGCAAGCCGATCCTGCGGCTGCCGCGCGACCTGCCGATTGAAGGCCAGCCCGCCGATGTCGCTGCCATCAGCGAGTACGACCATCGGGCGCTCCGGCTCTCCTCCTACCCGAAGCTGCTTTTCTCAGGCGATCCGGGGGCCCTCGTCTCGCCGCATGCGGCACGGGAATTCGCGGCCGGCCTGAAGAACTGCCGGTTGATCGATCTCGGACCCGGCGCGCATTATCTACAGGAGGACCATGCCGACAGGATCGGCGCCACAATTGCCGAGTGGATTCCGGAGGTGGCCTTCGAGAGCCGAGCGACCGAATCGGCCTGACGTCGGGACGTGAACCGGCGGCAGCCGGAGAGGTCGACAGCTTAGCTCTGCCGGTGCCAAGCGATGGAGGCGCCAATGATGCCGGATCCAATGACGATGATGTTCTTGCTCACGGCCGTGTACCTTCAAACGCCCAGGACTTCTTGCCCTCATTGCCACCATGCTACAGACTTACCAAGGGCGTTGCCGGGACCGCTCTCGAAGCGGGTCGATGACGATCGCCTCACTGGAAACGTTCAGCTCAATCACATGAGGGTCATTTGCGCCGCTGGATAAAAGGGTTGGTTTTTGCTGCAGCCGGAGCCGCCATTGTCTATGCCGTCTTCTTTGGCCCGCTGCCGTTCGTTCGATCTTGGTGGCAGGACGACAACTGGCTGGATCCTTTGCATAAACGCCATCGCATCGCTGACGGTTTGGTGCTGACCGGGGCGTTGGTTGGGAAATCGCGGGCAGAAGTTGTTGCCATGCTCGGCGAGCCGCCGAAGACGGACTATTTCGAGGACTGGAGTCTGGTTTATATTCTTGGTTCGGAAAGAGGATTTTTTTCGATCGACTCTGAATGGCTGGTTATGCGCCTGGATGACGTTGGCTCGGTCACGCAGGCGGCTATCGTCAGAGACTGAACCTGCTGCCGGGGTATCAGCGGTGTTTCCGTTCGACACGCTGGAAAAGCGCTGCTAGAAGCCCGCGCCACAGACAGGATTCCATGAAATTGGCTGAAGACATCGAACAAGCGGTATCGCGCCGCCGCACTTTCGCGATCATTGCCCACCCCGACGCCGGCAAGACGACGCTCACCGAAAAACTGCTTTTGTTCGGCGGCGCCATCCAGCTTGCCGGCGAGGTCAAGGCCAAGAAGGACCGCATCCAGACCCGCTCGGACTGGATGAAGATCGAACGCGAGCGCGGCATTTCGGTGGTCACCTCGGTGATGACCTTCGAATACGAGGACACCGTCTTCAACCTGCTCGACACGCCCGGCCACGAGGATTTCGCCGACGACACCTATCGCACGCTGTCGGCGGTCGACAGCGCGGTCATGGTCATCGACGCCGCCAAGGGCATCGAGCCGCGCACGCTGAAACTGTTCGAGGTCTGCCGGCTGCGCGACATCCCGATCATCACCTTCGTCAACAAAATGGACCGCGAAAGCCGAGACCCATTCGACATCCTCGACGAGATCGAGCAGAAGCTGGCACTGGATACAGCGCCGATCACCTGGCCGATCGGCCGCGGCAAGACCTTTTCCGGGACCTACCATCTGGCGCTGAACGCGGTGCGCAAGGGCGACGCCGAAAAGGAGCGCACGCCGGTCAATGGACCCGATTCCAACCGCGTCGCCGGCCTGTTGCCGGAGAACGAGCGCGAGGCCTTCATCGAGGAGCTGGAACTGGCGCGCGCGGCCTGTCGCCCGCTCGACCTCGATGCCTTCCGCGAGGGCCATTTGACGCCGGTCTATTTCGGTTCGGCGCTGCGCAATTACGGCGTGCGCGACCTGATCGAGGCGCTCGGCGCCTACGGGCCGCCGCCGCGCGCGCAGGAGGCCGACAGCCGCAAGGTCGAGGCGACCGAGGACAAGATGACCTCCTTCGTCTTCAAGATCCAGGCCAATATGGACCCCAACCATCGCGACCGCATCGCTTTCGTCCGCGTCTGCTCCGGCAAGCTCGAGCGCGGCATGAAGGCCAAGCTGGTGCGCACGGGAAAACCGATGAGCCTGTCGGCACCGCAATTCTTCTTCGCCCGCACCCGCGTCACGGCCGACGAGGCGTTCGCCGGCGATGTCGTCGGCATCCCCAACCACGGCACGCTGCGCATCGGCGACACGCTGACCGAAGGCGAGGAGATCCTGTTTCGCGGTGTGCCGAATTTCGCGCCTGAAATCCTGCGCCGCGTTCGCCTCGGCGATGCCATGAAAGCCAAGAAGCTCAAGGAAGCACTGCACCAGATGGCCGAGGAAGGCGTCGTGCAATTGTTCTCGCCGGAGGACGGCTCGCCAGCCATCGTCGGCGTCGTCGGCGCCCTGCAGCTCGACGTCTTGAAGGAGCGGCTAAACTTCGAATACACACTGCCGGTCGATTTCGAGATGTCGCGCTTTTCCGTCTGCCGCTGGATATCGGCCGACGATAAGGCCGAACTCCAGCGCTTCATCGAGGCGCATCGCGGCGACATCGCGCGCGATCTCGACAACGATCCGGTGTTCCTCGCCCAGCACGCCTTCTCGCTCAACTACGAGGCCGAGCGCTGGAAGGCGATCCGCTTCACCGCGGTCAAGGATTATCAGGTCCGCGACAGGGCGGCTTGATGCGCCCCTTCCCTTCTCCCCTTGTTGTGGGAGAAGGGAAGGGGTGTTCCAGGAAACACCAACGTCTCATTCCGTCCAGCACCCCTCAACCGTCTCGGCGCTGCGCGCCGATCCACCTTCTCCGGCACGAAGGAAAGATCGCGTTCGTTCACCCTTTCGCTGCCTCTTCGATCTTGGCGATGTCGATCTTGCTCATCTGCATCATCGCCTGCATCACGCGGCCGGCCTTTTCCCTGTCGGCGTCCAGCAGCAGCCTGGGCAGCTGCTCGGGAACGACCTGCCAGGAGAGGCCGAATTTGTCCTTCAGCCAGCTGCACTGGCTGGGCTGGCCACCGCCCGCGATGAGCCTGTCCCAGAAATAGTCGACCTCTTCCTGCGTCTTGCAGTCGATGGAGAGCGAGACCGCCTCGGTGAACTTGAATTGCGGCCCGCCGTTCAGCGCCTGGAACTGAACGCCGTCGAGCTCGAATGAGACCATCAGCACCTTGCCCTCATTATCGCCGCTGCCCTTGGGCCAGCGCATCACGCTCAGCACCTTCGAATTCTTGAAGATGGAGACATAATGGTTCATGGCCTCCTCGGCCTGATCGTTGAACCACAGGCAGGGGGTGATCTTTTGCATTCTCTTGCTCCTCGGGCTGGTTTTGGCTTTGTTTTCACTCGCAAAACGGCTGGCTGGCAATTGATGCCCGGTTCCGCCGTCTGCCCAAGGACGCTCGAACGAGACCCGATCCGACAGCACCTCTGACTTTTTTACGGTCTGGGCCGGCTGCGTCTTTGGCTGGCCGCTCGTTCCGCACCCTGGCGCAGCGCAAAATTGTGGCCAGACCAGAGTGTGGCGTCTATAAGGCCTGCGGCTTAATTCCGGTTTTCCGCGCCTTTGGGCGCGACGCAGACAGCAAGGACAGTTCAATGCCCGCCTACCGTTCCCGCACCACCACCCATGGCCGCAACATGGCCGGCGCCCGCGGCCTGTGGCGCGCCACCGGGATGAAGGACTCGGATTTCGGCAAGCCGATCATTGCCGTGGTCAATTCCTTCACCCAATTCGTTCCGGGCCATGTCCATTTGAAGGATCTCGGCCAGCTGGTTGCCCGCGAGATCGAAAAAGCCGGCGGCGTTGCCAAGGAGTTCAACACCATTGCCGTCGATGACGGCATCGCCATGGGCCATGACGGCATGCTCTATTCGCTGCCGTCGCGCGAATTGATCGCCGACTCGGTCGAATACATGGTCAACGCGCACTGCGCCGACGCGATGGTCTGCATCTCGAATTGCGACAAGATCACGCCCGGCATGCTGATGGCGTCGCTGCGCCTCAACATCCCGACCGTCTTCGTCTCCGGCGGGCCGATGGAGGCCGGCAAGGTGGTGCTCGCCGGCAAGACCCAGGCGCTTGACCTGGTCGACGCTATGGTCGCAGCCGCCGACGACAAGGTGTCCGACGAGGACGTCAGGATCATCGAGCGCTCGGCCTGTCCGACCTGTGGCTCCTGCTCCGGCATGTTCACCGCCAATTCGATGAACTGCCTGACCGAGGCGCTCGGCCTCTCGCTGCCCGGCAACGGCTCGACGTTGGCCACGCATGCCGACCGCAAGCGGCTGTTTGTCGAGGCCGGTCATCTGATCGTCGATCTCGCCCAGCGCTATTACGAGCAGGACGATGACACCGCGCTGCCGCGCAGCATCGCCTCGAAGGGCGCCTTCGAGAACGCCATGACGCTCGACATCGCCATGGGCGGCTCGACCAACACGGTCCTGCACATCCTCGCCGCAGCACATGAGGGCGAGGTCGACTTCACCATGGAGGACATCGACCGGCTGTCGCGGCGGGTGCCGGTGCTGTGCAAGGTGGCTCCGGCCAAGGCTGACGTCCACATGGAGGATGTCCATCGCGCCGGCGGCATCATGGCCATCCTCGGCCAGTTGGATAGCGCCGGGCTGATCAACCGCGACCTGCCGACGGTGCACGCCGCAAGCCTCGGCGAAGCGCTCGATCATTGGGATATTTCGCGCACCACCAGCCAGAATGTCCGCGATTTCTTCCTGGCGGCACCCGGCGGCGTGCCGACGCAAGTCGCGTTCAGCCAGGACCGCCGCTGGGACGATCTCGATCTCGACCGCGAGAAGGGCGTCATCCGCTCGGTCGAACATCCTTTCTCCAGGGATGGCGGCCTTGCCGTGCTGAAAGGCAATCTGGCAATCGATGGCTGCATCGTGAAGACGGCGGGCGTCGATGAATCGATCCTGAAATTCACCGGTCCGGCAAGAGTGTTCGAAAGCCAGGACGCCAGCGTCAA
Source organism: Mesorhizobium sp. M0601 (assembly GCF_040320845.1). NCBI lineage: Bacteria > Pseudomonadati > Pseudomonadota > Alphaproteobacteria > Hyphomicrobiales > Phyllobacteriaceae > Mesorhizobium > Mesorhizobium sp. M0601. The sequence continues at coordinate 173,884 of NZ_JAMYQK010000002.1, forward strand.
GGCGATCCTGTCGAACGAGATCAAGGCCGGCGATGTCGTCGTCATCCGCTATGAAGGGCCACGCGGCGGACCCGGCATGCAGGAAATGCTCTACCCGACCAGCTATTTGAAGTCGAAAGGTCTCGGCAAAGCCTGCGCACTGATCACCGACGGTCGTTTTTCCGGCGGCACCTCCGGCCTGTCGATCGGCCATGTCTCGCCGGAAGCCGCGGAAGGCGGTCTGATCGGGCTGGTCAGGGAAGGCGACACGATCGAGATCGATATCCCCAACCGCACCATCAGGCTTGCTGTCGACGACGCCGAACTCATCGCCCGTCGCGCCGCGATGGAGGCCAGGGGAACGGCTGCCTGGAAGCCCGAAGAAAAGCGCAAGCGCAAGGTGACGACGGCCTTGCGCGCCTATGCGGCGATGGCGACAAGTGCCGCCAAGGGGGCGGTGCGGTACGTGCCGGAATAGAGGCTTTTCCTTCTCCCTTTGTGGGAGAAGGTGGATTGGCGCGCAGCGCCAAGACGGTTGAGGGGTGCTGGACGGAGTGCCGCCGGCGCCAAGCTGGAACACCCCTCATCTGGCCGCTTCGCGGCCACCTTCTTCCACAAGGGAAGAAGGGAAGGGCCGCGCCTGAAGGTTCCGCCTTGCGGCAGCACGCTGCATGGAAAGAAACGGCTTTTTTGAACGAGGTGGCGCTAGATGGATTTTGACCTTGTGGTGCGCGGCGGGATGCTGCCCGACGGCAGGATCGCGGATATCGGCATCGTCGGCGAAACGATCGCAGCGATAGAGCCCGAGCTGAACGTCAGCGCCGGCACGGCGATCGATGCCCATGGCAATCTGGTCTCGCCGCCCTTCGTCGATCCGCATTTCCATATGGACGCCACGCTTTCGCTCGGCATTCCGCGCATCAATGTCTCGGGCACGCTGCTCGAAGGCATCTCGCTTTGGGGCGAGTTGAAGCCGCTTCTGACCCACGAAGCGGTGCGCGACCGTGCGCTCGCCTATTGCGACTGGGCGGTGTCGATGGGCCTGCTCGCCATCCGCACCCATGTCGATGTTTGCGACGACCGCCTGCTGGCGGTCGAGGCGCTGCTCGACGTGAAGAAGACGGTTGGCCCCTATATCGACCTGCAGCTGGTCGCCTTCCCGCAGGACGGGTTTTACCGCTCGCCGACGGCGCGCGACAACACCATTCGGGCGCTCGACATAGGCGTCGATGTCGTCGGCGGCATTCCGCATTTCGAGCGCACAATGGCCGACGGCACGCGCTCCGTCACCGAGCTCTGCGAAATCGCGGCGAAGCGCGGCCTGATGGTCGACTTGCATTGCGACGAGACCGACGATCCGCTGTCGCGCCACATCGAGCAGCTTGCCTATGAGACGCAGCGGCTCGGGTTGCAGGGCAGAGTGGCCGGCTCGCACCTGACATCGATGCATTCGATGGATAATTACTACGTTTCGAAGCTATTGCCGCTGATTGCCGAGGCCGGCGTTTCGGCGATCCCCAATCCGCTGATCAACATCATGCTGCAGGGCCGCCACGACACCTTTCCCAAGCGCCGCGGACTGACGCGGGTCAAGGAGATGCTGGCGCAAGGCATCCGCGTCGGCTGGGGCCAGGATTGCGTGCTCGACCCCTGGTATTCGCTGGGCACTGCAGACATGCTCGACGTCGCCTTCATGGGCCTGCATGTCGCGCAGATGTCGAGCCCGGCCGAGATGGCGCGCTGCTTCGATATGGTCACCAACGTCAATGCCGCCATCATGGGCCTCGACCACCTTGGCCTGGCGGTCGGCAAGCGCGCCAGCCTGGTCGTTCTCGATGCCGGCAACCCAGTCGAGGCCCTGCGGCTGCGCCCAGAGCGCCTCTGCGTCATCGCCAGGGGCAAGGTGGTGGCCGAGCGCAGCCGGCAGGACACGCGGCTTTCGATCGCCGGAAGGCCGGGCACGGTGAACCGGCGCCACGCTTAAAGCGCGTCGCGTTTGAACGGACCCACGCGACGCGCTTTAAGGTCTTGTTTTTAGCGTGTCGTTATCGCAAAACCGCTGCACACTTTTGCGCGACATGCATTAGTCCAGCCGATTTCCGGCGCTGGTCTTACCGAATTCTCGATTTTCGCCTCGTCATGGCCGCAGCTTGCGCCTACGACGCGGGTCACCGTACCCCACGGCGAGAACCGGTAACGGAATGGCGCAGCCCGCAGCCCAGTACTCAACGATCATGAACGTGCTGCTGGCCGGCATCCTGCTGATGCTCGCCGGCGACTTCCTGTTTGCGCTGAACGACGCGATGGGCAAGTGGCTGGTCGCCAGTTTTTCCGTCGGCCAGGTCGTGCTGATCCGCTCGATCGGCGCGTTTTTCATACTCGGGCCGATGATTGCACATCAGGGTGCTGCCAAGCTGTTTCGCATGGAGCGGCCGGAGCTGCAGCTGCTTCGCGTGGTGATGACGACGCTCGACACGGCGCTGTTCTACGCGGCGGTCGTCTATCTGCCGCTCGCCGATGTGATGAGTTTTTACATGGCCGGGCCGATCTATGTCGCGGCGCTGTCGCACTTCCTGCTCGGCGAAAGGGTCGGCTGGCGCCGCTGGGCGGCTATCCTGGTCGGTTTCTGCGGCGTGCTGATCATGCTGAAGCCATCCTCGGCCGCGTTCTCCCTGTCGTCGATGTTCGCGCTCGCCGGCAGCATTTCATTTGCCTTCGCCATCATCCTCAACCGGCGGCTGCGCGGCACCAGCGACACTTCGCTGGTCACCTGGCAAACCATCGGCACGCTGCTGGTCGGCGCTGCGTTGACCATAGGCAGTTGGAAGACGCCGTCATCGCTCGATTTCGGCGCCATGCTGCTTCTCGGCGTCGTCTCCTGCGGCGCGCACCTGATGATCACCCGGGCGTTGAAGCTGGCGCCGGCCTCGACCTTGGCGCCGCTGCATTACAGCCTGCTGTTGTGGGCAGTGGTCTTCGGCCTGGCCTTCTTCGGCGATGTGCCTGGGCAGCGCATCCTGATCGGCTCGGCCATCGTCGTGCTGGCCGGCCTGTTCATCTTCCACCGCCAGAAGGTGGTCGACACGGTACCGCCCGAAAACGTGCCAAAGGGCGTGAATTAACCCCGGCGCGCTGCCGCGAGATGCCGCGAAAATTCCGGCATCTCCATCAGTGCCTTGCAGCGCGCAAACCGGCCGTCGGCATAGGCGCGAAAGTCGTCGGCCGGATTTTTGTTGGCAAGCTGGATCAAGCCCCAGAGCGTCCACAACAGGTCGCACATTGCCTTGTAGATGACGATGCGGGCGCGCTCCGCCGGTCTCGGCTCGCCGCCGAAATAGGCGCGCATCATTTCTTCGTCCTGGGCCTCGTCGAATTGCCCTTCGACCGAGAGGTCGCCGAGATCCCAGAGCGGATCGTTCATGCCGGAATATTCCCAGTCGACGATCCACATCCTGTCGCCCGTATCGAGAAAGTTTTCGCAGAGCGGGTCGCAGTGGCAGGCGACGATCGGCAGAGGTTGAGCCGCAAGTGCTGAGCGCACTGCCTCCGCCTCGCGGACCACATCGTGGTAGCCGCCAGGCAGGGCGACGTCCTTGGTTGACAGCACTTTCAAATAGTCGTCGATCATCGCAAACAGCTCGAAGCGGGAGGGGAACACCGCGCCGGATGTGTGCAGTTTGCGAAAGGCCTTGCCGGCGCGTGCCGGGCTGCCCGGCCGAGTCTTGAACTTTCCCGGTGACATCGTCTCGGCACCGGCAACGAAGCGGGTCACCAACACGCCGGTCTCGGCATCGACATGCAGCACATCGGGACTGACGCCGGCCTTCGCCGCTTCCCGCGCCGCCACTGCCTCGTTGGCACGGTTGATGTATTCCTCGGTACCCTTGCCGGGGATACGCAGGCAGAAATCCTTACCGCTGAAGACGAGGTTGGTGAGACCGCCGAGCCGTTCCAGAGGGCCGTCATAGCCGGCCAGCATCGGAATGGCCACAAGTGCGGCGCGCGCCCGGTCGTCCGCCATGGATTTCGCTCCTTTCCCCGTGTTATTGGGACGACGACGGTTCCACAGTTTTCGCCGTTTGGCTATGATCGCGTTGCGGATCGATACCAGGCGACGGAAAGCGATGACGGACAGCAATCAGCAGAGCGCACTCGCCGCAGCCTATGCGGCGAAGCGGCCGGAAGACGTCGCGGCTCTTTACGACAGGTGGGCCGGCACCTATGACGCCGACATGTCGGCGGCTGGCTATCGCCATCCGACCATCTGCCTTGCCTTGCTGGCCCGCCATCTGGCGCGCGGCGCCGCTCCTCTGCTCGATGCCGGCGCCGGCACCGGGCTCATCGGCGAATGGCTTGCCATTACCGGTTATCCGCAGGTCGAGGCGCTCGACATCTCGGAAGGCATGCTGGCGCAAGCCGCGCGCAAGGGCGTCTATTCAGCGCTGCACTGCCTGGCGCTTGGCGGACCGCTGCCCTTCGTGGACGACGCCTATGCCGGGATCATCTCAGCCGGCGTCTTCACGTCCGGCCATGTCGGGGCCGAGGGTCTGGACGAGCTGATCCGCATCTGCCGGCCGGGCGGGGTGATCGTGCTGACAGTGAAGAACACGCTGTGGGATGCCGGGTTTGCCGCGCGGATCGCCGAGCTCGAGGCGCAAGGCACCGTCACGCGCGCCGAAGAGACGCCGCCCTATGTTTCGATGCCAGGCGAGGCCGATACCGTGCCGAGCCGGGGGCTGGTGCTCATCGTGAACTGAGGCTGAAACCGGAAGGCTCTATGCCTTCACCTTTGCTCCTGCCGGATCGTAAAGCGGCTCGAGGTGTATCTTAGCCGGCGTCCGTTCCATTGCCACCACCAGCTCGTAGTTGCCGGAGGTAAGGAAATCATCGTTGACGCCATCGGCATTGCGCACATAGCCGTAGCCGATGTTCTTGCCGATGGTGTAGCCATAGCCGCCGCTGGTGAGATAACCGACCGCCTCGCCGTTGCGCAGGATGGTCTCGCGCCCGAGCAGCACGACCTCTGGATCATCGACGGTGAAGCCGGCAAAGCGTTTGCCGAGCGTCGAGCCATCGAGCTTTTCAAGCGCCCGCCGGCCGAGGAAATCGGTGTTCTTCCTGAGCTTCACCGCCCAGCCGAGGCCGGCCTCCTGCGGCGTGTCGTTGGGTGTAATGTCAGCGCCCCAGGCGCGGTAGCCCTTTTCCAGCCGCAGCGATTCCAGCGCCCGATAGCCGACCGGGCGAATGTCGTGGACAGCGCCCGCCGTCATCAGCGCGTCGAAAACCTCGCCCGTCGCCGCGATCGGCGCATGCAGTTCCCAGCCGAGTTCGCCGACATAGGTGACGCGCAGTGCCCGGACGGCGTGACCGGCAATGGCGATCTCGCGAACATGGCCGAACGGAAAGGCGGCGTTCGAGACGTCGGCATCGGTCACCGCTGACAGCACGTCACGGGCGCGCGGCCCCATCAGCGACAATGTGCCGAAATCCTCCGTGACGTCGGTCAGCGTCACGTCGAACTCCCTGCCGATATGATCGGCAATCCAGGAGAAATCATGCGTGCGGAAACCGGTGCCGGTGACGATGTAGAATTTTTCCTCACCGAGCCTCGCCACGGTCAAATCGGCCTCGATGCCGCCGCGCGTGTTGAGAAGCTGCGTGTAGGTCAGCCGGCCGACCGGCTTGGCGACGTCGTTCGCGCAGATCCAGTCCAGCGCCTTCAGCGCGTCGGCTCCGGTCACTTCGCATTTGGCGAAAGACGACTGGTCGAAAATACCGATCTTTTCGCGCACGTGGCGGTGCTCGTCGCCAACCGCCGGGAACCAGTTCTGGCGGCCCATCGAATAGACGTCCTTCGGCTCGATGCCTTCCGGCGCGAACCAGTTCGGCCGCTCCCAGCCAAGTTTCGAGCCGAACACGGCGCGATGTTTTTGCAGCCGCTCGTACAAAGGCGAGACGATGCGCGGCCGGCCGCTGACATATTCCTCATGCGGGAAGCCGATCGTGTAGTGCTTGCCATAGGCTTCCAGCGTGCGGTCGCGGACCCATTGCCGGTCGCGGTGGAGATCGGAGAAGCGGCGGATGTCGACCACCCACAGATCGAGCGGCGCCTCGCCGTCGACGACCCATTGCGCCAGCACCCAGCCGGCGCCGCCGCCGGACGCGATGCCGAAGGCATTGAAGCCGGCGCCGACGAACATATTGGCGCATTCCGGCGCCACACCGAGGATGAAATTGCCATCCGGCGTAAAGCTCTCCGGCCCGTTGATCATCTGCTTGACGCCGGCATTGGCGAGCGCCGGGACACGCTCGATCGCCTGGCTCATATGCTGCTCGAAATGATCGTAATCATCGTCGAACAGCCGGAACTCCCAATCGTCCGGCACATCGCCGCCTGGCAGACCGGTCGTCCACGCCTGCGGGTTCGGCTCGTAGCCGCCCATCACCAACCCGCCGACCTCCTCCTTGAAATAGGTGCGGCGATCGGGGTCGCGAATTGTCGGCGCGTCGGTCGGCAGGCCATCAATCTTTTCGGTGATGATGTACTGGTGCTTCACCGGCTGCAGCGGCACGTTTATGCCGGCGAGCGCACCCACCTGCCGCGCCCATTGCCCGGCGCAGTTCACCACCTTGTCGCAGGCGATATCGCCTTTGCTGGTCTTTACCGCGGTGATCCGGCCGTCTCTCATTTCGAAGCCGGTGACTCGCACCTCCTCGAACAATTTTGCGCCATGCATGCGCGCACCCTTGGCCAGCGACTGGGTGATGTCGGAAGGGCTTGCCTGACCGTCGGTCGGCAGCCAGGACGCGCCGACGAGGTCGCCGGTTTCCAGCAGCGGCCACATTTCCTTGACCTCGGCCGGCGACAGCAGATGCATGTCCATGCCGAAGCTCTTAGCCGTCGTTGCCAGCCGCTTATACTCGATCCAGCGGTCGCCATTGGTGGCGAGGCGCAGGCAGCCAGTCATCTTCCAGCCGGTGGCGAGGCCGGTTTCGGCTTCCAGCCCCTTGTAGAGATCGACCGAATATTTGAGCACGCGCGTGATCGACGCCGACGAGCGTAGCTGGCCGACCAGCCCGGCAGCATGCCAGGTCGAACCCGAGGTCAGTTTGCCCTGTTCGAGCAGCACGATTTCGGCCTTGTGGTCGCGCGCCAGATGATAGGCCGTCGAACAGCCGATGATGCCACCGCCGATGACGACGATCGCGGCCTGGGCGGGCAAGGTCATGTCCGCGTCCCGTATTTTGTCCTGTAGTTTTCCAGGGCGGCTTCGAGCCGCGCCAGGTTTTCGTCGGCGTAGGCGGCGTAGTCGACACCGGGCGCGTCGAGGTAAAGCTCGGAAACCATGCCCCACATCGCCTCACGCAGCAGCGACGCGCATTGCATGGCGGCGTGCGAGCGCCGTATCGCCGGGTCCGGCTCCTTCATGAAATAGGCGGTCAGGAAGGCGAAGGACTCCTCGTCGCTCATGCCTGCATTCGACGCCGCGCCGGCAAGGTCGAACATCGCGGTGTTGAAGCCTGCATATTCGAAATCGATGAGCCACAGCCTGTGACCGTCGTCGATTATGTTAGCCGGCAAGAGGTCATTATGGCCGAAGACGATCGGCAGCAGCTTTTGCGCGCGCTCGAGCTCGTCCGCCAGCGTCAGCAGGCGCGGCAGTTCGCCCAGCTTGCGGCTGCGGCCTTCCTCCAGCGTGCGCGCATAGTCGCGAATGACATGGAATACCCAGAACATGAAGCCGGCGCCGGAGACATGACCGGGCATCTCCCGGTGGAAACCGCGCAGCAACGCGGCAACGCGGCCGAGATCGGCGCGCACGTCCTGCGCGACATAGGCCTTGGCGCCGAGATACTCCGTCACCATGACGCCGGGTCCAGTGTAATGGACGGCCGGAGCGAAGCCTGCCGCGTGCGCTGCCCGCGCCGTCATCATCTCGCGCTCGCGAAAGACATGGTGGAACGGATAGTCCTGGCCGAGCCGCACGACGTGCCGCCCGGCCGCGTCCTTGACCAGATAATTGGCATTGCTCAGCCCGCCCGGCAGCGGCGCGATGTCGATGCTGCCGGTCCAGCAAGGCAGCGCACGGATGCGGTCTTCGACAGTCACGATCTCGTCCAACATTGGGTCAATTTTCCACGCATGTCACGGCTGGCCAGCGATGACAATCGGACGGAGGAATGGAGGCAACGCGAAGATCTCGTCGGTGCAGATCTCGGGATCGGTATCCCGCACCGCACCGACGAGCCCCTTTGTGCCGGGTTCTTCGACGCCGGCATCCGCCCCCGCGGATCCTGAATTTCGGTACCCTTGCACCCGACGATCTCCCGGGCGTTCGGGCAAGCGATTTTTCGTGCGGCTCAGCCGTCGTCCTCCGTTCCGAGCCTGTCACAGCGATAATGTCGCGCCACGCTGGAGGCGTTGTCAACGCGAAATTGTGGTATTTTCTGGTTTTTTGCCCGAATTTTGCTAAATTCCTTGGAGTTAGTGGCATTTATGCCGTAGAAGCGGTCAGCGGTGCAACAATCCGACCGGATGGAACCGATGGTCCACTCGAAGCGGCATGGCGAAATCCTGCGCCTCCTCAAGGAGGAAGGCACCGTGACCATTGCGAGCCTGGCCGACCGGCTGGGCGTCTCGCTGGAGACAGTACGCCGCGACGTCAAGCCACTGACCAGCGACGGTTCCATCCTCAAGATGCACGGCGCCGTCGGCCTGCCGTCGATTGCCGGCGAAGCGCCGTTCGAGCGGCGCATGCGCGAGAACGCCGATGCCAAGCGGGCAATAGCGCGCATGGTCGCCGCCACCATCCGCGACGGCGAATCGATCATGCTCGACACCGGCACCACCACCTCTTTCCTGGCCCGGGAACTGCTCGGCCACCGGCGGCTGACGGTCGTCACCAACTCCTCCGACATCGCCCGCACATTGGCCACCGTCAACGGCAATAAGGTCTACATGGCCGGCGGCGAGCTGCGCAGCGATTCCGGTGCTGCCTTCGGCGTCTCGGCCATCGAATTCGTCAGCCGCTTTTCCGTCAGCCATGCAGTGATATCGACCGGTGCGGTCGATGCCGTCACCGGCGTCATGGACTATGATCTGGAAGAGGCCGAATTCGCCCGCATGGTGCTGTCGCGCGGCCAGCGTTCGCTTGTCGTCACCGACCACAGCAAGTTCGGCCGCCAGGGCCTTGTTCAGGTCTGCGGCTTCGGCGGCTTTTCCGAACTCGCGACCGACCGTCCGCCGCCGCACGACATCGCTGCCGCCCTTGCCCAGGCCGGCGCACGGCTCAGCATTGCCGATGGCTGAAGCGAGGGCTGAGCTCTATCGTGAGCTCTGTCGGGAGATCTGCTCCAGCACCCACTTCCCAGCGCCGCGTCTGCCGTGTTTAGTCCGGCCATGGCTTTCACCATCCGCCAATTGCAGTTCTTCATCGCCGTCGCCGAGCAGGGCACAGTGTCGGGCGCCGCCCAGAACCTGTCGATCTCGCAATCGTCGGTCACCGAGGCGATCAAGGAGCTGGAGCACGATCTCGGCGTCGAGCTGTTCGAGCGCCACCCGCGCGGCTTGAACATCACCCACAAAGGCCACCAGTTCCTGCGCCATGCGAGAAAGATCCTGGCCGACGTTTCCGATGCGCGCCGCGCCTTCTTCGGCGAACAGGCCGCGGCAAGCGGGCGGCTGCAACTTGGCGTCACCTCGCTGGTCGCCGGCTATGTGCTTTCCGATCTTCTTGCCCGCTACCGCCGCGCCTATCCGGGTGTCGAGGTCTCGGCAATCGAGGACAATGGCGACTATCTCGAGCATCTGTTGATCGGCGGCAAGCTCGACATTGCCGTCATGGTCACCTCGAACCTGCGCGACCGCACCGCGCTGCAGTCCGAAATCCTCGAAGTCTCGGCCTACCGGCTGTGGCTGCCGCTCGGCCACCCCTTGGCCGGTGCCGACATCATCGGCATCGGCGACATCGCCTCGGAACCGCTGATCATGCTGACCGTCGACGAGATCGAGGAGAATACCGGAAAGCTGCTGACGGCAATCGGCGCTAAGCCGCATGTCGCCTTTCGCACCCGCTCGGTCGAAGCGGTGCGCAGCCTCGTCGCTACCGGCGCCGGCGTCGCGCTGCTGCCCGACCTCGTCTACCGGCCATGGTCGCTGGAAGGCGACCGCATCGAATCGCGCGATATTTCGGGGTCGTTGCCGGTCGTCCAGGTCGGTATGGTCTGGCGGCGCGGCTCCGGTCTGCCGCAGGCAGCGCGCGACTTCATCGGACTTGCCCAGTCGCAGCGCATGGTGCGCCAACGGCCCGAGAAGATTGGCCGCTGACGTATCGGAAAAATCGATATCGGCTTTCTGATAAATGAATTTGCGAAACCGGAAATTTCGCAGCACTTTTCGGTCAGGGAACAAAGCTGCCGTTAGAGCGACGTGCGTCATAGTACGCTCTAAGATTTTTAGTTTTCGCATCGGGCTTTCCGAAAATCGATTCCGATTTTCGGGTCGATGCGAGGAGCACGGCCCTTCAGAGCCGCGCACCCAACGTTTTTGAACGGGCGCATGATCTTCTTCCGAAACCCGAAACCGGTTTCGAGGTCATGCAAAAATGGGAGATCGACGATGAATTCATTGCTGAAATCATGCACTGCCTTGACGGTCGCGCTGAGCTTCTCCGGCCAGGCCATCGCCCAGGTCAAGGAGCTCGGCAAAGGCGAAGGCGAGGTCAATATCGTCGCCTGGCCGGGCTATATCGAGCGCGGCGAAACCGACAAGGCCTATGATTGGGTCACTTCGTTCGAGAAGGAAACCGGCTGCAAGGTCAACGTCAAGACCGCCAACACCTCCGATGAGATGGTCTCGCTGATGAACGAGGGCGGCTTCGATCTCGTCACCGCCTCGGGCGACGCTTCGCTGCGCCTTGTCGCCGGCAAGCGCGTCCAGCCGATCAACACCGACCTCATACCGAGCTGGAAGACGGTCGACGACCGGCTGAAGGATGCGCCCTGGTTCACCGTCGGCGGAGTCCATTACGGCGTCCCCTATCAGTGGGGGCCGAACGTGCTGATGTACAACACCGAAGTGTTCAAGGAGGCGCCGAAGAGCTGGAACGTGGTCTTCGAGGAAATGAAGCTTCCCGACGGCAAGTCGAACAAGGGCCGCGTCCAGGCCTATGACGGGCCGATCCACATCGCCGACGCCGCCAATTACCTGATGGCTCACAAGCCGGAGCTCGGCATCAAGGACCCGTACGAACTGACCGAGGATCAGTACAAGGCGGCACTCGACCTGCTGCGGGTCCAGCGTACGCTGGTCGGACGCTATTGGCACGACGCCGCCATCCAGGTCGACGATTTCCAGAACGAAGGCGTCGTCGCCTCCGGTTCCTGGCCCTACCAGGTCAACACGCTGATCGCGGCCAAGAAGCCGGTCGCCTCGACTATCCCCGAGGAGGGCGTCACCGGCTGGGCCGATACCACGATGATGGAGGCCGATGCTGCCCACCCAAACTGCGCCTACATGTGGATGGAGCATTCGCTGTCGCCAAAAGTTCAAGGCGACGTCTCCGCTTGGTTCGGCTCGCTGCCGGTGGTGCCCGCCGCCTGCAAGGGCAACGAACTGCTCGGCGAGGAAGGCTGCAAGACCAACGGTTACGACAATTTCGACAAGATCAAGTTCTGGAAGACGCCGGTCTCGAAATGCGCCACCCAGAACGACCAGTGCGTGCCCTATTACCGCTGGGTGTCGGACTATATCGGCGTCATCGGCGGGCGGTGAGTTCGCCTCACCTACGAAGCTCGGCGCTGCCCCTCACCCTTACCCTCTCCCGGTGGAGAAACGGGGGGTCGCCAGCGTTGGAGCGCCTCCCTTCTCCGCGTCCACTATACGAGGAGAAGGTGCCGGCAGGCGGATGAGAGGCAGCGCTACCGCCTGAAATTTGATGAGCCTGACAGATCAGGACAGCCCCATGACCTCCGCCGTTTCCTTCCAAAACGTCTCTCGCCATTTCGGCAGCGTGCGTGCCGTCGACGCGGTCGATCTCGACATCGTGCCGGGCGAGTTCTTCGCCATGCTCGGGCCTTCCGGCTCGGGCAAGACGACGTGCCTGCGCCTCATCGCCGGTTTCGAGCAGCCGACGGCGGGCTCGATCTCGATCTTCGGCGAACGCGCCGAGGGCGTGCCGCCCTATCGCCGCAACGTCAACACCGTGTTCCAGGATTATGCGCTGTTCCCGCATTTCAACGTGCTCGACAACGTCGCCTATGGGCTGATGGTCAAGGGCGTCGGCAGACCGGAGCGGCAACAGGCGGCGGAAGAAGCGCTGGCGCTGGTGCGGCTTCCCGGCTACGGCGCCCGTCGCCCTGGCCAGCTTTCCGGCGGTCAGCGCCAGCGCGTCGCGCTCGCCCGTGCGCTGGTCAACCAGCCCAAGGTGCTGTTGCTCGACGAGCCGCTCGGCGCCCTCGACCTCAAGCTTCGCGAAAACATGCAGGAGGAGTTGAAATCGCTGCAGAAGGCGCTCGGCATCACCTTCGTGTTCGTCACCCACGACCAGGGCGAAGCGCTGTCGATGGCCGACCGCGTGGCCGTCTTCAATGACGGCAAGATCATGCAGATCGGCACGCCGGAAGACATCTACCAGCGCCCCAAGACCCGCTTCGTCGCCGATTTCGTCGGCTCGTCCAACGTGCTGCCGCCGGATTTCGTCCAGCGCTATGCCGGCCAGTATCGCTGGGGCAGCCTGCGGCCCGAATCCATCCGTATTGGCCGGGCCAACGGCGAAGGGGTTGCCGCCCGCCTGGTCTCGACCAACTATCTCGGCGCCACGACAAGACTGGCGCTCGATGCAGAGGGCTTGCGACTGCATGCCATCGTGCCGGCGGGTGCTGTGCTGCCGGGGGAAGGCGAGGCGGTGGTGCTCACCTTCAAGCGCGAGCATTTGCATCTGATGGACGAGCTAGAATGAGCCTGGACGCTGCCATGCCGCGGGCCACGGCCCCCGCCATCCTGCCGGGTAGTGGTGGCGTACGCGGCGGGCTCTCCGATCTCTTCTGGCGCCGGCCGCAATTCTTGCTGCTCTTGATGCTGCTACCCCCGGTTCTTTGGCTCGGCATCGTCTATATCGGCTCGCTCTTCGCATTGCTTTTGCAGAGCTTCTTTTCGATCGACGAGTTCTCCGGCCTGATCAACCGGCAATTCACGCTGAAGACCTATGGCGACCTGCTGCAGGCCGCCAATCTCGACATTATCCTGCGCACGGTGACAATGGCGGCGCTGGTGACGCTGGCTGCGGCGGTCATCGCCTTTCCCATCGCCTATTACGCGGCGCGCTATGCGCGCGGCCGTTGGAAGGCGCTGTTTTATCTCGGCGTCATGCTGCCGCTGTGGTCGAGCTACCTGGTCAAGATCTATGCCTGGAAGCTGATCCTGGCCAAGGAAGGCATCCTGACATGGCTGCTGGCCAAATTGCATCTTCTCTGGCTGCTTGATGCCTGGCTATCGCTGCCGGTCGTCGGCGGCAACTCATTGTCGGTCTCCTCAACCGGCACCTTCATCGTCTTCGTCTATGTCTGGCTGCCATTCATGATCCTGCCGGTGCAGGCCGCACTCGAGCGCGTGCCGGGCAATTTGGTCGAGGCTTCGTCCGATCTCGGCGCCTCGCCCGGCCAGACCTTCGGCAACGTGCTGTTCCCGCTGGCGCTGCCCGGCATCGTTGCCGGCTCGATCTTCACCTTCTCGCTGACGCTCGGCGACTACATCATTCCTCAGATCATCGGCACCTCGCGGCTGTTCATCGGCCAGGCCGTCTATTCGCAGCAAGGCACCGCCGGCAACATCCCGCTCGCCGCCGCCTTTACCGTGGTGCCCATCGTCATCATGGGGTTCTATCTCTGGGGCGCCAAGCGCATGGGGGCTTTCGATGCGCTCTGACCGTGGCCCATCCGCGCCGATCGGCCTAAAGCTCGCTGCCACCGGCGGCCTGCTGTTTCTGCACCTGCCGATCCTGCTGATCTTCGTCTATGCCTTCACCACCGAGGAGAAGAGCTTCGTCTGGCCGCCGCCGGGCCTGACCACGCAATGGTTCGCCGTCACCTGGAACCGCCCCGACGTCTGGCAGGCACTGTCGTTGTCTGTGCGGGTCGCGGCGATCTCGACTGCCATCGCTCTGATCCTCGGCACGCTGTGCGCAGCCGCCGTGTCCCGCACAAAATTCTTCGGCCGCGAAACCATCTCGCTGCTGGTCATCCTGCCGATCGCGCTGCCCGGCATCATCACCGGCATCGCGCTGCGCTCGGCCTTCGCGCTGGCCGAAATCCCGTTCTCGTTCTGGACGATCGTGCTCGGCCACGCCACTTTCTGCGTGGTCGTCGTCTACAACAATGCGGTCGCCCGTTTCCGCCGCACGTCCGGCTCGATGATCGAGGCGTCGATGGATCTCGGCGCCGATGGTTTCCAGACCTTTCGGCATGTCGTGCTGCCCAACATCGCAACCGCGCTGCTGGCCGGCGGCATGCTTGCCTTTGCGCTGTCCTTCGACGAGGTCATCGTCACCACCTTCACCGCCGGCCAGCAGCAGACGGTGCCGATCTGGATGCTCGAAGAATTGATCCGTCCGCGCCAGCGTCCGGTCACCAATGTCGTGGCGATGGTGGTAGTGCTGGTGACGCTGCTCCCAATCCTCGCTGCCTATTACCTGACCCGCGACGGCGACCAGATCGCCGGTTCGGGCAAATGATCTCGTTCATAAGGGAGAGACTTCCATGGACACGCAGATGCTGATCGGCTCGAAATTCGAAAAAGGCACCGAGACCGAGGAGCCGATCCTCAACCCGAGAACCGGGGCGACCATCCTCAATCTGCCTGAGGCCAGCCCAGCGCAGATCGAGGCGGCCGTGCTTGCTGCCGAAAACGCCTTCGTCACCTGGTCCCGCACAACACCGGCGCAGCGCGCCGGCTATCTCCTGAAGATCGCCGATCGCATCGAGGCTGCTGCACAGGATTTCGCGGCGCTCGAGGCGCTGAACTGCGGCAAGCCGATCAATGCCGTGCTCAATGACGAGATCCCGGCGATCGTCGACTGCTACCGCTTCTTTGCCGGCGCGGTCCGCTCGATGCCCGGCCAGGTCGCCGGCGAATACATTCCCGGCCACACCTCGATGGTCCGCCGCGACGCCATCGGCGTTGTCGCGTCGATCGCGCCGTGGAACTATCCGCTGATGATGATGGCCTGGAAGCTGGCGCCGGCGATTGCCGGCGGCAACACCGTCGTCTTCAAGCCGTCGGAACAGACGCCGCTGACCGCGCTGAAGCTGGCGAAAATCCTTGCCGAGATCCTGCCGGAAGGCGTCGTCAACGTCGTGCTCGGTCGCGGCGACAGCGTCGGCAACACGCTGATCAACCACCCGAAGGTCAACATGATCTCGATCACCGGCGACGTCGCCACCGGCAAGAAGGTGCTGCAGGCTGCCGCCAAATCGGTCAAGCGCACGCATCTCGAGCTCGGCGGCAAGGCGCCGGTCATCGTCTTCGACGACGCCGATCTCGGCGCGGTGGTCAACGGCCTGCGCGCCTTCGGCTATTACAATGCCGGCCAGGACTGCACCGCCGCCTGCCGCATCTACGCCGGCAAGAAGATCTACGACAAGCTCGTCGCCGACCTCTCCGCCGCCGTCTCGACCATTAAGTATGATCGTCCTGACGATACCGAAAACGAGATCGGCCCGCTGATCTCGCGTCGCCAGCGCGACCGCGTCTCGAGCTTCGTCGAGCGCGCCTCTGAGCTCAAGCACATCGAGATCACCACGGGCGGCAAGCCGGGCGAGGGCTCCGGCTTCTTCTACCAGCCGACCGTCGTCGCCGGCGCGCTGCAGGAGGACGAGATCGTGCGCCGCGAAGTGTTCGGTCCGGTGGTCTCGGTCACCCGCTTTTCCGAAGTCGACGAAGCGGTGAACTGGGCCAATGATTCTGACTACGGCCTGGCGTCGTCGGTGTGGACCAAGGATGTTTCGCGGGCCATGGCGACGGCCGCCCGGCTGCAATATGGCTGCACCTGGATCAACACCCATTTCATGCTGACCAACGAGATGCCGCATGGCGGGTTGAAACAATCCGGCTACGGCAAGGACATGTCGCTCTACGCGCTGGAGGACTATACCGCCGTCCGCCACGTCATGGTCGCTCACGGGTAGCGCCCGCGAGGAGACGCCTATTCTTCCGCCTCCTCCGCCTCGCCTGCGGCCGGCGCGACCAGCAGCACTGCGGCGCCTAGGAGCGCGGCGATGAAAGAGCCGGCGAGGATGCCGACCTTGACCGCGTCCTGCAGGGCGGCGTCGCCGGCGAAGGCGAGCAGGCCGATGAACAGGCTCATGGTGAAACCGATGCCACAGAGCAGCGAAATGCCGACCATGTGCAGCCAGCCGGCATTGACCGGCAGATCGGCGAAGCCAAGCCGGATGGCAAGCGCGGAAGACCCGAACACCCCGACCAGCTTGCCGGCGACGAGCCCGGCGGCGACGCCGAGCGTCAGCGGCTCGGCCAGGGCGGCAGCGCTGAGACCGGCGAGCGAGACGCCGGCGTTGGCAAAGCCGAAAATCGGGATGACAAAAAAGGCGACGACTTTGTGCAGGCCGTGTTCGAGCCGGTGCAGCGGCGAATGGTCGAGATCATGGCCGCTGCCCGGCGATATCTTCAGCGGTATGGTGAGGGCCAGCGCGACGCCGGCGAGCGTCGCATGGACGCCCGATTTGAGCACCAAAACCCACAGAATGATGCCGAGCAAGATGTACGGCAGCAGCGTCAGCACCCGCATGCGGTTGAGCACCACCAACAGCGCGATCACGGCGAAGGCGGCGCCGAGATAGGCGAGCGAGAGGCCGCTGGTATAGAACACCGCGATGATGAGCACCGCGCCGAGATCGTCGATGATGGCAAGCGCCGTGAGGAATATCTTCAGCGAACCCGGGACGCGGCTGCCGAGCAGCGACAGCACGCCGAGCGCAAAGGCGATATCGGTGGCGGTTGGGATCGCCCAGCCGGACAGAGCGGCTGGATTGTTGCGGTTGATGGCGACGTAGACCAGTGCCGGCGCTGCCATGCCGCCGGCGGCGGCGATGCCGGGCAGCACGCGGCGCGGCCAGGTCGATAGCTGGCCGTCAAGCATTTCGCGCTTGATCTCGAGACCGACCAGCAGGAAGAACACCGCCATCAGGCCGTCATTGATCCAGTGCGAGACGCTGAGCGGTCCGAGATAGGCATGGAGGGCGGAGAAATAAGCCTCGCCCAGCGGCGAATTGGCGACGATCAGGGCCAAGGCCGCCGCAGCCATCAGGATGAGGCCGCCGGCCGCCTCGCTGTCGAGGAATTCGCGCAGCATGGAGACCAGCCGCTTTTCGTCCTGCATGTCGCCTCCGTCGTATCAGCGGCAAGGTCCGACACCGCCAAGCGATGATGCGCAAACAGCGCTGGCCGGGCAAGCCTGTAATGAGAGCCCTTTAGCGCGGCGCGCGCTTGGCGAGGATGCGTTGCAGCGTGCGGCGATGCATGTTCAGGCGGCGCGCGGTTTCCGAGACGTTGCGGTCGCACATTTCGTAGACGCGCTGGATGTGTTCCCAGCGCACGCGATCGGCCGACATTGGATTTTCCGGCGGCGCTGCGCGTTCGCCCGCGGTGCGGGTCAGGGCGGCAAAAATATCATCGGCATCGGCCGGCTTCGACAGATAGTCGATGGCGCCGAGCTTTACCGCCGTCACCGCGGTGGCAATGTTGCCGTAGCCGGTGAGGATGATGGCGCGGGCATCGTCGCGCTTCTCGCGAATCGCGGCGACGACGTCGAGGCCGTTGCCGTCGGCCAGCCGCATGTCGACCACCGCATAGGCCGGCGGATTGGCGCGCGCCTTGGCAACCGCCTCCTCGACGCTCTCCGCCGTCTCGACCACGAAACCCCTGGTTTCCATGGCGCGGGCAAGCCGCGTCAGGAACGGCTTGTCGTCGTCCACGATCAGCAGCGAGGTATCCTCGCCTTCGACCATTGCGCCAATCGTTTCGTCAGTACTCATCGTGCTGAAAATCCTGCTGCCTGATTTTTACGCAAATATAGTTTCGCAACGCTATTGTCCAATTTAGGCCGTGTCGAACATGGTGGCCGAAGCCTGCTCGGGATTGAGGAAGACGCTGCGCGGCCACGATATCTGCACGATAGCGCCCTCGCCGGGCTCGCTTGAATTGCGGAAATCGAGCGTCGCGCCGGAGCGTTCGAGCAAGGTCTTGGCGATGAATAGGCCGAGGCCGAGGCCGCCGCCGGCTTCGGTGCCTTGTCGCGTCGACATATATGGTTCTCCGATACGGTCGATGATCTCCGGTGGAAAGCCCGGCCCGTCGTCGATGATCGAGAAGCTGACGGCGGCCTCATTCCAGTTCCAGCGCACTGTCACGCTGTTGCGGGCGAAGTCGACCGCGTTCTCGACCAGATTGCCGAGGCCGTAAATGACGCCGGGATTGCGCCGGCCCACCGGTTCCGGGCCGATGCGCTCGCCCGGCCGAAGCTTGATCGAAATGCCGAAATCGCGGTGCGGCGCCGTCACCTCCTCGACCAGCGAGGTCAGCGGCAGGCGCGAGAGGTGCACCTCGCTCTCGGAGGACAGGCTGGTCAGGCGCTTCAGGATTTCGCGGCAGCGCTCGCTCTGCGAACGCAGCAGCTTCACGTCCTCGCCGTATTTCGGATCTTCGCCAAGCGCCTTCTCCATCTCCTTGGCGACAAGTGTGATGGTGGCGAGCGGCGTGCCGAGTTCGTGCGCGGCGGCCGCGGCGAGGCCGTCGAGGGCAGAGAGATGCTGCTCTCGCTGCAACACCAATTCCGTGGCGGCAAGCGCGTTGGCAAGCAGCCGCGCCTCCTCGGCCACCCGGAAGGCATAGATCGCGGTAAAGGCGATGGAGCAGAACACCGCCATCCACATGCCGGCGACATAGATGAACGGCATCGCCAATGGCGCCCCCTCATGCCAGGGCAGCGGCAGGTGGTAAAAGACCAGCAGCGTCGCCGCCACGATCACCAGCGCGCCGAGCATGGCCGTCAGCCGCAGCGGCAGCGACGTCGCCGAGACGACGACGGGTACCGTCATCAGCAGCGAAAACGGATTGGTAAGGCCGCCGGTCATGTAGAGCAGGCCGGCAAGCTGCAGGCTGTCGAAGGTCAGGATGGCGAAGGCCGAGAACGGGGTAAGCCGATGCGCCGCCGGATAGCGGAAAGTCAGCAAAAGGTTCATCCAGGCCGAACAGGCGATCAGCGCAAAACACATGCCGACCGGTAGCGGAAATTTCAGCCCGTAAGCGACCACAAGCACGGTCAGGCTCTGGCCGACGATGGCAAGCCAGCGCAACCTGATCAGCGTGTTGAGGCGCAGCCGCTGGCTTTGCTGGAAGTCGGGTGCGTGCAGGATGTTTATCATGGCCAGTGATTATAGAGGGGAAACAGCCGGAGGTCTTTTCCGAAAACCGTCGAAGCTGGGCCTCGGTTCGGGATGACAGTCTGGAAGCATCAGGTACCGCGCGGCTTGGCGCGGCTGGTGGCGGCGGCGAGAAGCGGGTTCTCCGGCCAGACATGCCTGGGATAGCGGCCGCGCATCTCTGCCCGCACATCGGCCCAGGAGCCGCGCCAGAAGCCGGGCAGGTCGCGCGTCGTCTGGATCGGCCGGTGCGCCGGCGACAGCAATTCGAGCGTCAGCGGCACAGTGCCGTTGGCGATCGCCGGATGCCGGTCGAGGCCGAACAGTTCCTGCACGCGGATCGCCAGCACCGGCCATTCGCCGTCATAGCGGATCGGCAGCCGGTTGCCCGACGGCGCGTCGAAATGGGTCGGCGCCAATGTGGCGATCTTGCGCTGCAATTCGTGCGGCACCAGCGTCATCAGGCCTTGCGAAAGCACGCTGGGATCGATTGCCGCAAAGGATGCCGCGCCGGAAAGGAACGGCAGCAGCCAGTCGTCGAGGCGCTCGAGGAGCGCGGCATCGGAGACATCGGGCCATGGCACGCGGAGGCCGCGATGCAGCCAGCCGAGCCGCTGCCGCAACGTCTCCGCCTCCCTGTTCCACGGCAACAGGGACAGGCCGTGTTCGCGCAAGGCGTCGAGGATGGCGCGATCCGCGTCGGCACCGGTCGGCGCCGGCAGCATGCGTTCGGACAGCGTGATGGCGCCGAGGCGAACCGTTTCGCGCACCCGCACCGCGCGCCTGTCGCGGTCGAAGCTCACCTCGCGGCGGGCCTCGATCTTTTCCGCCAGCGCAGTGCGGATGTCGGCCTCATCGATGGCTGCCGCTGCGGTGATGCGGGCGTTCTGCGCCTTGCCCTGCAGGTCGGCGACGACGAGCCAGGTCTCGCCGGCCAGCGGATCGGAGGCGTCGAGCATGGCGCCCGAGCCGTTGGCAAGCACGAAGCGGCCACGCTCGCCGCGCGCTTTGGCGACCCGATCCGGCCAGGCATGGATGAGGAGAGCGCCGGCTGTGCTGCCCTCCCCCTTGAGGGGGTCGGAAGGACGGGCGAGACCCGTGGCTCGCCCCGGCGCGTCGATCCGCGTAGCGGATCGGGGTGGGGCCGCTTCGGGCACGCCATCGACGACCCCGCCCCGTCTCGCTCGTCTCGCTGCGCTCGGCTCGCTTGCCGACCCTCCCCTAGAGGGGAAGGGTGAAGCCTGCTTTGCCAGCCTCTCAGCCAGCTGCCGGGCGGCGGTGGCGCGCGGCGATCTTTCGGCGCGAAAGCGCAGCAGCCGCCGTTCGAGATCGGCACCATCGCCGCCAAGGCCACGCTCGGTCAATAATACGGCGAGCATCGCCGCCTCGAGCGCCTCTCCGGTCCTTGCCGCCTCGGCGACCATATGGGCGAGCCGCACCGGTAGCGCCAGCCGGCGCATCGCGGCACCGGCATCCGTCAGGCGTCCTGCCGCATCGACAGCATCGAGCGCACGTAGCAGTACCCTCGCCTCGGTGAGCGCCGGAGCCGGCGGGGGGTCGAGGAAGGATAGACTGGTCGGATCGGCGACGCCGAACGCTGCGCTATCGAGCAACAGGCCGGAAAGATCGGCCTCGAGGATTTCCGGCGGCGTGAAGGCCGGCAGGGCCGCTGTCTGCTCGGCCCGCCACAACCGGATGGCGACGCCCGGCTGCGTGCGTCCGGCACGGCCGGCGCGCTGGTCGGCGGAAGCGCGGGAGGCACGTACCGTCTCCAGCCGCGTCAGGCCGCTCGCCGGTTCATAGCGCGGCAGCCGCGACAGGCCGGAATCGATGACGACGCGGACGCCGTCGATGGTGATGGAGGTTTCGGCGATCGACGTCGCCAGCACGACCTTGCGGCGGCCGAGCGGCGCCGGCTTGATCGCCGCGTCCTGCGCCTTGTTGTCGAGCATACCATAGAGCGGCACGATGTCGGTATCGGCGCCGACCTTGCCCGCCAGCCGCTCGGCGGTGCGCTCGATCTCGCGCTGGCCGGGCAGGAAAGCGAGCACGCTGCCCTCCTCCCCGGCAAGCGCCGAGCGGATCGCCTTGGCCATGGCGTCCTCGATCGTGACGCCGGCCGGCCGCTCGTCATAGCGGATGTCGACCGGGAAGGCGCGGCCTGCGCTCTCGATCACCGGCGCGCCGGACAGCAATTTTGCGACACGCGCGCCGTCGAGCGTTGCCGACATCACCAGCAATCTGAGTTCGGGCCTCAGCGCACCCTGCACGTCAAGCGCCAGCGCCAACCCGAAATCGCCGTCGAGCGAGCGTTCGTGGAACTCGTCGAATAGCACCGCCGCGACACCAGGCAGTTCCGGGTCGTCGAGGATCATGCGGGACAGCACGCCTTCGGTGACGACGAGAACCCTGGTCTTTGCGGAACTGCGGTTTTCCATGCGCATGGCATAGCCGACGGTTTCGCCGGGCTCTTGGCCGAGCAATTCGGCCATGCGGCGGGCGGCCGCGCGGGCGGCGAGGCGGCGCGGCTCGAGCAGGATGATCTTTCCGGCACCGAGCCATTCAGCGTCGAGCAGCGCCAGTGGAACCAGCGTCGTCTTGCCGGCACCGGGTGGCGCCACCAGCACGGCGCTGTTACCATGGCTCAGCGTTTCATTGAGCGCCGGCAAGACAACGGAGACCGGCAGGTCCGGCAAGGGTTTTGTCGTCATTGTGCTATGCTGTGCAGCCAGTTGGCAGCAACCGCATATCAGCGGTGGCGGTCGCGGCGCAATCTCGGCGCCGACTCAAAGCCTGGTCCGCGAAAACGGGTTCCAGCGCACCGTGCCGAGCCGCACCTCCTCGCGCACCATGGTCAGCAGGCCGGAACCGCCGACCACGGCCAAGCCGACCAGCGACAGAAAATCCGGATATTCCCTGAAGAACAGCGCACCCAGAACCACCGCCCAGACGATCTGCGAGTAATGCGTCGGCGCGATGCGGTTGGCCGGTGCGTATTTGACCGCCAGCAGATGCAACAGCTGGCCGCCGGCGGTGAAGGCGCCGGCCAGTACCAGCCAGGCCCATTGCCTGCCATCCGGCAACGAGAACGAGGTAGCCGCCGCACCGGCGCCGTTGAAGAGCAGGCCGTAGCCGATCAGCACGCCGAGCATCGTCGTGCGCTTTTCCTGCGCGGCGAGCGAACGCATCAGGATCACATTGGTGGCGGCCAGGAAGGCGATGATGAACGCCGCCAGATGACCAAGATGCAATTCGCGAAACCCCGGCCTGACGACCAGCATGACCCCGGCAAAGCCGGCGACCACCGCCAGCCACCGCCACGGGCCGACCTTCTCCTTGAGGACCAGCGTGGCTAGGATGGTGACGAACAGCGGCGCCAGAAAGATGAGCGCATAGACTTCCGCCAGCGGGATGGTGGTGAAGGCATAGACGCTGAGCACGCCCGAGGCGATGCCGGCCCAGGCCCGGGCCTGTACCGCCCAGGGCCGGTTGGTGCGCCAGAAATCGAGCCAGCGCTCGCCTGCCGGCCTGGCAAAGAGCAGAAAGCAGCCGGCAAACAATGTCGAGAAGAAGCCGATCTCGAAGACGTTGAACTGCCCGCCCAGGCTTTTGACAACGGCGTCGCTGCACGAATAGCTTGCATAGGCGATGAGTGCGAGCAGAATTCCGTTGGGCACGTTTTTCCATTTCCGGGAGAGATGAGAGTGAAGATATTGGCGCTTGGCGCGCATTCGGACGACATCGAGATCTTCATGTTCGGTACGATGGCGGCCTATGCCGCGCAAGGCGCAGAACTCTTTTTTGCCATAGCCACGGATGGCACCAGGGGCGGCTACGGCGATCCGTCAGCGCTGGCCCGCACGCGCCGCAAGGAGGCGACGGCGGCGGCCGGCCTGCTTGGCGTGACGCCGCGCTTCCTCGACTTTCCCGATGGCGGGCTGGTCGCGGATGCCGCGCTGATCGGGGCGCTCAAAGCACTGATCGGCGAGATAGGGCCGGATCTGATGATAACGCATGCGCCGAACGACTATCATGGCGACCACCGCGCGCTGTCGGATGGCGTGCGCATCGCAGCGTCATTCTCGGTGCCGGTGCTACATGCCGACACGTTCGGCAGCACCGGGTTTTCGCCAACGCATTACGTCGACACCTCCAGGCATTTCGATCTCAAGGCGGAGGCGATCCGGGCGCACCAGTCGCAGGATCCCGAGCGTTTCGTCGACGCGGCGCGCACGCAGAACGCCTTTCGCGCCGGCCAGTGCAACGGCCCAGCCGGATCGTTTGCCGAGGCGTTCCGCTTCGAGCCAGTCTTCCCCTTCGCCGATATCCGCGCGCTTTTGCCGCCGGCCCCAGTGATCCGTCCGGTGGCCGTCAGCAACAAGACGGTGACCTAGACAGGTCGCCGCAACTTCTCACGTTGCTTTCCTGTCCAGCATGCTGCGGTGCAGCAACGAATTCGCTTGCCTTGTTTAGTAAAAATTGCATCACTAAACAAATTACTAAACATCCGGTGCGCCGCCGCGTCGTTGTGTTTGGGCCCCCGAGGAGGGGTTTAGCGGGCTCTTGAAACCGTCATCCGGACGCGTTTCGCAAATGGGAGGAAGGCATGAAATCGACCTTGAAATTGGCGTTGGGACTGGCATCGACACTCTTTGCGTCGACAGCCGTTTCGAATGTCGCGCAGGCAGAAGATCTGACGCTTTGCTGGGCAGCCTGGGACCCGGCCAACGCGCTTGTGGAATTGTCCAAGGACTTCACCAAGGAAACCGGCATCGGCATGAAATTCGAATTCGTGCCGTGGACCAACTATGCCGATCGCTTTCTCAACGAGCTGAATTCGCACGGCAAGCTGTGCGACCTCATCATCGGCGACAGCCAGTGGATCGGCGGTGCCGCCGAGAACGGCCATTACGTCAAGCTGAACGACTTCTTCGACAAGGAGAAGATCAGCATGGACGATTTCGTGCCGGCGACCGTCGTCGGCTATTCGGAATGGCCGAAGAACTCGCCGAATTACTGGGCGCTGCCGGCCATGGGTGACGTGGTCGGTTGGACTTACCGCAAGGACTGGTTCTCCAAGCCGGAGCTGCAGAAGGAATTCAAGGAAAAGTACGGCTGGGATCTCGGCCCGCCGACGACCTTCGACCAATTGAAGCAGATCGCCGAATTCTTCCAGAAGCGCGACATCGACGGCAAGACCGTCTATGGCGCGTCGATCTACACCGAGCGCGGCTCGGAAGGCATCACCATGGGCGCCATGGACGTGCTTTACAGCTTCGGCTTCCAGTACGAAAACCCGAAAAAGCCCTACGAGATGGAAGGCTTCGTAAACTCCGATAAATCGGCGAAGGGCCTGGAGTTCTACAAAGCCCTCTACGATTGCTGCACCCCTCCCGGCGCCTCGAACAGCTACATGGGCGAAGGCGTCGATGCCTTCAAATCCGGCCAGGTGGCGATGCACATGAACTTCGCCTTCACCTGGCCAGGCCTGCAGAAGGACGAGAATGTCGGCGGCGACAAGATCGGCTATTTCGTCAATCCCAAAGGTCCGGACGGGGACCAGTTCGCCCAGCTCGGCGGCCAGGGCATCTCGGTGGTCTCCTATTCCGACAAGCAGGAAGCCGCGCTCAAATACATCAAATGGTTCGCCAACAAGGACGTGCAGTCCAAATGGTGGTCGCTCGGCGGCTATTCCTGCCTCAACGCGGTCGTCAAGGACCCGGCCTTCCCGGCCAGCGAGCCCTATGCGCAGACCTTCCTCGACTCGATGGCCATCGTGAAGGACTTCTGGGCCGAGCCGAGCTATGCCCCGCTGTTGCAGGCATCGCAGAAGCGCTTCCACGACTATGTCGTTGCCGGGCAAGGCTCGGCCAAGGATGCGCTCGACGGCCTCGTCAAGGACTGGACCGAGGTCTTCCAGGACGATGGCAAGATGTAAACTGCTCCTCCCGAGCCCATGACCGAACCGTCCCGTGCCACTTGGCACGGGACACAGTTCAGATAAATTCCATTGTCGAGACGAGCCAAGTGACCGAAGCAGGACTGACCATGCTCAATCGGACGGCGGACAGCGTTGCCCGGGCTACGCCCGAGCCGTTGGCCCGCAAGGTCCGGGGCATCAGCGACAAGGGCCTCGCCTGGCTGTTCATCTCGCCGACGATCCTGTTGCTGTTAGCTATCAACATCTTTCCGCTGTTCTGGGCAATCTATCTGTCCTTCACCAATTTTCGCGCCAATCGGCCCAACGAGGTTGTGAAGAACCTCGGGCTGGCCA
Source organism: Mesorhizobium sp. M0601 (assembly GCF_040320845.1). Taxonomy (NCBI): domain Bacteria; kingdom Pseudomonadati; phylum Pseudomonadota; class Alphaproteobacteria; order Hyphomicrobiales; family Phyllobacteriaceae; genus Mesorhizobium; species Mesorhizobium sp. M0601. The sequence continues at coordinate 199,571 of NZ_JAMYQK010000002.1, forward strand.
ACTACAAGCGCATCCTCGCCGACCAGGACATCTGGATCGCCATGCAGACGACGGCGCATTTCGTGTTCTGGACCATCCTGCTGCAGACGCTGATCGGCTTCACTCTGGCCTGGCTGATCGACCGCAAGTTCCGCGGCCACGCCTTCTGGACGACCATCATCCTGGTGCCGATGATGCTATCGCCGGCGGTGGTCGGCAATTTCTGGCGCTTTCTCTACGAGCCGCAGATCGGGCTGTTCGCCTACGCCGTTTCGTTCGTCACCGGCATTCCGGCAACCGAGATCAGCATGCTCTCCAACGTGTCACTGGCGCCATGGTCGATCATCATCGTCGACACCTGGATGTGGACGCCTTACGTAATGCTGATCTGCCTCGCCGGCCTGCGCTCGATCCCCGAATACATCTACGAAGCGGCCGAGGTCGACCGCGCCTCCAACTGGCGGCAGTTCTGGTCGATCACGCTGCCGATGGCGCTGCCCTTCATCATGCTGGCGGTGCTGTTTCGCGGCATCGAGAACTTCAAGATGTTCGACATGGTCAATTTGCTCACCGGCGGCGGGCCGGGATCGACCACCGAAGTGGCCTCGATCACGCTGAAGCGGCAGGCCTTCGAAAGCTGGCGGACGGGCTATTCCTCGGCTTTCGCCATCATCCTGTTCGTCGCAGTGTTTGGCCTCGCAAACATCTACGTCAAGGCGCTCAACAAGGTGAAGCAGAGATGAGCCTGACGTCAGCCCATTCCGTTGTCGCGCCGTCGGCCACGTCGAAGCGCGTCGCCGGCGCCATCATCGTTGCCTACGCGCTGATCTCGATCGTGCCGCTGCTGTGGATCTTCGCCACCAGCTTCAAGACGCCGCCGGATTCGATCGCCTATCCGCCGAAGATCCTGTTCCAGCCCAGCCTCGAGGGCTACTGCAATTTGTTCTCGACCCGGACTCGGCAAACACCGGAATACATCAACTCGCTGGGACCGGCGACGGGCCTGTGCGACGAGACGGTGCGCAAGCGCAATATGGTGATCGCCGGCCCGTCCAACTTCATGCCGCGCTTCGTCAATTCGCTGATCATCGCGTTCGGCTCGACGTTTTGCGCGGTTTTCCTCGGCACGCTGTCGGCCTATGGTTTTTCGCGCTTCAAGGTGCCGCTCGCCGACGACCTTCTGTTCTTCATCCTGTCGACGCGGATGATGCCGCCGATCGCGGTCGCCATCCCGATCTACCTGATGTACCGGGAGCTTGGCCTGTCGGACACGGCTCTCGGCATGATCCTGCTTTATACGGCGGTCAACGTGTCCTTGGCGGTGTGGCTGCTGAAAGGCTTCATCGACGAGATCCCGCGCGAATATGAAGAAGCGGCGATGATCGACGGCTACACCAGGCTGCAGGCGTTCTGGCGCACGGTGCTGCCGCAGGCGACCACCGGTATTGCCGCAACCGCCATCTTCTGCCTGATCTTTGCCTGGAACGAATATGCCTTCGCTGCGCTGCTGACCTCGGGCACGGCGCAGACCGCGCCGCCCTTCATTCCGACCATCATCGGCGAAGGCGGTCAGGACTGGCCGGCGGTCGCGGCCGGCACGACGATCTTTCTGGTGCCGATCCTGGTCTTCACCATCCTGCTTCGCAAGCAATTGCTGCGCGGCATCACCTTTGGCGCGGTGCGTAAATGAGCATGACCGCAAAACGCAAATCGCGCTGGCCCGTCTGGGCCAGGCGCGGGCTGATGGAAAACGTCGCCACCGCGATCATCGCCATCGGCTTCCTGATGCTGTTCCAGCCCTTCGCACTGGTGCTCTACACCTATTCCTTCATCACCATGCTTGCGGGCACGGCGATGTTCATCATCGTCTCGAAATTTCCGGAGTAGACGATGGCCGAGATCAGGGTCGAACATCTGAGGAAGGCATTCGGCGATTTCGTCGCCGTGCAAGATTCCAACTTCGTCGTCGAGGACGGCGAATTCTTCGTCATGCTGGGGCCGTCCGGCTGCGGCAAGACGACGACGTTGCGCATGATCGCCGGGCTCGAACTGCCAACCGGCGGCAAGATCCTGCTTGGCGGCGAGGACGTCACCATGCGGCGTGCCCGCGAGCGCGACATCGCCTTCGTCTTCCAGCTGTTCGCGCTCTATCCGCACATGAATGTGCGGAAGAACATCGGCTTTCCACTGCTGGCGCAAGGCGTGCCAGGCGCTGAAATCCGGAGCCGAGTGGAGGAGACGGCGAAGCTTTTGCGGATCGACCATCTGCTCAACAAATCGGTCTCGGGGCTTGCCGGCGGCGATCGCCAGCGCGTGGCGCTCGGCCGCGCCATCGTACGGCGGCCAAAATGCTTCCTGATGGATGAGCCGCTCGGCACGCTCGACACCGAATTCCGCGACCTGATGGTCCATGAATTGCGAGAACTGCACAACCGCATTCACGCCACCACCGTCTATGTCACGCATGACCAGATGGAAGCGATGTCGATGGCCGACAAGATCGCGGTGATGAACCACGGCGTCATCGAGCAGTTCGGCACGCCGCGCGAGATCTACGACCGGCCGGCGACGATGTTCGTCGCCGACTTCATCGGCTCGCCGCCGATGAATTTCCTCGGCTTCGGCGGCGGGCTTTCAAAGGGCGCCAGGGAAATTGTTGTGCAAGGCGCGAAGGTGGCCGTGCCGGAGATCCGCGAGGACGTCGCGCCGGCCGAGATGGCGCTTGGCATCCGACCGGAGCACATCCGCTTCGATGACGCTTCGAAGCTGCGCGGTGCTATTTACGGCACGGAATATCTGGGCACCACTCAGATCGTCGCGGTGGAGACAGCGGACGGCATCATCAAGGCCAGGGTGCCGGCCGAAATCCGGCTCAATCCGGGCGATCATGTGGGCCTGGCGCTGAGCAGCGCGCGGCTGTCGCTGTTCGCAAAAGGATCCGGGCGTGCGGTGCGCACCGAAATCCATGACTCGGCCTCCCAGGGGAGAGCACATCATGGCTGACGTTCACATCAAAAGCGTGACCAAGGCTTTTGGCGAGCATGTCGCCGTCGACAATCTCGACCTGCATATCGCCGACGGGGAATTCGTCGTGCTGCTCGGGCCGACCGGCGCCGGCAAGACGACGACGCTCAGGCTGATCGCCGGGTTGGAGCGTCCGGAAGCGGGCTCGATCCATATTGCCGGCCACGACACGACGACGCTGTCGCCGGCCGAGCGCGACACCGCTTTCGTATTCCAGCAATATTCGCTCTATCCGCATCTGTCGGTTTACGACAACCTCGCCTTTCCGCTGCGCTCGCCAGCACGGAAAATGCCGGAGGATCAGATCCGCCGCCGCGTCGAGGACGTGGCCAAGATGGTGCGCATCCACCACAAGCTGAATAATCGCTCGACCAAACTCTCTGGCGGCGAGATGCAGCGCGTCGCCATCGGCCGCGCCTTGGTGCGCAAGCCGTCGATCTACCTGATGGACGAGCCGCTGTCGTCGCTCGACGCCAAGCTGCGCGCCGATCTCAGGCTAGAGCTGAAGCGCATCCAGGCGGAACTCGGCGCCACAATGCTCTACGTCACGCACGACCAGATCGAAGCGATGACCATGGCCGACCGCATCGGCATTCTCGCCGACGGCGTGCTGGTGCAGATCGGTTCCCCGCGCGCGATCTATTCTGAGCCGGCAAACCTACACGTCGCCGCACGGCTCGGCCAACCGGCAATCAATTTGTTGCCGGTCGGACTGCTGCCGGATGGCGGCGCGCCGGCGGGAACAAAGACGATCGGTGCCCGCACCGAACATCTTTCGATCGAGAAGGCGGCGAACGGCCATGCCGACGGCGTCGTCGATTGGGTCGAGCATCTCGGCGACCAGAACCATCTGCATGTGACGGTGGGGACCAGGAAGCTGGTGACGCTAACCGACCCCGACACCGACCTGGCTCAGGGCGACAAGATCATGATCCGCTATCGCTCGCCGCTGTATTTCGGCCCCGATGGGCGACGGCTGATGTGAGCGCTGCGCGAGTGTTTTCCTGGCACCTTTCAACCGGCAATTTCGGGCACCGGACTGGACCAATTCGATGAAGCATTTTTTCAATCGCAGGGATACGATCGTAACTGAGGCCCTGGACGGCTTCCTCGATACTACCGGCGCCGGCGATCTCGCTCGCCTCGACGGCTATCCCGAGATCAAGGTCATTCTCCGCGCGGACTGGGATAAGACCAAGGTTGCGGTCATTTCCGGCGGCGGGGCCGGGCACGAACCTGCCCATGCCGGCTTTGTCGGCATTGGCATGCTGACGGCGGCGGTTTCGGGCGAGATCTTTGCTTCGCCGAGCGTGGAAGCGGTATTGGCCGCCATCCGCGCGGTGACCGGTCCCGCCGGGTGTCTGCTGATCGTCAAGAACTATACCGGCGATCGCCTCAACTTCGGCCTGGCAGCCGAGAAGGCGCGCGCCGAAGGCTTCCGGGTCGAGATGGTGATTGTCGCCGACGATATCGCCCTGCCGGACATTGCCCAGCCGCGTGGCCTGGCCGGCACCTTGTTCGTGCACAAGATCGCCGGCCACCAGTCGGAAGCCGGCATTGACCTGGCGGCGATTGCCGGGGCGGCGCGGGCAGTGGCGGCGGATATCGTTTCGCTCGGCATATCGCTGTCATCCTGCTCGATCCCCGGCCAGAGCCATGAAGAAAGATTCGGGGCGGACGATGCCGAACTCGGCCTCGGCATCCATGGCGAACCGGGCGTTGAGCGGATTGCGGTGCAAAGTGCCGAAAGGCTGGTTGCGATCATGTCGGAGCGCCTTGCCGCGCGGCTTGATCCGGTCAGCCACTACGCCTTGCTGATCAATAATCTCGGTTCGGTGCCACCGCTGGAAATGTTGCTTGTCGCCAATGCGGTACTGGCTTCACCGCTGGCGCAAAAGGTGACGCTGACAATCGGGCCCGGGCAGCTTATGACCGCGCTCAACATGAACGGCTTTTCCCTGTCGCTGATCCGGCTCGATGCGTCGCGCGAAGCGGCGTTGCGGGCGCCGGTAGGCCCCCACGCCTGGCTGCCGGCAAGAGCCGTTCGCCAAGCCAGCGTCGTGCCGATGGCCAAAGCCGCCGGCCCGAACAACGCGTCGAAAGCCAGCCAGGACGCACGCACCGACCGGTTGGTTGTCGCGGTCTGCGAACGGCTGATCTCGCTTGAAGGCTCGTTGAACGGACTGGATGCCAAGGCGGGAGACGGTGACACCGGATCGACAGTGGCGGCCGGTGCGCGCAGTGTGCTTGGCCGCATTGCAACACTGCCGCTCGCTGACCCTGCCGCAACGCTCGCCGCCCTCGGCGACATCCTGAGCGCCAGCATGGGCGGCTCTAGCGGCGTGCTGTTGTCGATCTTCTTCACCGCCGCCGCGCAGGCGCTGGAGTCTGGCGAAACGCTTCCCAAGGCGCTTCTCGCCGGCCTCGATCGGATGTCCTTCTATGGTGGAGCGAGGGTCGGCGATCGCACGATGATCGATGCCCTGGAACCCGCCTTGAGGGCGCTGGATAGGGGGAGTCTGGAAGATGCGGCGGTCGCGGCGCAACGCGGAGCCGAGGCCACCGCTGCCATGCGCAAGGCCAAGGCCGGGCGGTCCGCCTATATTGGCAGCCAGCTCGACGGCGTGGTCGACCCCGGCGCCTTTGCCGTCGCCGAGGTCTTCACTGCCCTCGCTGCGTTGCTCGAACCCGCTTGACTGGGGAAAAGAATGCTTCAATTGCCGGATATGCAATTTTCTCGTATTGCCGGCAGCGCAGGGGCCAGGAGCATGGGTGATATGGCGGCAGCGGATATTTCCAGGCTGATCGAGGCAGCGGCAAACACGATCGCCGCACATGCCGAAGAGCTGACCAGTCTCGACCAGGCCATCGGCGACGGCGACCATGGGCTCAACATGAAACGCGGCTTCGAGGCAGTGCGGGCCGAGGTCGGCGCGTTTGCGGCAAAGCCGTTGCCCGAGGCGCTGAAGGCGATCGGCACCAAACTGGTGATGACCGTCGGCGGAGCCTCCGGTCCCTTGTTCGGCACCCTGTTCATGGCGCTCGGCAAGGAGATTTCCGCCGCGCCGGGTCGCGCCGACCTGGCGGCGGCCTTCGGCAAGGCGATCGAAGCGGTTGCCGCCAGAGGCAAGTCGCAGGCCGGGCAAAAAACCATGCTCGACGTGCTGCAGCCGGTGCATGAGGCCCTGCTGCGGGGAAAGACGGCAGCGGACATCGTCGAGATCGCCGACAACGCGGCCGACGCGACCGTGCCGATGAAGGCGCTGCGTGGGCGCGCCTCATTCCTTGGCGACCGTTCGATCGGTCATATGGATGCCGGCGCACGCTCGACTGCGCTTCTGGTGCGGGCCGTAGCCGAGGCAATCGAGAGGCGCGCATGAGCAATGTCGGCATCGTCATCGTATCGCATTCGCCGCTGGTCGCCGAAGGCACCGCCGACATGGTGCGGCAGATGGTCGGCAACGAAGTGCCGCTTGCATGGTGCGGCGGAAACGGCCATGGCGGGCTGGGAACCAATGTCGAGGCGATCATGGGCGCCATCGACAAGGCCTGGTCGGAGGCAGGGGTCGCGATCCTCGTCGATCTCGGCGGTGCCGAGACCAATAGCGAGATGGCGGTCGAGATGATCGGCGAACCACGCGCCCAGAAGATCATCGTCTGCAATGCGCCGATCGTCGAAGGCGCGGTGATGGCGGCGACCGAGGCTTCCGGCGGCGCCTCGCTCAGGGAAGTGGTGGCGACGGCGCACGAATTGTCGCCGTCGTGAACGAACGGGAATTTTGACAAGCATGTCCGCAGCAGCCGAGGCCAGCGTCCTGATCACCCATGAGGTGGGACTGCATGCGCGTCCTTCGGTGAAGTTCACCAAGCTTGCCAAGACGTTTTCGGCCGACGTCGAGATTGCGCTCGCCGCCAACGGGCCATGGTTCGACGCCAAGAGCATCGTCAAGGTGATGGCGGCGAAAGCGCCGAAAGGCACTGTCCTGCATATCAGAGCCAAAGGGGACGGCGCCGGCGAGGCGGTCGGCGCACTGGTCGAGCTGGTGCGGCGCGATTTCGACGAAGGCAAGGACCATGCCCGAACCGCTTAGGCTGCAGGGCATTTCGGCATCGGCCGGCTATGCCGAGGGGCCGCTGTTCGATCTGGACCAGGCTGCTGTGCGTTATGTCCGCAAGGCGACTGCCGCGGACGAGAAGGCGGCGCTTGAGGCCGCCATCTCCATTGCCGCAGGCCGGCTCGCGACATTGATCGAAACCAGCGACAGCGAGGCGGCCGGGATCCTCGAATTCCAGCTCGCCATGCTGGAGGACGACGCGCTGACCGGCCCGGCCTTTGCGCGAATTGCCGAGGGCATGGCTGCTGATGTGGCCTGGCGAAAAGCGCTCGACGCCGAGATAGCCGGCTATGAAACATCCGAGCAGGACTATTTCCGGGCGCGCGCGGCCGACATGCGCGACATACGCGACCAGGTGCTACGCGCGCTTGCCGGGGGCGGCGACATTGCCGCGCCGGCAGGTGCGATCTTCTACGGCGAGGATATCGCACCGACGCGCTTCCTCGAAACCGACTGGAGTGCCGGCGGCGGCATAGCACTTACGGCCGGAAGTGCCGCAAGTCATGTCGCAATGCTGGCACGCTCACGCGGCGTGCCAATGGTGGTGGGGTTGGGGCTCCTAGCGCGTGGGGCAGCCGGGCCCGGTGCTTCGCCGGCTCACCTTACCGGAATCGCATTGCTCGATGCCGAACATGGCGGCATCGTGTTGGCGCCTTCGAAAGCGGAGATCGACGCATTCCGGCGATCGTCGTCGTCTTTCGCGGCGCATCGCGACAAAGCGGCAGCCTATTTGACAAGGCCGGCAGCAACGAAGACCGGCATAGCGGTCCACGTGCAGGTGAATATTGCCGATCCGTCCGATGTCGACCGCATCGATGCTGCGGCGTGCGACGGTGTCGGGCTGATGCGGACCGAATTCCTGTTCGGCAAGACGCTGCCGGACGAGGAGACGCAATATCGCGCCTACCGTAGAGTGCTGGAATGGGCAGGCGACAGGCCGGTGACGATCCGTACTGTCGATGCGGGCGGCGATAAACCTGTGCCGGGCCTGACCGTCGAGGAAGGTAATCCATTCCTTGGCCTGCGCGGGATCAGGCTGTCGGTGATGCGTCCGGAGGTCTTTCGTGTGCAGATCCGCGCCTTGCTACGTGCCGCCATGCACGGCAATCTGAAGGTGATGTTCCCGATGATCGCCGTTCCGGAAGAGTATGAACACGCCACCGCGCTGTTCGCTAAGGAGCAGGCTGACCTTTTGGCGCGCGGCATCGCGCACAAAATGCCGCCGCTTGGCATCATGGTCGAGGTGCCGTCGGTGGCCATCGCACCGGAGGCATTCGCCAAGGCCGCCTTCTTCTCGATCGGTTCGAATGATTTGACCCAATACGTGATGGCCGCCGCGCGCGACAATGCGTCGGTCGCACATCTGAATTCCGTCAGGCACCCGGCCGTGCTCCGGCTGATCGCCTCGGTTGCCGCCTTCGGCCGCGAGCATAATATCCCGGTCAGCCTGTGTGGCGATGCCGGCGGCGACCCCGCCTCGATCCCGGCGCTGCTCGAAACCGGCCTGCGTGACCTCTCCGTCGCTCCCGCCCAACTCGCGATGGCCAAGGCGGCCATCGCGGACGTTTCGATCTAGGCCCCGGTATGGCAGACAAGGCGTCGCAATCCGGCCCCGAAGAGGCGATCCGCGCCTACAAGACGATCCTGTCGCAGGTGATCGACCAGCGCCCGTCCGGCATGCGCCAGCGCCTCGCTGATGCGCTGGGCAAGCATCGCAGCTTCGTCACGCAGATTTCCAGCCCGGCCTATTCGACGCCGATCCCGTCGAAGCATTTGCCGGCTATCTTCTCCGTCTGCCATTTCAGCCCGGCCGAACGCGATCATTTCCTTGAGGCCTACCATCGGGCGCATCCGGGAAAGATGTCGCTGGCCGCAGGCTTGCGCAAGACACGCCATGTCTCGCTGATCGTTCCCGATTTCGGCGACGACAAGCAGAACGCGGCGCTCGACCGGGCGGTCAACGATTTCATCCAGAAGATCACCAGCATCGCCGGCAAGGGCAGCTGACGCTGGGCTATTTCGGGAGGACGGCCATGAAGAAATTTTTGAATTCGGTCGATACGGTGCTGACCGAGAGCCTCGACGGCTTCGTTGCCGCGCATGCCGATATCCTGGCGCTTGGCGAGGAACACAAATTTGTCCGCCGCAAGCTGCTCACACCGGGCAAGGTGGCGCTGATCTCCGGCGGTGGCTCGGGTCACGAGCCGCTACATGGCGGGTTCGTCGGGCACGGCATGCTGGATGCGGCCTGCCCCGGCCAGGTATTCACCTCGCCAACGCCTGACCAGATGATGGCGGCGGCCGAAGTCGTCAATACGGGCGCCGGCTGCCTGTTCATCGTCAAGAACTACGAGGGCGACGTGATGAATTTCGACATGGCCGCTGAAATGTCGGAAGGCGTGATGCAAATCGTGACCAATGACGACGTTGCGGTCGAAAAATCGTCCTACACCACCGGCCGGCGCGGCGTCGCCGGCACGCTGGTGGTCGAGAAAATCGTCGGCGCGGCGGCCGAACAAGGCATGGCACTGGAGCCGTTGAAGGCGCTCGGCGAGCGCGTCAACGGCGCGACGCGCTCGATGGGCGTGGCGCTGACCAGTTGCACCGTGCCGGCGGCGGGCAAGCCGACCTTCGATATCGGCGACGGCGAGATGGAGTTCGGGGTCGGCATCCACGGCGAGCCTGGGAGGCGGCGCGACACATTGAAAAGCGCCGATGCTATCGCCGAGGAGATCTGTACCGCAATCCTGGGTGACCTGGGCGACGGTGCCAGAGGCCAGGCGCTACTCTTCGTCAACGGCTTTGGCGGCACACCGTTGATGGAGCTTTATCTGATGTACAACAGCGCCCGCAAAATCTTCGAGAAGCACGGCGTGACGGTGATCCGGTCGCTGGTCGGGTCCTATGTGACCTCGCTCGATATGGCCGGCTGTTCGATCACGCTGAGCATGCTCGACGACGAGGCGGCTGTTTGGTGGGATGCACCGGTACATACGGCCGCGCTGCGCTGGGGCATGTAGCGGCGGAGAATGCCCCAGAAATAGTCGGTGACAAGACCGGTATCGGCAACGCCGCGCATCGCCAGACAGGTTGCCCTCCTCACCCTGCGTAAGATAAAGAATCTGCGGGTTTGGGGAGTTCGAGCATGCGTTACAATTGGGATCGGGCGCCGACGGGTTTCGAGCGCCATGGAAAGGTGCTGGCAGCCGCCTTGCTGATCGTCGGCGGGGTCGGACTTATGCTCGCTGCCCTCCCGCTTTAGGGACAACAAACTCGGGTAGCGGACTACGTCTCAGCGCGTTGCCTCAGTGCGCCTGGCCAGTCACGGCGATGAAACGGCGGTCGCGCCCTTCAAATCCCTGGCTGAAGCGCTGCACGAGCACCGCAAGCACGCCCGGTTTTCCATCCGGGGTGAATGCGTAAGATTCCGACAGGCTGTAGGAAGTCGGGCAATTCCTCGAACCGGGCACCGCCTTGTCCTCATGCAGCAGCTTGATCGGCTTGCCGTCCTGACCCTGCAGCGTCAGGCGAAAGCCGAGCGCCTTGCCGGTCGTTTCGCCTTGCAGCGTCGCGTCGAAACTCGCTGAACAATCCGCCGTGCTGTCGGCACGGATCTGCTCGAGCTGGATGGTGCCAAGCTCGTCATAGGCCGGCGAAAGCCATTTTTGCGAAACCTGCTCGAGGCGCGCAATGTCATTGTAGGCGACCATGTCGTCGGGAAAGGTGAACCTGTCCAAGGCAGTCCGCTCGCCGCGCGGCGCGATGGCATATTTGGCCAGCAAGGGCGCCGCCAGTTCGGCGGCCTGTGCCCTCGCCTGCGCAAGCGTCAATGTCGAATCCTCCGTCTCGTCGGCGATGACGATCGGCTTGCCGCCGACGAACTCATCGGTCCGCGTGTCGATGATGTCGATCTCCGACCAGCCCGAATCCGAAGCACCGGCATCGAGCGTGCCGTACTGTTCGAAGGCGAAGTAGTTGCCGTCTGGCGAAAAGCCGATGACGCGCCGAGCCGCCGCGTCGCCTGCCTGAGCAGCTGAAGCGAGCACCACCGCCAGCGTCGCAACCGCGGCAAACCCAAGCTCATATCGCAATTTCATCGCGCCCTGCCCCTAGTGCCGAAAATTCGAACGATACCGGCCCCCAGACCACCATGACCCGCACTTGCGGCCAAGTTAGAACGACGGCAAACGAAACGCACAAATACATGGTTACACAAACCAGCATACGCTATTTCAAGGACAGCAAACATTCCTGGGGAGGAAGCTGGATGGCGTCACGCTACCACGAGGTCTATGACGACTGGAAACGCGACTCGGAAAAATTCTGGGCCGATGCCGCGGGCGAAATCGACTGGTTCTCGCCCTTTGAGACGGTGTTCGACGCCAATGCCGGCGTCTATGGCAGGTGGTTCATTGGTGCCTCGTGCAACACCTGCTTCAATGCCGTCGATCGTCATGTGGCGGGCGGCCGTGCCGACCAGATCGCGTTGATCCATGACAGCGCGATTTCCGGCACAATCAGGAAGTTCACCTATACCGAGTTGAAGCGCGAGGTAATCGCGCTGACCTCGGTGCTCAAGAATCGTGGCATCCAAAAAGGCGATCGCGTCATCATCTACATGCCGATGGTGCCGGAAGCAGCCTTCGCCATGCTTGCCTGTGCGCGGATCGGCGCCGTGCATTCGGTGGTCTTCGGCGGCTTTGCCTCGCATGAGCTCGCCACCCGCATCGACGACGCCAAGCCGAAGCTGATCATCTCCGCTTCCTGCGGCCTGGAGCCAGGGCGCGTGGTTGCCTATAAGCCGCTGCTCGACAAGGCGATCGAGATGTCGCGGCACAAGCCGGAAAGCTGCCTTATCCTGCAGCGCGACCAACTGCGCTGCGAACTCAGGGAAAACCACGATATCGACTATGCCGACGCCGTGGCGCGGGAGCGGGCCGCGGGTGCCAATGTCGACTGTGTTCCGGTGCTTGCCACCGATCCGCTCTACATCATCTACACGTCGGGCACGACCGGCCAGCCGAAGGGAATCGTGCGTGACAATGGCGGCCATATGGTCGCGCTGAAATGGTCGATGGAAAACGAGTTCGGCGTCAAACCGGGCGAAGTGTTCTGGGCGGCTTCCGATGTCGGCTGGGTGGTCGGCCATTCCTATATCGTCTACGGCCCGCTGCTGCATGGCTGCACAACGATCCTGTTCGAGGGCAAGCCGGTCGGCACGCCCGATGCCGGCACCTATTGGCGTGTGATCGCCGAGCATGGCGTCGTCGCGCTGTTCACCGCGCCAACCGCCTTTCGCGCCATCAAAGGACAGGACCCGAAGGGCGAATTCGTCCCGAAATACGACCTGTCCAAATTCCGGACGCTGTTCCTCGCCGGCGAGCGCGCCGATCCCGAAACCATCAAATGGGCGGAGCAGAAATTGACCTTGCCGGTGATCGACCATTGGTGGCAGACCGAGACCGGCTCGCCGATGACCATCAACCCCGCCGGACTGGGCCTGTTGCCGGTCAAATACGGCTCGCCCGGCGTGCCGATGCCCGGTTATGACATCCGCGTGCTCGACGATGCCGGGCATGAGGTCAAGCGTGGTACGCTTGGCAACGTCGTGGTGAGATTGCCGTTGCCCCCCGGCTGCCTGCCGACGCTGTGGAATGCCGACGAGCGGTTTCGCCAAGCCTATCTCGACGAGTTCCCCGGCTTCTACAAAACCGCGGATGCCGGCATGATGGACGAGGACGGCTATCTCTATGTCATGGCTCGCACCGACGACATCATCAATGTCGCCGGCCACCGGCTATCGACCGGCGCCATGGAGGAGATTCTGGCCGCGCATCCCGACGTCGCCGAATGCGCCGTCGTCGGTATTGCCGATGCTATGAAAGGCCAGGTTCCACTCGGCTTCGTCGTGCTGAATGCCGGCGTCGACCGCGACGCCGGCATCATTGAAAACGAGGTTGTCACCCTAGTGCGCGAACGGATCGGCCCGGTCGCTGCCTTCAAGACGGTGGTGACGATCAAGCGCCTGCCGAAGACGCGCTCCGGCAAGATCCTGCGCGGCACCATGCAGAAGATCGCCGACAAGGAGGAATGGGCCATGCCGGCAACGATCGACGACCCGGCCATCCTCGACGAGATCACCGCCGCGCTGAACCGCCGCGGCATCGGCCTGTAATGGGCGCCGAAGCCGAGTTGCGTCCGAAGCTCCGGTATGGAACGACCGGCGCCGGACGTGGTATCCACGCGCGGTGTCGTCATGTTGTTTCGGAATCGAGACGCACCCACAGCCATGCGAGACGCCATACGTGACCCTGTTCCAGCGATCGAGAAAGCCCCAGGCCGCGGCACGCCAGCGGCTGGAGATCGATATGCGGGGCGCAGTCGTCTATGCGATCGGCGACGTGCATGGCTGCTACAAGGAACTCCGCGCCCTGGAGCAGAAGATCGTGCTCGATTCGGCGCCCTTCGAAGGGCGCAAGCTCATAATCATGCTTGGCGACTACGTCGATCGTGGACCCCAGTCGGCGCGTGTGCTCGATCATCTGCTGGCGCCACCGCTCCGTGATTTCCAGCGCATCTGCCTTGCCGGCAACCACGAAGTCGTGATGCTGAACTACGTCGACGGGATCATTTCGAGAGAGTCGTGGCTGGCGATAGGCGGCCTGCAAACGCTGTTTTCCTACGGCGTCGACCCGTCGCGCATGGCCGATCTCTATGGGTCAAGCGAGGAGGTCGACAAGCGCATTCGGGAAGTCATTCCAGCCGACCACATTAGCTTCATGCGCGCGCTGCCGGTCATGGTCTGTTCGGCGAAATTCGTGTTCGTCCATGCCGGCATCAGGCCCGGCATCGACCTCGCCGCGCAGGACGAGGACGACCTGCTGAATATCCGTTCGGACTTCTTCGACGCTGCGCATCTTCTCGACCGCTATGTCGTGCACGGACATACGCCGGTCGACACTCCGAAGCTCGAGGGACGCCGGCTTGGCATAGACACCGGCGCCTTCCAAACCGGCCAGCTGACCGCCCTCAGGATCGTCGACAACCGCGCCAGGTTGATATTTTCCTGAGCGCGATGTCGTCGCTCAGGCGGCTGCCTTGGTGCGCGCTTCCGATTTTTCCAGATAGTAGCTCGAATATTTGTCGAAGAATTTTTCCGAGCCGCCGATCGCGCCATATTTGGCCAGCTTCTTCAGTTCGACCTTGTTCAGCACCGCGCCAATGATCTTCTTGGCGATGTAGGGCTCCGAGCTGAGCATGGATTGCACCATCGCACGCGGCGTGCGTCCCCATTCGGTGACCAGCACGAAGCCGTCGACAAGCGGAGCGAAGGCCTTGGCGTCGACGACAGGCCCGAGCGGCGGCAGATCGACGATGATGTATTCGAAGGTTTCCTTGGCGTTATCGATGAAACGCCGCATGCCGGCTGAAGACAGAAGCTCGCTGGTATGCGAAAACTGGCCACGCAGGACGGCCGGGATGATAGCCAGCTTGGTCTGCCGGTCGATCTTGCCGACCGACTGCCATGTCTGCCCGCTCACCACAGCTTCCATCAGGCCCTGCTCGGCCTCCATACCGAGGCTGCGGCTGAGGCCGGGATTGCGCAGGTCGCCGTCGATCAGCAGCGTTTTCGATCCGTTGACGGCAAGCAGCCCGGCAAGATTGGCCGCCACCGTCGACTTGCCCTCGCCGGGAAGCACCGAGACCACGCCGATGACCCGACTGCCCTGGCCTTCCATGACGACATCGAAGGCGATCTTGGCGTTGCGCAGCGTCTCGGAGAACATCGATGCCGGGGCATCGACGGTTACCCGCATCCGCGCACGTTTTTCGGCTGCCGACAATGTTTTGGAGGGCTGGGACTTGGAGGACTTGGCGGTCTTGGATTCAACGACTTTGACGTCAGGCTGACCGCCATTGCGCTGGTCATCCTTGCCAGCCTTGCCGATGACCGGCAGGTAGCCGAGGAATTTGAGGCCGACCCGGTCGCGCACATCCTCGCCGGTCCTGAAGAAGCGTTCCCTGAATTCATTCAGGCCACCAACCCCTGCCCCCAGCATCATGCCAAGCGCCAGCGAAAGCCCCAGCACGATGGCTGTGCGGGGGGTTGCGGCCGACTGCGGCATCGTCGCGTCCGAGATGACCCGGATCTTGCCGACCGGGAAGGATTGCTGCTGGGCGGCCTCCTCATAGCGGTTCAGGAACGTCTGGTAGAGCGTCGACAGCGCCGTCGCCTTTTGGTCCAGCTCACGCAGCTTGACCTGCGACTGGTTGTCGATGGAGCTCTTGCCAGCCGCCAAGGCGACATTTGCGCGGAGCGCGGTTTCGCGCGCCAGAGCGACCTCGTATTCGTTGCGGTAGCTTTCGGTCAGTTGCTTCAGCTCGCCGAAAATCTGCGCCGATATGTCGGCCTTCTCCTTGGCGAGCGCGACGGCCTGCGGATGTTGCGGGCCGAAATTGGCTTCGACATCCTGCTGTCGCTTGGATACGGTGAGATAGCGGTTCTTCAGCGTCGTGATGACCGAGCTGCTCGGCTGGTCGTTCGATATCGCAGCGTCCTTGAACGCGTTGTCCGAGCCGCTTTCGACGATCGACTTGTACTGCTGATAGCGGGCGCCGGCACGTGCTGTATCGGCCTGCGCGACGATCAACTGGGTGTTGAGATCGGACAATTGCTTGTCGCTGATCAGCTGGCCGTCATTGACGGCCAATCCGTGTTCGGCCCTGAACTTTTCGACCGCCAGTGCAGCCGCCTGGGAGCTCTCACGAAGCTCGGTCAGCCTGCCTTGCAGCCAGACCGCCGCCCGCTCGGTCGCGTCGAAGCTGGCATCGAGTTGATCGGCTAGATAGGCATCGGCATAGGCCTTGGTGATGGCGGTCGCAAGCGCCGGATCCGTCGCCTGGAAGGAGATGCTGATGACAAAGCTCCGGCCGATCCGCTCGGCATCGAGTTGGGTCTGCAGTTTGAAGATTGCGTAGTCACGGGGCGATGAGGATGCGGTGATCGCGTCACGCGTCGCAGCATCAAGCTGAGTGACATCGGTTGTGCTAGCGGCGCGCTTGGGGCGGACAGACTGGACGATACCGCGCACAAAGCCAGCAACCTTCGACAGGGCCGACGTCGGAGGGTTCATGAAAGCGTCGTTCTGATCGAGCTTCAGCTTGTCGACGACCACCCCAGCCAGCCTGGCCGACTGTAGTATTTCGATCTGGCTCAGAACGGCGGAGTCGGTCTGCATGCTGACCGACGCCGCCGAAATGTCGTCGACGACCTTGTTCAATCCTTCGTCGATCAGCACGCTGCTCGTCGCCACATAGGTAGGAGGCGTCGTCTGCAAATAGAGCACGCCGAGAAAGAGACCGATGACGGCGCAGGCGGCAACCACTTTCGCCTGCCGCGCGGCCATGCCAAGCAGGCGCTCGATGTCGATGAAGTCTTCGGCGTTTGCCGCATTAGAAGCCGGCAATGGCGTCCTCTTGTCGACAGGAAAATTGGCATAGTTCATCTTCGGTCCAATTCTAGTTTGCAGGCGCTACCGCCTCGAAGGTCGGGACATAGGGTGCAAACCTTGCGCCGGACACAGTGCGCGTTACGCGCGGCGCAACGGCCTGTCCTGCGTCATCAGCCGCACCCACAATGCCTCGAAAAAATGGACATTATGCGGCTTCTTCCCGACGCTGATGCGACCGGACGAATTCCTGCAGCATCTCGAAGATCGGGCCCTTCATGTCCTCCCGCGCCAGCGCGAAAGCGATATTGGCCTGGATGAAACCCTCCTTCGAACCGCAGTCGAACATGCGGCCGTCGAAAGGCTGGGCGAAGAAGGCCTGGGTCTGTGCGAGACGCACCATTGCGTCGGTCAGCTGGATCTCGTTTCCGGCGCCGCGTTGCTGGCTGGCAAGCAACGAGAATATCTCGGGCTGCAGGATGTAGCGGCCGTTGATGTAGAAGTTCGACGGCGCGTTGGCAGGAGCCGGCTTTTCGACCATGGCCGTCACCTCGAAGCCCGTGCCGACATCCGCGCCGCGCCCGACAATGCCGTATTTGCTGGTCTCGGTCGGGTCGCAACGCTCGACGGCAATAACGTTTGCGCCAGTCTGCGCATAAAGATCGGCGACTTCGGCGAGACAGCCGCGCCCGCCAAAGGATACCATGTCCGGCAACAGCAACGCGAAGGGCTCGTCACCGATGACTTCGCGCGCGCACCAGACGGCATGGCCGAGGCCTTGCGGCGACTGCTGGCGGATGAAGCTCGTCGCGCCGGCGACGGGAAGCAGGCTTTCAAGCGATTCGAGTTGCGCCTTCTTGCCGCTCTGCTCCAGGGTTCCGATCAGTTCAGGATGCAGGTCGAAATAGTCCTCGATCACCGCCTTGTTGCGGCCGGTGACGAAGACGATGTGCTCGATGCCGGCCTCGAACGCCTCGTCAACCGCATATTGCACGACAGGCCTGTCGACCACCGGCAGCATTTCCTTCGGCATGGACTTGGTCGCCGGCAGGAACCGCGTTCCGAGCCCCGCCACCGGTATGACTGCCTTCCTGACTTTTTTCATTGCATGTTCCTTCTGAGGAGATCGATTTCAACCCTGTCGCAGGCGGCGAAACTGTCTTCATTCACCTGCAGCCTTCACCTCCCCGCCACCACGGCAAACTGTGCCGCTACCCTTCGCAGCCGGACGGCGATCGGCATGCTCATATGCCGAACCGCCGCCGGATCGCTGAGCGCCGTCCATATCGCCTTGAGCGGGGACCGCGCCTTGATGTGCTGGACCAGCGACAGGAATGATGCCGCCCGGCGCAGGCTGCGAGCGCGCCTGGCGAACGCCGCCTCGGCCGCAGCATCCATGGAATGGGTCGCGGCGAAGGTGGCATCGGCCCTGCGCATCGCCTCGACGTGATGAAGTTCGAGCACCCGGGAGATGGAACCGGTGCGAATGTGGTAGATATAGCCCGTCGTCGGCTCGACGACGCATTTGCCGCCTTTAGCCAGAGCACTGGCCAGGAGGATATAGTCTTCGCCAATGATCAGGCTTTCATCGTAACGAAGCCCGTTCTCGTTCAGGAACCGGCGCTGGAAGATCGGCTTGAGGTAGCCGAGATTGAACCTCGATTCGAAGAGGACGTTACCGCCGATGAAATCCGCCAGCGAGATTGAACCGAGGCCTTCCAGATAGTCGGCCGGGAACATCGTCTCTTCGGCAACGCCATCCTCGCGAACGACCTGCAGATTATCGACCGCGATCTCGGCGCCCGCTTTCTCCGCGCGCTCGATCATGGTGCAGATTCGCCCGGGATAGACCGCGTCGTCCGAATCTAGGACCGCGACCCACCTGCCGCGGGCAAGCTCAAGGCCGGCATTCCTGGCGCCGCCGGGGCCACGGTTTTGCTCAAGCGCGACAACGCGTACGATGTCTTCGGGGTAGGATCTCGCCAGGTCGAGCGTCCGGTCGCGCGACTTGTCGTCGACGACGATGACCTCGACGCTGATATTGCGCTGGGCGACGGCGCTGGCAATCGCCCGATCGATGGTCGCCTCGGCATTGTAGGCGGCAATCACGAAGCTCACGTCAGGCTGCACGCTTGCCCCCTTGCTGCGGCGAAGACAGGCCGTATTGGCGGATTTCACGAACCCCGACGAGGCCGCTGACGACGCCGACATGCATAATGCCGCGAAGCACGCTGCGGTTCCGACGTACGGGGTCGATGGCGACCGGAATTGCCGACAGGAAACTGTAGGCGGCCTTTGCCGCGGCAATGCCGACCTGCTTGAGCCGGGCAAGGCCGTGTGCGTTGCGCCCCAGAAGATGACCATGCGTCTGCCCAACGCGGAACCGGCGGCGGCCGAGCCAGTCGAATGCCGCCCTGGCAGGTGGCACCGCTTCGTCGACCCAAGCCTCCGGCGAAAAGGCGATGCGGCCGCCGGCCTTGACCATCTGGTCGAAGAATTCCGTATCTTCGCCGCCGGTCTGGCCACGTGCCAGGCTGAAGCGCCGGCCGCGCAGGCTCTCAGCGCCAATCCTGAGCAGGACGTTGCAGGTGTAGCCGGTGCGGATTTCGCCGCTCACCCAGACCGGCAAGGTCGAGTGGAAATCGCCTTTGCGCATCCAGGCGGGCGCATCCGGCAGGTAACGGGCTTGCACCGGCCCAAGCACCGTCGCAGCACCTGTTGCTTCCGCCGTCGCCACCAGTTCGGCAAGCCAGCCAGCGGTGGCCGTCTCGTCATCGTCGATAAAGGCGACGAAATCCGCCGCACTGGCATCGAGGCAAGCGTTGCGCGCTATCGAGATGTTGCGGGCCGGGGCGTGCCGGTAGGTCATTGGCAGCTTCAACTCCGCAGCCAGCGTCGTCACCATCTGTTCGGCCGTCGGCGTATCGTCGTTGTCCGCGATGATAACACCGACGTCGAATCCCGCGGGCATATCCATGGCCGCTATGGAGCGAAGCGTGTCGGCAAGCTCCGGCCGGCGAAATGTGCAGACGCAGATATCGATGCTTCGATTTTTCCTGACCGGGTCCATCACGCTACCCCGCGCTGCGGTCGCGGTGCGAGCAGTTGCAGCCAGAAACCGACCGACCAGCCGAAATGCATGACCATTGCCGAGACGCCGGCAAGGGCAATGTCGGCTTTGCGCTGGCTGAGAGCGGTCCAAAAGCCGTAGCCGAGGCAGACTGACGCCCATAGCAAAAGCGGCACGGCCGCCAGCCAGTGGACGAAGGAAAAGGCGGCGAGAAGAACCACGGGGAACACTAGAAGCGGCACCATCTGCCGGATCTTCGGGATCATGCGGTGCTTGAGAACGTTCTTCGCCCGGCCACGGCCATAGCCGAGATACTGAAAATAGAGGCCCTTCAGCGAGGAACGCGGGTAGTAGACCATTTGCGTCTTGCCGGTCATCCAGATGCGGTAACCGGCCTGGCGGAGCCGATAGTCGAGTTCGGCATCCTCATTGTGGCTGAACGTTTCGTCATAGCCGCCGACCGCGGTGAAGGCCGATATCCGTATCAGTGCGTGGTGGCCATGATCGACCCATTCTCCCGCCGAAAGATGCCGGTGCTTGGAGCCGCCGGTGCCGAGCCTGGAGTTCTGCGCCGCTGCCGCTGCTTTCTGAACCATGCCGCTGCCACTGGTCAGCATCGAGACGACGACCGAATCCGCACCGGTGGCCTGCGCTTCTTCGACCAGCCGGTCGCAATAATCCGCAGGATAGCCGCCATGCGCGTCGATGCGAATGAGATAGTCGACGCCTTCCCCGAACCTGGCGACGGCGAGATTGATTGCCGCGCTCTGCAAGCGCTTTTCATTGTGCAGCAGGATCACCCGCTGATCTTTTGCGGCGATGTCCGCGACGATCGTCCTGGTGCCGTCCGTGCTGCCGCCATCGGCAACGATGATCACGGCGCCCAGCCTCTCGGCCGCAGGGCGGAGCTCTCGAAGCAACGCGCCGATATGGGCCGCTTCGTTCAGGCACGGAACCACGATCGTGCAGGATGGAATTTCGGTTTGCGTCATCGGCAGTCCTTCTATGCCAATGCTTCGGCAGCATATGGACCGGGAGCCGCAGTCAGCCCGCGGAGCTTTTCGACGAGCGCCCGACAATCGGCGCGGTCGTAGCTCCAGGTGCGCGGATTGCGGGCGAGAACACGCGCCCTCAATGTCCCGAACCGATGCTGCTCCATCGTGCCGACGGCGACTTCGAGCGCCTCGGGCGTGGCTTCTGGCAAAAGAACCCCTATGCCTTGCCGGTCGAGGAACCGGCCGGTTTCGGTGGCTCCCATCGAAATCGGCACGGCTCCGAAGCGGCAGCCCTCATAGAGCCGGTTGGGCAGCAGCCATTCGGAGTTCAGGCCCTGCTCAAAAAAGTCGATGGCCCAGGAAAAGTGGACCTCGCGGTAGATCGCCGCCATATCCTCGGGATTGCGGTAGGGCCCGCCAAACGAGAGCCAGGGTTCCGATTCGACGAAACCGTGGAAATCGGGAAATTCGGACAGCGCCGGGCGGCCCCTGAGGACGATTTCAAAGCGACCGTCGAGGCGGCGCGAAAATTCGGCCAGAAGCTCCAGGGAACGGCGGCAGCGGAGCGCCCCGAACCAGCCGATCCGCCAAGGCGGCGCTACGGGGTTCTCCGGCGCCGCGCGGTCATCCAGCGAGGCCGCGGCTGGCTCGAAATACTTGTTTTCGAGCAGTTCGACTGGGGCGGCAATCTGCCCGAACGGCTTGAAATAGTTGGCGATGAAGGCCGGAGAGCTGGTCACCAGAAGCTTCACATCCCTAGCCAGGAAGCGTTCTGCGCCGCGCATCGCCCATCCCAGCGGATCGTCGCGAAGCAGCAGGCGATGGATATCCAGGCACTCGTAGACGATCGGCACCGTTGCCTGGAAAGCCGATCTGGCGCGGCGGGCAAGCGCCAGCATTTCCAGATTGCGCGCGACAATGAGGTCGGGCCGTGGCATTGAGCCCAGCTTCGAGCCGGTCGAGACAACTGCCTTCATGATCGCGGCCAGACGTTGGGCGAATCGGCCATCACGAGTCGGGCCGAGATCGATCGGCTGCAAGCCCTCGACATCAGCAACTGCGCTTGCCGTACGACGAAAGCCCGCCAGCGTAACCTGGGCGCCGCCTGCCTTGAGCATTATGATCCGCCGGCGCACTGCCGGGTCGGAGACGTCGTGTACCAAGTACAAGACATGCAGCATGAAAACTCGACCGCTGTTGGCCCGCCCGCGACAATGCTAGTACAGCTCTTGCTGCATCGCAACATTTTTGGTTGCAGCGTAGCAAAGATCCCCGTTTTTTGTTGCACTGCAAAATCGATGGGTTAATCTCGCTCTGCTTGGGCCACATGGACCGCGCGTTGGCCTGCCATCGGGCTGCGCGCCAATAATCACGACGCGAGGACCATCCTTGGCGTGCAGCATTTTCGGCCAACCCGCCTGCAATCCGCCCTTCGCACCCGTCGATGGAAGCACGGGACTACTCACGAAATGAGGTCATTCCATGAAGATCGCGGTTGAAAACACCGTCTGCCTGAATACCGGGGATGCAGCGATTCTCCTGGCGATCCGCCATGTTTTCAAGACGATCGTGCAAGACGATATCCAGTTCTACGTCTTCGACAGCCAGCCGGAGGTGGCGGCGAGGCTCTACACGAAGAAAGAGTATCCTGATCTCGAATTTCACAAGCTGCTGTCGGAATCTCTGTTCCGCTACAAATACGGCAGCGGGCTGAAGAACCTGTTCAAGCCGATCTACAATCGGCTCGTCCTCAATGCCCTGCGGCGGTTCGGCACCCGCGGCGTTCTCGGGCGTTTGTTCAGCTCAAGCAATCGCCGTGGTCTCGATATCTACAAAGACGCCGACCTCGTGGTCACGACAGGCGGAACCTATCTTGTCGAGACTTACAATCTGGAACGGCGACTTAATCAATTCCGGATCGACGCGATTCTGGGCAAGGACCCCGTCTTCTTCACGCAATCGCTCGGCCCGTTCAACAAAAGTTACAATCGCCAGGAGTTGAGCCCGATCTTCGACCGGAGCCCGCTCATCCTGCTGCGCGACGAACGTTCGCGAGGCCACATTGTGGACATGGTGAAAGACCCCGGCAAATGCCACGTCGTGGCCGACGCCGTCTTTGCCCTGGCCGATACTGACAGGATCGGAAAAATTCTGGCCTCCTGCCAGTCGGCGACCGTCACCGGCCGCGTCGCCATTTCCGTCCGTCACTGGAACTATGTCAGCGACGGCGAGGGCGGCATGCGCCGCTACATCGACTCGATCCGCGCGATCGCGACCATCCTGGTCAGGGATCACGCCAAGGAGGTCACCTTCGTCTCCACCTGCCAGGGCGTGCCGGAATACGCCCATGATGATTCCAAGACGGCGCGGGCTATCGTTGCCGAACTCGATCCGGAGATCGCCAAGCATGTCAGCGTGGACGCTTCGTTCCACACGCCGGAGCAACTGATGGCACTGGTGAAAGGCTTCGACTTCGTCGTCGCAACGCGCATGCACATGATGATCATGTCGCTCTGCGTCGGCACGCCGGTGCTGCCGATTGCCTATGAATTCAAGACCAAGGAACTTGCCAAGCGGATCGGCGTCGCCGACCTGCTGCTCGACATCGACACGGTGACGCCCGAGGAAGCGAGCGCGAAGCTCGGCAGACTTACCGCCAATCTCGACCTCTATCGCAGGACGAGCCTTCAGGCAGTGCTTGAGGAGCATGCGTCGGCGATGTCGGCAGGTGAGCTTTTGAGGCCGGTGATTGCCGGCCTAGCGGGCGTTGCGCATGGCGCTGGAAAGCGTGGTGAACAGGGCGCTGCGCGACTGGCGAAGGGCGAGCATGAGGACCAGGCCGATCGAATAATTGAGGGCACCCGCCAGGACCACCGCGAGCAGGTCTGACTGGCTGGTCAGCGATGCCGGCAACTCGCGGTACACGGACCAGGCAAGCAGCGACGACGCGATGAATAGTCCCTGCATGACCAGGAAGTCGGCTGCGGTCACCGGGCCGACCCGGTGGACAAGAACGGCAAGTACCGGGACGCGCAGCACATAACCGCTGATCGCGTAGGCCGCCGCGACACCGACGGCGCCCCAGTGCAGGCCGATGATGAAGGCGGCGACCGTCGTCAGCGACGAGTAGATGCCCCAGTGGAACATGGTCTTGGTCTTGCCCTGGCAGATGAAGATCCAGCCGGTGGTGCTCGAGACGGACTGGATCAGGCTGGCGATGCCCAGCCAGGCGAAGATCGGCGCCACCGCCGTCCAGCGCTCGCCGAAGAGAAGCCCGACGACCTGGTCCGACGTCAGCGTCAGCGCCGCGATGCCGGGCATAGTGATGGCCGCCAGCATCCAATTGGTTCGCACATAGATGTCGCGAAACCGCGCCTTGTCCTCATGGATGCGACTCAGCAGCGGCACCATCACGCGTGTCAGCGGCTGGTTGATATTCTGCAGCGGAAACAGCAGGAGCTTGTAGGCGCGGTCATAATAGCCGAGCTCGATCGCGCCCGAATATTTTCCGATCAGGATGTTGTCGAGATTGCGCGAGAAGAAGTTGGCCAGATTGAAGCCGGTCAGATTGGCGCCGAAGGACAATATGTCGGTATCGACCTTCAGGTCCGGCCGCGACGGCGTCCAGCGCGCCACCTGCCATGCCGCGGCCAGCGCGACAACAGCCGAAACCGCCGGGCCAATGACCAGCGACCAGTAGCCCAGCCCCGCATAGGCGGCGATTGCGGTAGTCGCAAGTCCGGCAGCGGCGGTTATCACGTCGTTCAGCGCGAGTTGGCCAAAGCGCAAGTGACGGTTCATCAGCGCCAGCGGCACCGCGGCGAGGCTGCCAAGCAGCAGCGGCAAGGCAGAGCCGATGGTGATCCCGACCATGCGTTGATCGCCATAGAAGGCAGCGATGGCGGGCGCCAGGCATGCAACCACCACGGCACTGCCCATCCCCACCAGCGCACTGATCCAGAATACCTGGTTGAGCTGCTCGGTGCTGATATCCTTGCGCTGGACCACAGCCTGTTGCAGGCCAAGATTTTGAAGCAGCCCGACAAAGGCCACGATCGGCCCGACGGAAGCCACTAGGCCGAAATCCTCGGGCACGAGCAGACGGGCAAGCACGATGACCGAGAGAAACTGGATCGCCATCTTGAAGCCTTGCGCGCCGATCGTCACCATGCCGCCGCGCAGGGCGACGCGACCGAACTGGGGGGGCGGGTTGGCGTTCATGCCGGCTGCCTGGCTTCGGCCAGTTGAGCAACGATCTGCGCAAAACGTTCGTTGAGTACGTCCGCGTTGAAATCCTGCTCGATCTTGCGGCGCGCCGCATATGCGATGCGCTCGCATTTGTCCGGGTTCTCTGCCACCCAGACAAGCTTGCGGGCCAACGCCGCAACGTCTCGCTCCGGTGCGAGGAAGCCTGTCTCCTGATCCTCGATCAGTTCGGGGATGCCCGAGTGATAGGTGCTGACGACGATCAGCCCGGCGGCCATAGCTTCCATCAGCGCCACCGGAATACCCTCGAGATCGCCGTCTCGCGCGGCTACGCTAGGCAGCAGGAATACGTGGGCATTGCGCAGGCGCTGCTTGACCTCGGCATGCGGACGCGGCCCGAGGAAAGTCACCCGGTCGGCAATGCCGAGATTTGCGGCGAGCTTCTTCAACTCTTCCAGCAATTCGCCGCCGCCAATCACCGAATAGACCCAGTCGCGCCGCGGCAGGCTGGCGAGCGCCCGAAGGGCGAATTCGATGCCCTTCTTTTCGGTCAGCCGGCAGACCGAGATGAAGGACAGCGTGTCCCGGTCCCAGGAACGCCAATGGTAGCCGATCTCACCGGGCCGCACGCCCATATGGTGAACCATGACTTGCGCCGGGGGTGCGCCGACGCCGATCAGGGCGTCGCGGAAAAACGCGTTCACCGGGAGCTGGAGAACGCCCTTGTCGAAGACAACCTTGTAGCGCGTGAGCGTGTTGTCATGCAGCGGTTCGCCGACATCGCGGCCGTGGAATATGGTCACCAGCGGAGCGGAAATCCGGCCTCGTTTCATGGCGCGGGCGACGCGCATGCCGTTATTGCCGAAATGCGCGACGATCACATCGGCGTTCTGCAACTTGCGCGCAAAAGCGATGTCGACAGCGGTCGAGAGCTTATCCCAGAACCTGCCCGACCATCTCCTGAGCGTCGGCCGAAAGCGCCCCAGCCCGCCCCACCAGCAGACGACCTTGCTAGGGAGAGCCTGCCAGCGGCGATCGTCGATGTTGCTGTCCTTGCCGAAGGACGTCTCGTTGCAGACGACGCCGACTTGCATGCCGCGCTCGAGGCACCCTTCTATCTGGTCGAGGACGAAGGTCTCCGACAAAGAGGGGAACTTATCAACTACGAAGCAAATCTTCATCGAATGGACGATCTTTCGAGGCCGGTCGGCGATCTGCTCGCGCGGATGAGGGATGACGCCCGTCGCCGCCGTGCGAGGCGCCTCAAGCGTCCGGTGTTGTGCGTGTCGTTGTCCCAAAGCAGCTCCCACCCTGGTCAGGCGCGAGAGCCGGCTTTTAGGCGACATGCATGGCGTTGGACGAAATACATCAGGCGGCACGCTCCAGCGCGCCTTGCCTGGCGCGGTCGAGAACGCCGAGAAAAGTCGCGAACTGGCTGTCGGGGTTCATTTGCGGCCGCTCCGAAAACAGCTGCGCCGCCGCCGACAGACGGTCGTACTCGGCCTTGTCGCTCCATAGTCGCCTGACCGCGGCGACCCAGTCGTCGAGCGGTGCGTCATAGTCGAGCACCACGCCGCCGGCGCCAATCGCTTCCGGCAGGCCGCCGCGACGGGACCCGACGACTGGAATGCCGCTGCAATGGGCCTCGGATGCCACCCGCCCCCAGGCTTCTTCCCATTTGCTGGGCGCCAGCAGGATCTTGGTGCGGCCGTAGACGGTCTTCATGTCGCTGGTGCGGCTTTCCAGCCTGACGTTGCGCAGCGGGGCGATGATCTGTTCGATCTGCGCCCGATGGTCGTCGTCGAGCTTCCAGCTTTCGACGAACAGGAACGGAATTTCGGGGCATTGGCCGGCGATGCGCACGGCGAGTTCGAACCCTTTTTCGTTGTAAGGATTGATCAGCGTGACGAATTCACCGGTGGTCGGCGTGCTGTAGAGCCCGGGATTGATGGTCGGCGGGATCACGGTCGAGTCGATGCCGAACCTTTCCTTATAGGTGCGCGCAGTGAATTCGGAATTGGCGATATAAAGCGCCGAATGCAATTCGCGCAGGTCGCCGGCCAATTCGTGGAATTCGACGTTCCGCAGATAGACCACCAGCGGTATTCCGAGCGCCTGCAGCGCCTTTCCGATCGGCACCGATTTGTGGCACTGCACGACGGCGACATCGGGATCGAGCCGTTCGACCGCGAAGCGCGCCGCCTCCCAGGGAAACCATGCCCGCACGACCGGATAGCCGGGATAGCTGTCGATGACCGCTCGCTGGCGAAGCAGCTTCATCTTGGCGCGCGCCTTGAAGCCGAACATGCCGTCACCGAACAGCGCCGCCAGAACCGAGGCGTCATGACCGTGCTCGCGCAGCTGCTCGACCAGATGATGCGTGCTCGACTGAACGCCACCGCTGAACTGCGGCGTGTAGCCGTTGCCGCCCGCAAACAGAACTTTCATGGACCTGGCTCCTTGCTGGACCGCCCTTGCGTCACGCCGCCATTCTGCCGATGCTGTGGTATTCGATGCCGTGGCGGGCGATGACCTTGGGGTCGTAGAGATTGCGTCCGTCGAAGATAACGGGCGTGGTCAGCGCGTTCTTCAGCGCATCGAAAGACGGCGCGCTGAAGCTTTTCCACTCGGTCACGATCAAGAGCGCATCGGCGCCTCGCAGCGCGGCCTCCTTGGTGCCGCACAGTTGCAGGTCGTCGCGCAGCCCGTAGATCGCCTGGCATTCCTGCATCGCCTCGGGATCGTAGGCCTGGACATTGGCACCGGCGGCCCAGAGCGCTTCCATCAGCGTGCGGGCCGGGGCCTCGCGCATGTCGTCGGTATTGGGTTTGAAGGCCAAGCCCCACAGCGCAAATGTCTTGCCTTTGAGATTGCCCTTGAAATAGCGGTCCACCTTCTCGAACAGGACCGACTTCTGCTGGTTGTTGCGCTCCTCGACGGCACGCAGCAGCTTGGCGTCGAACTTGACGGCCTCGGCGGTCTTGATCAGGGCACGCACATCCTTCGGGAAACACGAGCCGCCATAGCCGAGGCCCGGATAGATGAAGTGGTAGCCGATCCGCGGGTCGCTGCCGATGCCCTTGCGGACTTCCTCGATGTCGGCGCCCAGTTGCTCGGCCAGGTTGGCCATTTCATTCATGAAGCTGATCTTGGTCGCCAGCATGCAATTGGCCGCGTATTTGGTGAACTCGGCACTGCGCACATCCATGACGATCATCTTTTCGTGGTTGCGGTTGAACGGCGCGTAGAGCTCGCGCATCACCGCCTCGGTGTCCTCGTTGCTGGTGCCGACGATGATGCGGTCGGGCTTCATACAGTCGCTCACAGCGGACCCTTCCTTGAGGAATTCCGGATTGGAGGCGACGTCGAAAGCCAGATCCTCGCGCCCGCGCGCCTTCAGCGTTGCGGCGATCCTGGCCTTTATCCTTTCGCAGGTGCCGACGGGCACGGTCGACTTGCCGACGACGATCTTGGGCTCGTCCATCTCACGACCGATGGCCTCGGCGACGGCCAGCACATATTTGAGGTCGGCCGAACCATCCTCGCCCGGCGGCGTGCCGACGGCGATCATCTGGATCTGGCCATGCTTGATCGCCGCGGCGGCGTCGGTGGTGAACTTGATGCGGCCGGCGGCATGGTTCTCCTTGACGATGTTTTCGAGCCCAGGCTCGAAGATCGGGACATGACCCTGGTTGAGCCGCTCGACCTTTTTTGCATCGATGTCGACGCAGACCACCTGATGGCCGACTTCGGCAAGCACCGCCGCCTGTACAAGACCGACATAGCCGATTCCAAAGACAGTCAAATTCATTCGGTTTCATCCCTGTTCAAGGCTTCGGGCCTGTTCGAGCTTCGGTTTTCCGACCACCTTCGGCCCGGCCGGTTCAGATGCGCTTCTAGTTTGTGTTGCATGCCAGCGATTCGGGGAATTGGCAGGGCTGGCCAAGTGCGGTGAATGCAACACGATCCACCTGCATGGTGAGCTTGCGGCCCGGATCCGAGAACGGCCCCATCCAGCCCTTCATCGTATCGCTGCCCCACAGGCTGAAATAGATCCTTTGCGAATGGGTGGGCAGCTTCGCCGGATCGGTGATCTCGTGGACAAGCTTGCCGTTGACGTACCAGCGCAGCCGGTCCTTTTCCCAGACGAAGGCGTAGTCGTTGAAGGCCTTGTCGGTGCCGCCAGCGACGTCGACCAGTTTCTCGTTCTTGCCTTTGCCGGCTATGTAGGCGTTGACCTGAACCTTGGACGTGTCCTTGGTCAGCACCTCGAAGTCGATTTCATCATGCGGCTGCTTGTCGGCATCGCCGACGAAGCTGAAGAATGCCGCGTTGACGCCGGAGCCCGTGTCGGTCTTCATCCGCGCCTCATAAGTGCCGTAGCCGAAGCGCTGCTTGGTCTGGATCTCGGCGCAGGCGAATTCGCGATCCTTCAGCTTGCGCTTCTCGAAACCAAGCGTCAGCATGCCGTCGGAAAGCCCGATCAGGTTTTTGGACCAGGTGCAGTTCTGATGCTTGCCGTTCGTCCAGCCGTCGGAAATGTACCAGCGCGCGCGACTGAGGCTGGTGAAATCATCGACAAAGGACGGCGCGGTTGGGAGATCCTGCGCGCCGGCGGGCACCAGGCCCGCAACCAGACTGCCGAGAACGACCAGCAGAAACGCGCCGTCTGAACGGAGCCGCCGCAGCTTGCCTGGGATCGGGCGCGTGAACGGGGTGCCTCCGGTTGCCGGGGCGGGCGTGCTTTTAAGATCTGCGTTCATATCAAACTCACCTTGTGCTGTGCGCCCCCAAAGCGATCGTTCGAACCGTGACGAAACAACCTGATCTTGACCTCTGTCGCTCCCAAGCTCCGTGTTGTGCCTAAAACCATTGCGCCGACCCGGGTCGCTCAGCCTGTGCCGGAATCGGCGGGCTTCACAAAATCGGTCCTTATGTCGGGACCGTTCTGCCGCTTCTCCTCGAAGATTTCATCCAGCGAATGACGGAGATCCTTCATCACCTGCATCTGGCGCGACAGCGCTGCGATGCGCCGCTCGCAATTCAGGATCGACCTGGTCAGTTCGCCGACTTCGGAAGACCTGCGAGAGGAGACCGCTCCGTTCTCCATGGCCTCGACCAGAAAGGCGGCATTGGTAGCCGTCGTCCTGTAGCGGTTCTCAAGGCCGCTCTTCTCCGCCTCGACTTCGGCCGAGATCTGGTCCAGCAGCTTTGCCAACCGATCGAGGCGCGAGGTGTCGGTCTGCGTGTCGCGCGCCGGATCTCTCGATCGGAAGCCAAAGATCGAGGCCATGCAGTCAGCGCCCCATCATCGTCGAGCTGGTGAACGGCCTTAGTGCCCGTCCACATTCAAAAGACATTTCTTGCATCGTCCAGCTCCTCCGACAGGGTATGTCTCGGGCCAGTTCGGTTGGCCGTCCAAAATTGCTGCACCGCAACATAGATTGCCATTCCCTGCGCGCATAGGCAACCACCTAGATCGTAAACTCATGAATCTCGTTGAAATGGTGCGAGCCGACCGAAGGGTAAGGGAGTGGCTACCGCCATCGCACGTTGACGGGCCTAGCTTTCGTTGGCCGTGCTGGTTCCGGCCATGAGGAAGCGCAGCGGCGGCACATGCTGACGCTTCGCGGCGAGGCCAGCGCGGCGAAACAGCGCATCCAGCTTGTCGGAGGCAACGCCGCGGACGACGGCTGTGAGGTTGGACGAGCCGGCCAAGGCGTAGGCCGCGGCCGGTGCCAACCCGCGCTCAGCCTTCACGTCTAAAAACTTCCGCAACCGATATTTGTCGCGGATGTGCCGCTCGTGCCTTCTCAGCGCAGCCTTCGATGCCTCCGGCAAACTGTCGATCGCAAGCAGTGCCAGGTCGGCATCGGCCAGATGCTTCAGGTCCTGGGTCTTGTGCCGTCCGCTCAGCGAATCGGCGCGCACGATCGCGCCGTAGCCACAGGATTTGATGACCTTGAAGCGCGCGCCAAGGGCAACCGCACGCGCATAGAGTTCATAGTCTTCACCCAGGCGCAGCTTCTCGTCGTAGCGCAGCCCATGCCGATCGAGGAAGGCGCGGCTGATCACGGGTTTGAGGAACCCCAGTTCCCCTCGTTGCACACGGCGCCTGGAGATGTTGGCGTCGATGAAACCCTCGAAATCGAGGAATTCCGGCTCGGGCGAGAACGGTGGAGCCACGATTTTCGAAACGTCGGTTGCCGCATCATCCCTGACAAGCATGATGTTGTCTGCGGCGAAATCCCAATCGGTGCTGGCGAACAGTCTGTGAAACCTGCCTTCGAAAAAGAAATCATCAGCGTCCAGAATGCTGATGAACGGCGACCTGGAACCGGCAATCGCGGCGTTGCGTGCAAAGGATGGGCCGCGATTGGCGTCGAAGCGGATGACGGAAAGACGGCCCGTGCCGTCGCCGGCCGCGTTGGCGACTTTCGCGGTGTCGTCGGTGGACGCGTCGTCGACGACGACAACTTCCGCAACCTCAGGCTCGCGTAATGCCGATGCAATGGCAGCCGGGATTGTCCGCGCCGCATTGCGGGCGGCGATGATCACGCAGACCTGGAATGATGTCATGGACATGCCTCTCGGTTGCAGAAGCCGTTGCGGATTTCCTCGCCCCGTCCGCTCAATGCCCCACCGCCCATTCTGAAATGCATCGGCCCAAACGCCTATGCTGCAATTGCGAAGCAAGCATCGCCAAAATCATCGGCGCCGTCCAGTTTTTCATTTTGCTGGGTGTCATGGCCCGGTTGGGCAGGCGGCGAGCCTCAATCGGGACGGCTCCAGAAATGCGCCGCTTGGCAGAGCCGTTCCTACACGCTCCATCAGAGCGCTCAACTGGCAGAAACCAGTTGCTGATCCTCGCCGACCGGACGGCGGCGGGGCGGAGCGAGCGCGTCGAGGCCCGCAGTGTCAAGGAATTGAAAGAACAGGAATGCCGACTGCCGGTGTCGTTGAGGCGAGCAATTCGTCAGGGGACCGGCGAGCTTAACCACAGGTCACATGGACATCGCAGACCGCGGCCAGGCCCGAAATCAGTGAAGGCCTCTCCTGGCGCTGAGTTTCTCGGCTTCGGCCGCTTCGTTCGAACTCAGCTTTCGTTCAGCGTCGCGGATTTTGTCGGCCGGGGTCGGGGCATTTCTGGCAACCATGGCAAAGACCAGCAGAAAATAACCCAGTTGGATGACTATAGCGCAGCCGATGACACGAAACAGCGTCGCACCGAGCGACGCGCCGCCTAAATAGGACCAGACGATCACGATCGCCAGCGCAAAACACATTCCGATAATGAACTTTGGCAGTGACATACCCGATAGCCCATCAACCGGCTCGGGAAAAAATGTCGACAAGCCCACCCCGAGCACCTCCCTTAAACTCTGCGAGCTTATTTAGGTTGCCCGCTTCTGGCCGGTTGCTTCCGGCCTAGCCCAATCTGTCCATAGTCCGACAGAAACAATTTGCAACTCTATTGAGCCGCGCAATAGGCGGCAAGGGCAGCTGCGCAATAAATTTTAAACGAATCCTCGGGATCGACTCTGCCATGGTGCAACGCACACGTCGGCATCACCACTGATTGCCGGATATCGACTCGCTCCAGTAAGATTTATAATATTGAATAGTATTTTAGCATAACATCAGTCATTATCTTGAAATTCTAAATGACGGCAAAGCTCCACAGGAGGGTATAAAGAGCGATTCGCCTAAAATCAGCCCCAAAATTGGACTAGTTTTTCCAAAATTGCCCATAATCTGTCTCTTTTGCGACATAAAGGCGAAATTTTGTGCAGGACGAGTTTATTATTTAGTCAGTTCATGACGCGACTATTACAGCCGTCTGGGAAATTGTGTGTTGCGCTGCAACATTTTTTTGGTATCGTGCGGTAAACCATCCGTTCAACGTATGGAGTTTACGCATGAGGGACGTAGCCAAGCCGGCCGATGCGGATTTTTCGCAGGCCGGCGTCGATTTTCCGCCACCGATTGGCGGCCTGCTCAAACGCAGCTTCGATATTGTCGGTTCGCTGATCGGCCTGGTCGCTCTCAGCCCGCTGTTCGTGATGATAGCGCTGCTTGTCAGGTTTTCCGATGGCGGGCCGATTTTCTATGGTCACAGCCGGATCGGCCGCGGAGGACGGATTTTTCCGTGCCTCAAGTTCCGCACCATGGTTCCAGACGGCGAGCGGGTGCTTGCTGCCTATCTCGCCGCGAATCCGGAGGCCAACGCCGAATGGATAGCGACCCGCAAGTTGAAGAACGACCCGCGGATCACGCGCGTCGGAGCGGTGCTGAGGAAGCTCAGCCTCGATGAGTTGCCGCAGATCATCAACATCCTGCAGGGGGATATGAGCCTGGTCGGGCCTCGTCCCGTGGTGCGCGATGAGCTGGAGATTTATGGCAATTCGGCCGTCTATTATCTTAAATCGCGCCCCGGCCTGACAGGGCTGTGGCAGGTCAGCGGACGCAACGATGTTTCGTATGACAGCCGCGTCGCATTCGACAGGCACTATGTCGAGAACTGGTCGATGTTCGAAGACATCCGCATCATCATCAAGACCGTACCCGCGGTCTGGATGTCGCGAGGCTGCTACTGACGGCCGCTTGCTGGCCGTGCATCGAGGAGCGACTGTCCAGAATTCGGGCCTGGAACTCAGGCCCCTAACTCAGGCATCGGCAGCTCATCGGGCGGGGCAAACCAGATCGGAAACGCTCAGTTGAAAGCAGATATAATCGATATTTTTTGCACCGGTATTCTCTCCAGACGCATGCGGCGAGTACGGCTTTTGACGACTTGCCTTACAATGGCGACCGGCCTGACGCTGTCGCTCGCCTTGCCACAGTTTGCCTTCGCCGACGACTATCGCCTAGGAGCACAGGACAAGCTGACCATTCGCGTGGCGGAATGGCAGACCGTCGAAGGCACGTTCCGTGACTGGTCGGCCATCAATGGAGAATACACGGTCGGGCCCGCTGGAACCTTGTCGGTTCCCTTCGTCGGCGAGATGCCCGCATCCGGCAAGACGACTTCGGAGATCGCCGCATCGCTCGGCGAGGCGCTGCAGCGCAAGCTCGCTCTGGCCGACAAGCCGGAGGCTTCCGTCGAAATGGCACAGTACCGGCCATTCTACATCTCCGGCGAGGTGCAATCGCCCGGCCAGTATCCTTGTGTGCCTGGGTTGTCCGTGCTGAAAGCGATGAGCATTGCCGGCGGAGCCCGGCGGAACCCGGAGAGCGGGCAGCGCTACGACCGCGACCTGATCAATGCGAAGGGCAATTTCGACGTATTACAAGACCAATTGGTCAGGCTGACCGTCAAGCGCGCCCGCATCGAAGCGGAACTGGCGGACAAGCCGGCATTCGCGGTGCCGAAAGAGGTGGCCGACGATCCGAAGCTGCCCAGCATCGTTGCCGATGAGACGGCGATCCTGGCGGCCGACCAGAAGAAACTCAAGCTGCGCTTGCAGGCGCTCGACGATTTGAAGGCGCTGCTGCAGAGCGAGATCGATTCGCTGCAGAAGAAGATCGTCAACCAGCAGAAGCAGGTTGATCTGGCGAAGGAGCAGCTCAACGGCATCGGCTCGCTGGCGCAAAAGGGCCTGGTCGTCAACACGCGGGTTTTGAACTCGCAGCAAACCATCGCCGACCTCGAGGGCCAGATCCTGGATTACGAAACGGCGATTCTCACGGCCAAGCAGTCGATCAGCAAGGCCACCCAGGACGCCATCGATCTCGAGAACACCCAAAACTCCAGCCTCGCGACCGACCGGCAACAGACGGAAGCCGATCTCAACGAGGCGACGCTGAAGCTGAATATGGAAAAGGCCTTGATGTCCGAAGCCTTGTCGGGCAGCCCCATGCCGCAATTCTACGGCAACAACGAACCAGCGGCCTTATCATTTTCCCTGGTGCGGGTGGTCGACGGCAAGACCAGCGAAATCACCGCCGATGAAGACACGCCGGTGCTGCCAGGGGACGTGATCAAGGTCAAACCGGCGCCCCTGGCCATCCAGTAGCTTCTTTCCACCGGAGCAAAGCACCAACCCCGCAGGCAGCGGTCTGCGGGGTTTTTGCGTTTGGGATCTTATGGGTCAGAAAACAAGGCGGCCTTCGGGCAACGAACCGCCTGGATCCGCCCGCTCTAGCCTCGCACGGCGTCCGGTTCCTCAAGATGGTTCACGGCGCTCCACCGGGAAGGAGCGACGGCCGGCACCCTCACCAGCTTGAAGTAGCTGTAGTACAGCAGGAACGATCCCATGATGTAGGGATTGAGGGTCTCGACCTCGACGAAGGATCGGATGAACAGAAGCACCATGACGCCGGCAAGAATCACGGAGTCGGCTTGCCATGTCCTGAATATCAGCTTCGAGACGTGACCCCAGAGCGTGCGCAGGATGATCAGCGAAAGCAGTGTCGCGCCGACGAAGCCGAGTTCCACCAAGGTCTCGATGTAGGTGTTGTGGAAGTGGAAGCCGCTTCGCGCGGCGATATAGAATTCGTTCCACAGCCGCTCGGCCTCGGAGAAGCCCTGCACCCAATAAGCCGCGTAGCCGACGCCGAGGATGGGCGATTGCTGCGCGGCATTCCAGCCCTGTTGCCAGAGGTAGGTTCGTCCGGTGAGCGTCGAATCCTTGCCGAAAAGGCCCAGGACAAAGTCCATCAGCCCGAGATTCAGCGCAATCACGGTGCAGGCGACCAGCCCGCCCGCACCGATCATGAAAATCACCCGGCGATGGCGGAGCGAAAGCAGCTTGCCGATGGAAAGCAGGGCGACCAGAGCGAGAACCGCGGGGGTCGATGCCATCGAAGTGGCGGAATGCGACACCACCAGCAGATAGCCCGATAGAAGGACAATCGGTACGATCAACAAACAGCTTATCCGGCCGCGCCTGAGAAAGGCGAGATAGACAACGCAGAAATAGATGCCAAGCGATGCGACAAAGCCGATCTGGTTCTTGGAGCTGAACGCGCCGACGAAATTATACGTCCCATCGAGAACGTCGTAGGAATAGCTCGCGACCTTGAGCGAGTAGAGCAGGACGACGAAAATCCCGATCAGGGCACCTATGGTCAAGGTCCGGACGCTGACGGTGCGCGCGGCAATGTAGGCGCAGGCGATATGGGAGCAATATTGGACGGCCGTCCTTGCCGTGGTGCCGGGAGCTGCCGACCAGAACACCGAGAAGCAGACATAGGTTGCGAAGGCCAGCGGAAGCCAGGCGCTGGAAGCGTGCCTTAATATCTTGCGGTAGTCGACCAGGATGAGCGGTAGCCAGACCGCATAGTAGGCCAGGATCATGGCCTGGCCGAAAATGGTCGAGTAGGAAAAGGCCCAGATCGAGACGGCAACGGCAAAGCTGCCGTAGACCGTGTTCTTGTCCGGATCGATCAACAGAGATTTTGGAATCTTCATCTCGATAGCGGTTTTCCGTCCTTGCAGCTCAATGCCGATTTCATGGGCCGCTCGTGCGCCGATTCGTCGGATCGATGGGAGCCTCGCCTGCAGGCGCTCGCATTGTGCAGTGCAATATAACCCATCCGGCGCCGCCTGTCACCCGGATGCCAACCGGGTGCGTCGTTCCAGCCGTTCTCTCCGTATCGGGCTCTCCATACGGGCGAGACGATTTGGCCAGAAGGCAGTGCCGTACAATTGACCGGTGCTGGCCCATCATAAGCTGTTCTGAGGTTGCAAGTCCGCGCTTGAACTTGTCCGCCGTTGACTTCACATTCGCCGCCAATTGGGAGGAAGACCACATGCCGATGAGTTTCGCGGGACGATTTGCCGGACGATCTGCTGTTATCACCGGCGGCGCCTCAGGCATCGGCCTGGCCGTCGCGCAAAGGATCACTGGCGAAGGCGGGCGTGTTTCGGTCTGGGATCGCGATGCCGCCCAGATCGAGCAGGCCAAGGCCATTGTTCCAGGCCTGCACAGCGTCACCTTAGACGTCGCCGACCCCATAGCGGTCGAAGCCGCCGCCGGAGAGACGATCGAAGCGCTTGGCGCGGTCGATGTCCTTGTCACCAGTGCTGCCATCACCGGGCCGAACATGACGACCTGGGAGTATTCGGTGGAGGATTGGCGCCGGGTCACCGACATCAACATCAACGGCGTCTTCTTCTGCAACAAGGCGCTGGTCCCGCATATGCTCGAACGCAATTACGGCAGGATCATCAACATCGCCTCGATTGCCGGCAAGGAAGGTAACCCGAACGCCTCGGCCTACAGCACCTCCAAGGCGGCGGTGATCGGCATGACCAAATCGCTCGGCAAGGAACTGGCCAAGACCAAAGTAACGGTGAACTGCGTCACGCCGGCGGCCGTGCGCACCGCGATCTTCCAGCAGATGAGCCAGCAGCACATCGACTTTATGCTGTCCAAAATACCAATGGCGCGGTTCGGCGAGGTCGAGGAGGTGGCGGCGCTGATTTGCTGGATCGCGTCCGAGGAATGCTCGTTCACAACGGCGGCCGTCTTCGACGTCTCCGGCGGCCGGGCGACCTACTGAGGCAGGCCGGACGCAAACCGCGCGACCGGATCGCGGCGCCTTAGTCGTGAAGTTCTCGCGAGATCGGCGGGCCGATCGAAAAATCGCTGAATGTCACCTCGAAGCCCTCGCGCTGCGGCGAACAGCACATCATGCCGACATCGACCGTTTTCGACGGGGGGAAATAGGCAAGCCGCACCGGTTTCCAGTGCTTGTCGAATGCGTCGCGATACTGGACGCGGACCGTCTCGGCATGGCGGGTCAGGCGGATCCTGACCCCGTCCGGATCGGCCGGTATGCTGGCCAGCGACCAGTCGGAGGCATCGTTGGTGACGACGACGGAAAAATACATCAGCCCGTCAGTGTATTCGATGCCGGCCTTGATCCAGTGCGTCTCGCTCAGGCGGACCATAAGCCCGGCCTGATCGTAAAGCACCTCATAGTGCCCCTTGACCGTGACTTCGGCGCTGAAATCGCCCTCGACCTCACGATAGAGGAAATGGCCATTGTCGCGCCAGAAGCCGTAGAACGTCTCGCGCCAGAAGTCGGTCTCCTCGCCGGTCCGTACATGCACCGTATTGTTGCCGAAGGCGTGGTGCGGCGGCGGATTGAGCCAGGTCAGGTCCGTATTCTCAGATGCCATCGACTTGCTCGCTGCCTGGCTGGTCTGCCGCCTTTTCCTAGCCGGCAAACGTGTAAGCGGTCTTCACCGTGGTGTAGAACTCTGCGGCATAGCGGCCCTGCTCGCGCGGGCCGTAGCTCGATCCCTTGCGCCCGCCGAAAGGCACGTGGAAGTCGACGCCCGCCGTCGGCAGATTGACCATGACCATGCCGGCTTCCGAATTGCGCTTGAAGTGCGTGGCATGCTTGAGGCTCGAGGTGCAGATGCCGGAGGTCAGGCCGAACGGCGTGTCGTTGGCCACCGCCAGCGCCTCGTCATAATCCTTGACGCGGATGACGTTGGCGACCGGTCCGAAAATCTCCTCGCGCGAGATGCGCATGGCGTTGGTGGTTTCGGTGAACAGCGCCGGCTGCAAATAGAAGCCGCGGGTTTCACGATCGAGCCGCTCGCCGCCGAAGGCGAGATCGGCACCTTCCTGACGTCCGATGGCGATGTAGTCCTCGTCCTGTTTCAACTGGCTCTGGTCGACAACCGGCCCGATCTGGGTCTTGGCATCGAGAGCGTCGCCGACGACCAACTTGGCCATGCGGTCCTTGAGCGC
The DNA here is from genome assembly GCF_040320845.1 of Mesorhizobium sp. M0601. NCBI lineage: Bacteria > Pseudomonadati > Pseudomonadota > Alphaproteobacteria > Hyphomicrobiales > Phyllobacteriaceae > Mesorhizobium > Mesorhizobium sp. M0601. The sequence goes on from NZ_JAMYQK010000002.1 coordinate 238,118, forward strand.
CTCGACGAAGCGGTCGTGAATGCCGTCCGTCACCACCAGCCGGGACGACGCCGTGCAGCGCTGGCCGGTCGAGAAGTAGGCACCGTTGATGGCGCAGTCGACAGCGACGGCAAGGTCGGCATCGTCGAGCACGACAAGCGGGTTCTTGCCGCCCATTTCGAGCTGAAACTTGCGCATGTGCTCGACGCTGGCGGCGGCGACGCGCTTGCCGGTGCCGACCGATCCGGTGAAGGTGATCGCGTTGAGGTCAGGACTGTCGAGCATGGCCTGGCCGACCACCGAACCTTTGCCCATCACCAGGTTAAGCACACCCTTGGGCAGCCCGGCGCGGTGCAGGATGTCGACAATAGTCCAGGCGCTCTCCGGAACGAGTTCCGCCGGCTTGAAGACGATGGTGTTGCCGTAGGCCAGCGCCGGAGCGATTTTCCAAGCCGGAATGGCGATCGGAAAATTCCACGGCGTGATGATGCCGACGACGCCGACCGCTTCACGGGTGATCTCGACGCCGACGCCGGGCCGCACGCTCGGCACCAGCTCGCCCGACAGGCGCAGCGTCTCGCCGGCGAAGAAGTCGAATATCTGGGCGGCGCGAACAGTCTCGCCGATGCCCTCGACCAGCGTCTTGCCTTCCTCGCGCGCCAACGCCCGGCCGATTTCATCTTTCCGCGCGGTGATCTCGTCCGACGCCTTCCTCAGCACCGCATGGCGGGCCAGCACGCCCGATCGGGACCACGCCGGAAATGCCGCCTTCGCCGCCGCGATGGCCTGCCGGGCGTGCTCGGCGCCTCCCGATGCATATTCGCCGACCACGTCGTCGAGATTGGACGGGTTGATGTTACGGGAGGCGGCATCGCCTACCCACTCTCCATCGATGAGGTTCTTTCGAAACGGGATCATGTCGCTGTCTTCCTTGTCGTCCTTCGATCGCCGTCTATCTGGACCACCGACCGCCGCACCGCAAGGCCGAAGCCAGGCAAACTTCTCCTGCTCGACAGGCATGTGATAGGTGTCGGGGCGGGGAAGACGATTCTAGTGTGGTGCGACGCGGATCGCACGGGAGGAAATCATCATGTCCGACAGCGCTTTGCCGCTGGTGATCAGCGCACCCGAACCGCGCACGCTCGACCTGATCTTCACGCCGGCTGCGCTGGCGAAATTTCGATCGAAATACCGCATCATCGAAATATCGCCCGAAGCGGTGGCGGCGCTGCCGGCCGATATCCTTGCCGAGGCGCGCTACATCGTCGGCCAGCCACCTATCGCGCCGGAGACGCTGGAAAGAATGAAGGCGCTGCGCTGCATCTTCAATGTCGAGAGCAACCTCATCAACAACATGCCCTACGAGACGCTGTTTTCGCGCGGCATCCATGTCGTCACCACCGGGCTGGTGTTTGCCGAACCGGTGGCCGAGCTCGGCCTTGCCATGGCGCTCAACCTCGCCCGCGGCATCGTCGACGCCGATCTCGCATTTCGTCAGGGCAAGGAGCTGTGGGGCGGCGACGGCAACCGGACGGCACGGCTTCTTTCCGGCGCGGATGTCGGCATTATCGGCTTCGGCGATCTTGGCCGTGCGCTCAACCGGCTGCTGTCAGGCTTTCGCACGCGGACAAAAGTCTTCGACCCGTGGCTGCCGCCGTCGATCCTGATCGAAAACGGCGTCGAGCCCGCCTCTCTCGACGACGTTCTGTCGAACAGCGATTTCGTCTTCGTCGTCGCTTCCGTGACTAGCGAAAACCAGGGCTTCCTCGGCGCCGAGGCGTTTGCCAGGATGCGCAAGGGAGCCGCTTTCATCCTGCTCAGCCGAGCCGGCGTGGTCGATTTCCCGGCACTGATGGACGTCGTCCGCAGCGGCCATATCGTCGCCGCCAGCGATGTTTTTCCTGAGGAGCCGCTTGCCCAGGATCACCCGGTCCGCACATTGCCGGGGTTCCTGCGCTCCGCCCACCGGGCCGGTGCGCTCGACGTCGCTTTCAAGCGGATGGGCGACATGGTGCTGGAAGACATGGACCTGGTCGACCGCGGCCTGCCGCCGATGCGTTCGAAGCGGGCCGAGCGTGAGACCGTTTCGCGAATGCGTTCGAAGCCGGTCGACAAGAATTAGGCCGTCTGCCCGACGGGTCGCACATGCTCAGACGGTGAAGGACCAAAACAGGCAGGCCAGTGTCGCTGCGGCGAAGACGACGAAGAACAGGCTTCGCAATAGGATGTTCCGGCGCAGCTCGTTGATGAAGAGATGGCCTCCGACGACGGCTGCGACAAACAGGAACCGCCAGTTCAGCAGTGCCGGGAGCACATCGCGCTGACCGAAAGCAAATCTCGCGGCGAGACATCCAACGATGACCGCAAACAACAAGATGACCGTCCAGAAGATCGCATCGGCGGCATGTGTCAGGACGATGCCAGCAAGCCTGATCGGCAGAACCATCATCAGCAGTGCGCTGAAAAAATAGATCGCCGCGAGCGGAATGAACGTCCCCGCATCGGCGATGTCGCTCAAGCGCTTGGCACCGATCGCGCCATAGGGATAGCCATGCCTGGCCACCATCAGGCAGAGCGCCATCAGCAAGGCCGCCAGCGCGGCGGCAAGCGCGAATGAGGTCAGGGCTTTGCTCATGAGGCTCCCGTTCCGAGCGAATCGAAGTCAGAACGTTGGTAGCCCATGGTTTGTAAATTGCTAGTAAGCATCATGCGGCGGCACGGCAGAGTTTCTCGGCGCATTCACTCCGCAGCTTGCAGACGCCGCCCGTCGATAATGGTCTTGATCTCGGCGCGGCAAGAGCCGCAATTGGTGCCGGCGTGAAGGACGGCGCCGATTGCCGCGACGCTGGTACAGCCGCCGCGTACCGCTTCCGCGATTTGGTTGGCACCAACCCCGAAACAGGCGCAGACGATGGCACCGCGGTCGACGCTGTTGCCGCCCGGCCGCCCGGCGACAATCGCCAGCCGCGCCTGCCGATTGGCATGGTCAGCGCCAAGTTGTTCGACCGCCCAGCCGCGCGACACCGCCACCGGGGTAGGCGCAAGATAGAGCGCGCCGACCAGCCTATTGCCTGCGAAACGGGCGAAGCGATGGTGCCCGCCAGCGATGTCGTGATAGGCGAGCGTCTCGCCTTCCATGCCTAATAGCGCGGCGGCAAACCCGGTCCAGTCGCGGCTGTCCTGCAGCGCAATTTCAAGCCGCCAGCCGGCGGGGCCGCGGGCGAGGCTCCAGTAATCGGCGTCGATCGATGCGGGCCGTTCGGCAAGCACGGCGAAGCCGAAGGCTGTGGCGGCGAACCGCTCGATGCGGACGGCAACATTCTTCGAGGCCGGTTGGCCTGAAATCGCATCGGTCGTCGGCGCGACCAGTGCATCGACGCGCGCGCGGCCGGAGAACTGATCGGTCCAGTGCATCGGAACGAATACAGAGCCTTGGCGTTGGCGCACCGTCACCAGGGCGCGGACCAGCACCTCGCCATGGGCAGTCGAGACGCGGACGATCTCGGCATCGCCGATGCCGAAGTGCTGCGCATCCGACGGGTGGATTTCGACGAACGGTTCGGCCATGTGCTGCGACAAGCGCGGGCTCTTGCCGGTCCGCGTCATGGTGTGCCAATGGTCGCGCACGCGCCCGGTGTTGAGCACCAGCGGGAAGTCCGGGCTGGTGCGGGTTTGTGCGGCTGGGCGGATGGCAATGAAGCGTGCCTTGCCGTCGGGTGTGTAGAAATTGCCGTTGGCGAAGAAGCGGGTGCTTTTGTCCTCCGGCTGGCGCCGCGCGCGCCCCTCTGGCCTGCCGGCCATCTCCCCTTCAAGGGGGGAGATTGGCAGTTTTGCCGGCACCACCTTTTCAGCAATGGCAACGATTGGCGAAACCGGTGGCGACATCCAATCTCCCCCCTTGAGAGGGAGATGGCCGGCAGGCCAGAGGGGGGTGCCCTGGCTCGGCGCTGGCCATTGGAATGGCGCCAACTCCTCATACGTCCCTGCATCGATCCCGGCGTAGGCGCCGATGTCGAAATCGCGTGCCCCGTCATTCTCGAATGTCGACAGCGCGGCATGCTCGGCGAAGATGTTGGCCGGCGACACATGCGAAAAAGCCTCGCCGAAGCCCATCCGCTTGGCGACTTCAGCGATGATCCACCAGTCGGCTCTTGCCTCACCGGGCGTGGCCAAAAAGGCTCGCTGGCGCGAGATGCGGCGCTCCGAATTGGTGACGGTGCCATCCTTTTCGCCCCATGCGGTGGCCGGCAGCCGGACATGGGCGTGGCGGACCGTGTCGGTCTTGGCCAGCACGTCCGACACCACGACAAACGGGCAGGCCTTGATCGCCGCCTCGACGGCATCGGCGTCCGGCATCGAATCGACGGGGTTGGTGGCCATGATCCACAGCGCCTTGATGCGTCCGTCGGCCACCGCTTGGAACATCTCGACCGCTTTCAGGCCGGGTTTTTCGGCGACGGTTGGGGCATTCCAGAAGCGCTGCACGCGTTCGCGGTGCTCGGGGTTTTCGATCTCCATGTGGGCGGCCAGCATGTTGGCCATGCCGCCGACCTCACGGCCGCCCATGGCGTTGGGCTGGCCGGTCACCGAGAACGGCCCGGCGCCGGGCTGGCCTATGCGGCCGGTGGCCAGATGGCAGTTGATGATGGCGTTGACCTTGTCGGTGCCCGAAGACGACTGGTTCACGCCTTGGCTGTAGACGGTCACCGTCTTCGCCGTCGCGGCGAACAGGCTGTAGAAGCGGGCCAGTTCGTCCTCACTGAGACCCGTGGCAGCCGCGATGCCGGCAAGATCGAGCGCCGAGGCGGCGAAAAGCGCTTGCCCGAAGCCGGTCGTGTGCGACGTGATATAGGTGCGGTCCAGCGCGTTGTGCTGGCCGAGATAGGCGAGCAGCCCGGTGAACAAAGCGACGTCGCCATCGGGCGCGATCGCCAGATGCATGTCGGCGATATCTGAGGTCATGGTGCGGCGAGGGTCGATCAGCACCACCTTCATCTCGGGCCGCTTTTCCCGGGCGGCGGCTATGCGCTGGTAGAGTACCGGATGGCACCAGGCGAGATTGGAGCCGACCAGCACGATCAGGTCGGCAAGTTCCAGATCCTCGTAATTTCCCGGAACGGTGTCCGAGCCAAAGGCGCGGCGGTGGCCGGCGACCGACGAGGCCATGCACAGGCGCGAATTGGTGTCGATATTGGCCGAGCCGATAAAGCCTTTCATCAGCTTGTTGGCGACGTAATAGTCTTCGGTCAGCAACTGGCCGGAAACATAAAAGGCGACCGAACCAGGGCCGTGTTCGGCAATGGTTTGCGAGAAGGTCGAAGCGACAAGGTCGAGCGCTTCGTCCCAGTCGGTGCGGCGACCGTGGATCTCCGGGTATAGCAACCTGCCGTCGAGGTCGATGGTCTCAGCCAGCGCCGAGCCTTTGGAGCAGAGCCGGCCGAAATTCGCCGGGTGGTCCGGGTCGCCGCGAACGGTTTTTTCACCGTCCGCGGCGACCTTCGCCAGCACGCCGCAACCCACCCCGCAATAGGGGCAGGTGGTCCTCACCTCGCGCGCTTCATCAATCTGCATGGTTCACGCCGCGCGGCTGGCCAGCGCTTCCAGCGCAATGAACAGCCGCTCGCCGTCGATCCGCACCGCAATGGTGCGCACCGCGCCCTCGTCCGCGCCGAGCGCCTTGCCTGTCTCCAGCGAGATCACCCAATTGTGCAAGGGACAGGTCACCGCCGTGCCATGGACGATGCCCTGGCTGAGCGGCCCACCTTTGTGCGGGCAATGGTCGTCGATGGCAAAGACCTGATCGTCGGCCGTGCGAAAGACGGCGATCTTTCCTTCCGGCGTGGCGACGCAGCGCGCGCCGCGACGCGGAATGTCCGAGAGCGTGCCGATCGATACCCAATTCATGTGGCCATTCCTCTTTTGCGCGTGTTCTTGTCCGAAAACCGCATTCCACTTTTCGGGAACACGCGCCTACTCCGCCGCCTGGGCAAAGCCGACCGAAGCCATCGGCCGGAATTCATGCTTGTCCTTGCCGGAAGCACGTTCCGACCATGGGTCGACCTGGGCGAATTTCTGCGAAAAGACGAAGCGGTCGAAATAGGCTTTGCGCTTCTCGCCATCGTCCATGATCTGACGCTTGATCTCAGCTATGCCGACGCGCTTGGCCCATTTGTAGATACGCTCGAGATAGCGGCCCTGCTCGCGATACATCTGCGTTAACGCCACGATATGCTCCAGCGCCTCGTCCTCGGTCTTGACCAGGCCGAGCACTTCGGTGCCCTTGATGTCGAGACCGGCGGCGCCGGCGAAATGGATCTCGTAGCCGCTATCGACGCAGATCACGCCGACATCCTTGCAGGTCGCCTCGGCACAGTTTCGCGGACAGCCCGACACCGCCATCTTGACCTTGGCCGGGGTCCACGAGCCCCACATGAATTTTTCGATACGGATGCCCAAGCCGGTCGAATCCTGCGTGCCGAAGCGGCACCAGTCCGAACCGACACAGGTCTTCACCGTGCGCAGTCCTTTGGCATAGGCGTGGCCGGAGACGAAGCCAGCCTGGCCGAGATCGGCCCATACCGCCGGCAGGTCTTCCTTGCGGATGCCGAGCATGTCGATGCGCTGGCCGCCGGTGACCTTGACCATCGGGATCTCGAACTTGTCGACGACGTCGGCGATGGCGCGCAATTCGGCCGCGTTGGTGACGCCGCCCCACATGCGCGGCACTACCGAATAGGTGCCGTCCTTTTGGATGTTGGCGTGGACGCGCTCGTTGATGAAGCGCGACTGGTAATCGTCGGCGTATTCGTCGGGCCAGTCGCAGACGAGATAATAGTTGAGCGCCGGCCGGCATTTGGCGCAGCCGCAGGAGGTCTTCCACTCCAGTTCCTGCATGACGGCGGGAATGGTCTTCAGGCCCTTGGCCTTGATCAGCCGGCGGACCTCGTCATGGCCAAGCGCGGTGCAGCTGCACATCGGCTGGACCGCCGCTGGGTTGTATTTGTCGCCGATGGTCAGCACCATCAGCTTTTCGACCAGCCCGGTGCAGGAGCCGCAGGAGGCCGACGCCTTGGTGTGGGCGCGCACATCGTCGAGCGAGGTCAAGCCCCTGGCCGTGATCGCGCCGGTGATCTTTCCCTTGCATACGCCGTTGCAACCGCAGATTTCCGCATCATCCGGCAAGGCTGCAACGGCCGCCATAGGGTCCAGGGGGGCGCCTCCCTGGTAGGACTGGCCGAAGATGAGCGTATCGCGCATCTCGGATATGTCGGTCTGCTTCTTCTTGAGGTCGTTGAACCAGGCGCCGTCCGCCGTCTCGCCATAGAGCACGGTGCCGATGATGCGGTCGTCCTTGAGTACCAGGCGCTTGTAGACGCCGGCCGCGGCATCGCGCAGCACGATCTCCTGGCGGTCATCGCCCTCGGCGAAGTCGCCGAGAGAGAACAGCTCGATGCCGGTGACCTTGAGCTTAGTCGGCGTGTCCATGTGGACGAAAGCCGCCGCCTCATTGCCGGCCAGATGGCTGGCGGCGACGCGCGCCATCTCGTAGAGCGGCGCGACCAGCCCGTAGACCTGGCCGTTGACCTCGGCGCATTCGCCGATTGCGTAGATATCGGGATCGTTGCTGCGCATGCCGGCGTCGACGACGATGCCGCGATTGACCGCAATGCCGGCTTCCTTCGCCAGCGCCGCATTCGGCCTGATGCCCACCGCCATGACGACGAGCGTTGCGGGAATGACTGTGCCGTCGGCAAGCTCCACCCGCTCGACCTTGCCGTTGCCGGTGATCGCCTGGGTGTTGGCCTTGGTGATGACCTTGATGCCGCGCTGCTCGACGGCGCGCTGCAGGAGATATCCGGCGGCCGGATCGAGCTGACGCTCCATCAGCGTCGGCATGACGTGCAGCACGGTGACGTCCATGCCCTGCGCGTTCAGACCCGCAGCCGCTTCCAGGCCGAGCAGGCCGCCGCCGATGACGACAGCCTTGGCCCGCGACTGGGCGGCAAGCATCATCGCCCGGACGTCGTCGAGATCGCGATAGGTGAGCACGCCCGGCAGGTCATGGCCTGGCACCGGAATGATAAACGGCACCGAGCCGGTGGCGATGACGAGCTTGTCGTAGGGCTCGGTCACGCCATGATCGGAGGTGACGGTCTTTGCCTGCCGGTCGATGGCGACGATCTTGTGGCCCTTGTAGAGGGTGATGCCGTGCTTGATGTACCAACCGTCGCCATGGATGATGATCTCCTCATAGGCCTTTTCTCCCGACAGAACCGGCGACAGCATGATGCGGTCGTAGTTCACGCGCGGCTCGGCGTTGAAGATGGTGACCTGGTAGCGCCCAGGCGCCTTTTCCAGGAGATGCTCCAGCATGCGCCCGGGGGCCATGCCGTTGCCGATGATGACGAGTTTCTCGGTCATGTCCTGATCCACTCCGCTCTCACTCAGCCGCGTAGGAAAGGCCTGAAGCTTCGTCAGACGCCGTGCGCTCCATCCGCCGGATGGAAAAATGCATCCAGGCAAAACAGGTGGCGACAATGACGAAGAGCAGCATGAAGCAGCTCGACCAGACGCCGGTGAGGTCGTTGAGCACGCCGAAGGCGATTGGCAGGATAAAGCCGCCGAGCCCGCCAATCATGCCGACAACGCCGCCGACCGCGCCGACACTCTGCGGATAGTAAGCCGGGATGTGCTTGTAGACGGCGGCCTTGCCAAGGCTCATGAAGAAGCCGAGCACACAGGCAACGGCTATGAAGGCAAGCGGGCCGATCTCGAAATGGAAGGCGATCGGCCCGCTGATACCGCGCACGACGTAGTCTGCCGAGGGGAGAGACAGAACGAGAGTCGCGACGGCACTGACAGCGAAGGTGCAGTAGAGCACGGTGCGGGCGCCGATCCGGTCGGAAAGCACGCCGCCATAGGCGCGGAAAATACTTGCCGGAATTGAATAGGCCGCGCCAATCATGCCGGCGGTCGCAAGCCCGAAGCCGTAGACGCCGATCAGGTAGCGGGGCAGCCACAGCGAGAGCGCCACGAATGCACCGAAGGCGAAGAAATAATAGAAGGCGAAGCGCCAGACCTGCAGGTTCTTGAGCGGCGCGAATTCCTGCAAGAAGCTTCTCTTGGGCGCTGCCTTGCCGGCGCGGCGCTCGCGGATGACCGGATCGTCGCCAGTCGTGAACCAGAAGACGGCGGCCATGACGACTAGTGCTGCCGCCCAGATCAGCGCGACCGACTGCCAGCCCCAGGAAAGAAGCACGAACGGTGCCAGGAACTTGGTGACCGCGGCGCCGACATTGCCGACACCGAAAATGCCAAGCGCCGTACCCTGCTTGCCGGCCGGGAAGAAGCGCGAGACATAGGCGACACCGACGGCGAAGGAACCGCCGGCGAGCCCAACGCCTAATGCGGCGACCAGCATCTGCCCGTAGGTGTGCGCAAAAGCGAGCAGAAAGGTCGCGACCGCCGCCGCAAGCATGGTCGCGGTGTATACCAGCCGTCCGCCAAAACGGTCGGTCCAGACACCGAGCACCATACGCACGAGCGAGCCGGTGAGGATCGGCGTGCCGACGAGCAGGCCGAACTCCGTCTCGTTCAGCCCCAACTCCTGCTTTATGCGCACGCCGATGATTGAAAAGATCGTCCACACCGCGAAGCAGACGGTGAAGGCGATGGTGGACATGGCAAGCGCCTGCCGGGGAGCGCTGTCCTGGCTGGGCGCGGCTGGGAGATTTGCGGTCATTTTCTGGCTCCGGTTTGCGGCGTGGGAGGCACCGCCCTTGTCTGTTCGTTCGCGACTGTCAGCGGCGCAGCATCGGCGAACTGGTTGAAACCGACCTTTGCGCGGTCACTTCAAGACCCTTGCCGTCAGTCTTGGCGCCGGCGGGAAAGAGGAGGAGCGCGGCGGTGAACAGCGCCGCCGTCAGCGCGCTGGCGGCCAGAAAATCGCGGCGCGTGAAGTCCGCGAGGGACGCGCCAGTTCCGATCCGTTTCGTCATCGTCGTCTCCGGTTGGCGCCGCTTGGGACCAGCGTGTCGATTGCGTCAAAACAAAAAAGCCGCCGGCCAGGTCTTCGCGTCCGGGATTTCGGGAGCGCGTGTGGACCTGAGCGGCAGCTTTGCCTGTGGCGCCCGCCATTGGACGCCGTGTCACTTGGCCCTTGCGGACCCTACATTTTGGAAAGCAGGAAGCGTGCCAATTCGACAGCGCTCTTAATTATAGAATGAAATCAATATGAACCGCAGCCGCGCGACTTTTGACCAAGCTCGGCAGCGGATCAAAGATTAGTCAAAATGCCTTGCACAGCAGCATAATATTTGTGCAATGCGGTAGATTGCCCATTGCCGATGCAGATTTGCCAATGATGATGACGAGTTTCCAATTATGGCCTTACTCCGCCGCTTCGACGAAGCGGTGGCGTTCGTAGAGGAATTTCAGCACCGCCTCGCGGCAGCGCAGGAAGGTGCGGTCGGAGGAAAGCTCAATGCGCCGACGCGGCCGGGCCAGCGGCACGGGAAGAACCTCGCCGATGGTGGCCGCCGGCCCGTTGGTCATCATCACGATGCGGTCGGACAGCAGCACCGCCTCGTCGACATCGTGAGTTATCATGATCGTCGTCGAGCCGAGCCTCGAATGGATATCCATCACCGCGTCCTGAAGATGCGCGCGGGTCAGCGCGTCGAGCGCGCCGAAGGGCTCGTCGAGCAGCAGGATCTTCGGCTCCATGGCCAGCGCCCGGGCGATGCCGACGCGCTGCTTCATGCCGCCCGAAATCTCGGCCGGACGTTTGTCCTTGGCATGCGCCATCTGCACGAGATCGAGATTGCGCATGATCCATTCATGCCGTTCGGCCCGGCTCTTTTTGCCGCCGAAGACCTTGGATACCGCAAGGTTGATGTTTTCGTAGACGGTGAGCCATGGCAGCAGGCTGTGGTTCTGGAACACCACGGCGCGTTCCGGGCCGGGGCTGTCGACCTCCTTGTCTTCGAGCAGGACGGCGCCGGCCGAGACCTTGGTCAGGCCGGCGATCAGGTTGAGCAAGGTCGACTTGCCGCAGCCGGAATGGCCGATGATCGAGACGAATTCGCCCTTGTCGATAGTCAGCCGGATGTCCTTCAGCACGTCGCTGACCTGGCTGCCGCGGGCGAAGGATTTGTTGATGTGGTCGAGTTTCAGATAGGCCGTCATCGTCCCTCTCCTCACTTTGCCGTTGTGCCGCGGGTGACGAAGACGCCGACCGCCGCGACCAGGCGGTCGAGGCAAAAGCCGGTGATGCCGATATAGGCGAGCGCGACAATGATGTCGGGCAGGCGCGACGAGTTCCACGCGTCCCAGATGAAGAAGCCGATGCCGACGCCGCCGGTCAGCATTTCGGCGGCGACGATGGCGAGCCAGGACAGGCCGATGCCGATCCGCAAGCCGGTGAAGATGTAGGGCGCGGCCGCCGGCACCATGATCTTCACAAAGAACTCGAACTGGTTGAGCCGGAGGATACGGGCGACGTTGCGGTAGTCCTCGGGGATGTTGCGGACACCGACCGCGGTGTTGATGATGATGGGCCAGATCGAGGTGATGAAGATGACGAAGATCGCCGACGGGCTGGAATCGCGGAACGCCGCCAGCGACAGCGGCAGCCACGCGAGCGGCGGCACCGTGCGCAGGATCTGGAAGACCGGATCGAGACCGCGCATCGCCCAGATCGACTGGCCGACCAGCGCGCCGAGCGCGACGCCGACGATTGCTGCCAGGCCGAAGCCCATGGCGACGCGCTGCAGCGACATCAGCACCCGCCAGGCGAGTCCGATGTCCTGCGGGCCATTGTCGAAGAACGGGTGGGCGATCAGGTCATAGGCCTCGTTCCACACTTGGCTCGGCGGTGGCAGGCTGGCCGTGGGCGACGAACAGGCGACCTGCCAGACGACGAGCATAATGGTGATGACGATGACCGGCGGCACCAGCGTGCTGGCCAGCTTGGCGGCGACCGCGGCCGGGTCGAAGCGGCGCCGCGCCCTGGCGGTCAAGGCGATGACCTCGGCGGGCTTGGCCGGTGCGGGGAACGGCTTCACCTTGCGGTCCTCGATGGCTTGGATAGACATTCTCGAAAAACTCCTTGGCGGCAGGTGCAAGGCAGGCGGCGCTGCCACCGCCTGCCGCGCATCCCCTGTCAGGCTCAGGCCGACACCTTGATTTTCAGGCTGTCGAGATAGGCCGACGGGTTCTCCGGATCGAATATCTTGCCGTCGAAGAAGGTTTCAGTGCCTCGCGACGTAGACGCCGGAATATCGGCCGCGGCGACACCAAGATCCTTGGCCGCCTCGCGCCACAGATCCTCACGGTTTACTTGGCCGACCAGTGCTTTGATGTCGGTGGTCGGCGCGAACTTGCCCCAGCGGATATTTTCGGCGAGGAACCAGCTGTCGTGGCTCTTGAAGGGATAGGACACGCCGCCCTTCCAGAACTTCATATAGAGGTCGGTGCCGTTGGCGACGCGGCCATTGCCGTAGTTGATGTCGCCCTTGAGGCGGCCGATGATGTCGGCAGTCGGCACGTTCATCCACTGCCGCTTGCCGATGATGGCGGCCATCTCGTCCTTGTTTTCTTTTGCCTCGCACCATTGCTGGGCTTCCATGACGGCCATCAGGATCGCCTTGGTGGCGTTCGGGTACTTGTCGATAAAGGCGGCGCGCAGGCCGAGCGCCTTTTCCGGATGGCCCTTCCACAGTTCGCCGGTGGTGGCGGCGGTGAAGCCGACGCTCTGGTGGACGAGTTGCTCGTTCCACGGCTCGCCGACACAGAACACGTCCATGTTGCCGACCTTCATGTTGGCGACCATCTGCGGCGGCGGCACGACGATGGTCGAGACGTCCTTGTCGGGATCGATGCCGCCGGCAGCCAGCCAGTAGCGCAGCCAAAGATCGTGCGTGCCGCCCGGGAAGGTCATGGCGGCCTTCACCTCCTTGCCTGCGGCCTTTTTCGCAGCGAAGGCGTCCTTCAGCTTGGAGGCGTCGAGGCCGACGCCGGTGCCGGCATATTCCTGGGCGACGGAAATGCCCTGGCAGTCGTAGTTGAGCCGCGCCACGATCGCCATCGGCAGTGGCTGCTTGTTTTGCGTCACCTTGCCGGTGTGCATCAGATAAGGCATCGGCGTCAGGATATGGGCGCCGTCAATGCCGTTGGCTTCGCCGCCGAGCACCAGATTATCGCGCGTCGCCCCCCAGGAGGCCTGCTTGAGCACCTCGACATCGGGCATGCCGAATTTCTCGAACAGGCCTTTCTCCTTGGCGATCATCAACGGTGCTGCATCAGTCAATGCGATGAAGCCGAGCTTGGCGCCGGTGACTTCCGGCGCGGCGGGCGCCGCATAGGCGCCGGAGGGCAGCAGCGCACGCGCCGCGGCCAGCGTTGCCGCGGTGGCCGCGCTGATCCTCAGGAAATCCCGGCGGCTGATCGCCGTTTGGGCGGAATGGCTATTGGTGCTTTTCGTCATCGTCATCTCCGGTTGGGCGCGGCTTGGGATCGGCGCCGTCGATTGCGTGTTCGACCAAAACAAAAAAAGCCGCCGGCCAGGCCGCGCGCGTCCGTCCATCCGGGATCGCGTGTTGACCTGAGCGGCAGCTTTGCCTGTAGCGCCCGCCATTGGACGCCTATTCCGTGACCCGAGAAGAGTCTGCCTATTACAAAGCAGGAACCGTGCCAGTTTCGGAATGGGTGACAAACATCAATGAGATCAACGGCATGCCACAATCTTCGGCGCGCCGGGCCGCTGGGCGAGCAAGCCAAGGATTGTTCATTAGCGCAGTTGCACGCACATTTTTTGTGCAGCGCACAAGAATGCCGGAGAAATGATCAGGCCTCAGCGCGCGCCAATTTCTGGCCGGCAATGTAGGCGTCGATCTCGTCGGGATCGAATATCTGGCCATCGAAGAAGCCATCGGGACCGAGCACCAGGCTTGCCCCCGCCGAACCGACCGGAGTCGCGGCCTTCAGCGCGCCCTCGACCTTGGCATTGGCACCGGGAAGCGCCACGCCAAGCGGCTTCAACGCCGAGCGGTAGAGATCGGGGCGGTAGCAGTCGCGGGCAATAGCGAGGTTTTCCGGCGTGTGCGGGACATGCCCCCAGCGCACCATCTGCGTGTAGAACCACAGCGCATGGCTCTTCCACGGGAAGTTCGCCGCCTTGTTGAAGGGCAGAAAGAAGTCACCGACGGTGAGTTCGGCGCCGCCGCCGAGCGCCAGATGCCCGCTGAGAATCGGCATCTGCAGCGCCGGCGCAAGCCCGAGGAAGGCCGGCTGCGCCATCAGGGCCGCGAGTTCGTCACGGTTTGCCGGATCCTGGCACCAGCGCGCCGCGTGATGAAGCGCACGCAGCAGGGCTGAAAGCGCGTCCGGCTCTCTTTCCGCCCATGCCTTGCGCACGCCAACGACTTTCTCCGGGCTGGTCTTCCAGATGGCCGCCTTGACCGTGGCGATGCGGCCGGTGCCGGCGACGACCGCGGCACTGTTCCAAGGTTCGCCGACGCAGTAGCCGTCGATCCTGCCGGCGGCGAGCGCGTCGGCCATGAAGGGGGGCGGCACGATGACGATCTCGATTTCACGCGACGGGTCGATGCCGCAGGCGGCGAGCCAGTAGCGCAATTCGTAATTGTGCCCGGAATGCGGATGGACGACGGCGAAGCGCAGCGGATCGCCGCCGCCATTCGCCCGTTCGCGAATCAGCGCTCGCAATGCCTTGCCGGCCCGCGCCGGATCGAGATCGGGTTGGGCGCCGTGCGCGGCCATGCCGGCCCAGACCGCGTTTGAAACCGTCACGCAATTGCCGCCGAGGCCGAGCGAGAACGGCACGACCGTGTCGGAGGCGAGCGGCGTCAGCCCCAGATTGCAGGCGATCGGCATCGGCCCCAGCATGTGCGCCAGATCGAAGTGGCCGATGGCGATGCGGTCGCGGATGTTGGCCCAGGACGTTTCCCGGTTGAGGGTGAGGTCGATGCCTTCGCGCAAAGCAAAGCCGATTTCCTTCGCCGCGACAAGGATGGCGCTGTCGAAGAGCGGCATGAAGCCAGCATTGATCCGGTGCTCGGCCGCCATTCTCAACTCTCCTCGGGATCCAGAAGCCCTGCCGCCGTCACCAGGCTCTGCGCGATTTCGGCGATCTTGCGGTTCTGGTTCATGGCTGTCTTGCGCAGCAGCGTGTAGGCCGCGTCCTCCGACAGGCCGCGCGATTTCATCAGGATGCCCTTGGCGCGATCGATCACCTTGCGGCTCTCCAACTCGCTGCGGGCTTCTTCCAGTTCGCGCGCCATGCGCGAGAAGGCGTTGAAGCGGCTGATCGCCATGTCGAGGATCGGCTTGACCCGCTCCTGGCGCAGGCCGTCGACGACATAGGCCGATACCCCCGCTTCCACCGCAGCTTCGATCGAAGCCTGATCCGAGCGGTCGACGAACATGGCGATCGGCCGCTTCACCACGCGCGAAAGCTGGAACATGTTTTCGAGCATGTCGCGGTTGGGATTTTCGAGATCGATGACGATCACGTCGGGTTCGATCTCGGCGATCCGCCGCGCGATGCCGGCGACGTCGTGGATGACCGTGACCTGCTGATGCCCGGCCTCCCGCAATCCCGCTTCGATTATCGAAGCGCGGATGTGGTTTTCATCGATCACCAGAACAGTGAGGGATTTGCGGATCATGCCGCATTTTGCGCAGGCGAGACGATTGTGCAATGCGGCATGGCGAGATTCACGGAAACAAAGCCGGCGTCCAGGCGCCGCCTGAGGAATTGGACGACGGCCGGCGCCACGAAGTTGACGCCGCGGGCGCCGCACCCGCCTGATCGGCTGCCTGCAGGTCTGTCGGCGCACGGTGATCGCGTCGGGCGGAAGCAGACATCGCAAGCGAGGACTCCGGAGGTCGCGGTTGCGCCCTCAAGCCCCGCCTGGTCGACCAGATAGAAGATCGCATTGGCCTCTCCGCCCGGCATCGTCTCGCTGAACTGGATGCGGCTGTCAGGCTGGATCAGACCGAGCAGGGTCTCCGCGGCACCTCGACGCCGAGGTTGCGCAGATCGTAGCCGTTGCCGCGCCGCGCCGATTTTCTGGAGTGATAACCGCGCTCGCGCGGCGAATTCGTAACCCTACTCGGCGGCCGTCTCCGATGGCGCCTCTGCCGGCCCCGAAGGTTCGGCCTCGGCACGGGGCTTGCGCCGTGAAAACAGCGACCTGAGCGTGACGTAGAACACCGGCGTCAGGAACAGGCCGACGAAGGTGACGCCGAGCATGCCGGAGAATACCGCGGTGCCGAGCGACTGGCGCATTTCTGCGCCCGGTCCCGTTGCGATCATCAGCGGCACGACGCCGAGGATGAACGAGAAGGCGGTCATCAGGATCGGCCGCAGCCTGAGCCGGCAGGCTTCGACGGCAGCCTCGGCGGCCGACAGCCCGCGTTCCTGCGCCTGCCGCGCGAATTCGACGATCAGGATCGCGTTCTTCGCGGCAAGCCCGATCAGCACGATGAGGCCGATCTGCACGAGGATGTTGTTGTCCAGCCCTCGGAAAGACACGCCGAGCAACGCCGCGAGCACGCCGAGCGGCACCACCAGCACAATGGCGAACGGCAGCACCCAGCTTTCATATTGCGCCGCCAGCGCCAGGAACACGAACAGCACCGACAGTCCGAAAATATAGACAGCGGCATTGCCGGTGTTGCGCTCCTGATAGGCGAGCTCGGTCCATTCATAGGAGGTACCGGCGGGCAGCGTCTTTGCCGTGATCCCTTCCATCAATGCCAGCGCGTCGCCCGTGGAAACGCCGGGCGCGGCGTTGCCCTGCAGCGGCACTGAGACGTACATGTTGTAGCGCTGGACCAGCGCCGGGCCGGTGACGTCGCGGATCTCGATCAACGTGCCGAGCGGAACCAGCGCGCCGGTCGCCGAGCGCACCTTCAGTTTCAAGATGTCGGCGCGATCGAGGCGGAACGCCTGGTCGGCCTGCGCCCGCACCTGGTAGACGCGCCCGAACGCGTTGAAGTCGTTGACGTAGGCGGTGCCCAAATTGATCGACAGCGTCTCGAAGATGTTGGGGATCGGCACGTTCAGGATGCGCGCCTTGTCGCGATCGATCTCCAGGAAGAATTGCGGGCTCGACGCGGAGAAGGTGGTGAACACGCCCGTCAGCCCCGGCGTCTTGTTGGCCTTGCCGGCGATTTCGTAGGCAAGCGCCAGGATCTGCCGCATGTCGGCGCTGTTGCGCTCCTGGATCTGCAGCTTGAAGCCGCCGGCATTGCCGACGCCGCGGATCGGCGGCGGTGGCAGTGCGATAATGAAGGCTTCCTTGATGCTTTGCAGGCTGCCGAACAGATTGCCGATGACCTGGGTCGCCGACTGGCCGGCTTTCAGTCGCTCGTCAAACGGCTTGAACCTGGCGAAGATCACGCCCGCGTTGCTGGCGTTGGTGAAGGTCGCGCCGGAGAAGCCGGCGAAGGCGACAGCGTAATCGACGCCTGGCGTTTTCTGGATGATCTGCGACGCCTGCTGGATGACCGAATCGGTCCTCGACAGCGAAGCGCCGTCCGGCAACTGGACGACGACGATCGCATAGCCCTGGTCAAGCGACGGAATGAAACCGCGCGGCACCGCCTGCACCATGTAGACCGTGGCGTAGATGAGGGCCGCGAAAACGGCCAGCATGGCGGCCATCGTTATCCACGAGCCGACCAGCACGCGGATAATGCTCGAATACCAATGGGCGACCCTGTCGAAGCCGCGATTGAAGCCGTCGGCGAGCGCCCGTCCGAACCGCGCCAGGAAAAAGCGCGGCGGCGCCGCCGCGGCGTGATGCGGCTTGAACAGCAGTGCGGCCAGCGCCGGCGAAAGCGTCAGCGAATTGAATGCCGAGATCGCCGTCGACACCGCGATGGTGATAGCAAACTGCAGATAGAACTGCCCAGAAATGCCGGGGATGAAGGCTGTCGGCACGAACACGGCTATCAACACCAGCGAGATCGCGATGACGGCCGTTCCGACTTCGTCCATGGTCAGGTGCGACGCCGGACTGGGCGCCAGCCCTCTGGCGATATTGCGCTCGACGTTTTCGACCACGACGATCGCATCGTCGACGACGATGCCGATCGCCAGAACGAGGCCGAACAGCGTCAGCATGTTGAGCGAGAAGCCGGCGGCGTAAAGTACCGCCAGCGTGCCGATCAGCGACACGGGAATCGCCACGATCGGCACGATCGCCATGCGCCACGATTGCAGGAAGACGATGATAACGATGATGACCAGCAGCATCGCCTCGAGGATCGTCTTGTAGACCTCCTGGATCGACTCGGCGACGAACTCGGTCGGATTGTAGACGATGTCGTAGCTCAACCCCTTCGGGAAGTCGCGGGAAAGCTCCTTCATCTTGTCCTGGATCTCCGCGGCTGCGGCGAGCGCATTGGTGCCCGGCCGCTGGAAGATGGCGAGCGCCACCGCCGGTTTGCCGTTGAGATAGGAGTTGGTGACGTAATCCTTGGCGCCGAGCTCGATGCGCGCCACGTCCTGGAGCGAGATCAGGCGGCCGTCGTCGGTCGATTTGACGATCACGTATCGGAAGTCGCGTGCGTCGTTGAAGCGGCCTTGCGTTGTGACCGTGTACTGGAACGCCGTGCCGGTGCTGGTCGGCGGCGCGCCGATCGAGCCGCCCGACACCTGGACATTCTGGTCGCGCAGCGCCTGCACCACATCGCCCGAGGTCATCCCCAGGGCGGACAGTTTTTCCGGATCGAGCCAGATGCGCAGCGAATATTCGCGTTCGCCGAAGATGATGAGGTCGCCGACGCCGTCTAGTCTGAGCAGTATGTCGCGCACCCGCGAGCGGGCGTAGTTCGAGACGTAGAGTTGGTCGTAGGTATTGTCGGGCGACAGCATGTGCACGACCATCATCAGGTCGGGCGAGGTCTTGGTGGTGGTGATGCCGAGGCGGCGGACTTCTTCGGGCAGGCGCGGCTCGGCGACCGACACGCGGTTCTGCACCAGCACCTGCGCCTGGTCGAGATCGGTGCCCAGCTTGAAGGTGATGGTCAGCGCCATCGCCCCGTCGCCCGACGAATAGGACGACATGTAGAGCATGCCCTCGACGCCGTTGATCTCCTGCTCGATCGGCGTTGCCACCGTCGCTGCGACCGTCTCGGCGTCTGCGCCCGGATACTGGGCGCGAACGACGATGGTCGGCGGCGCGATCTCGGGATATTGCGCGACCGGCAGCTGGGTATAAGCAATCCCGCCGAGGATCAGCAGGACGATCGAAACGACCGATGCGAAGATCGGACGGTCGACGAAGAAATGTGCGAACCTCATTGCTGCAACTCGGCGGTCTCGGCCCTGGGCGGCAACGTCACCATCTCGACCTTGACCTTGGTGCCGGGCCTGGCGTGCATCAGCCCGTTGACGATGATCGTCTCATCGCCGGTCAGGCCCTGGCGGATCACCCGGTAGCCGTCGAGAAGCGGGCCGGTGCGCACGGGCTTCGCCGACACCATCCCGGCCTCATCCACCAGGAACACGATGCGGCGATCCTGATCGGCGCCGATCGCCTCGTCGGGCACCAGCACGCCGCTATGCGGCAGCGACCCCGGCACGTTGATGCGTCCGAACATGCCTGGCTGGAGAATGCCGTCGGCGTTGGGAAACCTTGCACGCACCCGCATGGTGCCGGTCGCGTTGTCGATCCGGTTCTCGGCAAAATCGAGCTTGCCTTTGAATACCGCCTCCGCGCGGTCGGCGACGCGAACCGCCACCTCAAGCCCGCCGGCGCCTTCCTGCATGCTGCCGCCGCGCTCCTTCGCGTCGCGGGCGTAGCTGAAATACAGGCGCTCATCGACGTCGAAATAGAAGTCGATCGGATCGCGCGTAACGATGGTCGTCAGCAAGGTGGAATCCGGCTGCACGAGGTTGCCGACCGACACCAGCCGGCGGTCGATGCGGCCGGACAAGGGCGCCTTGATCTCGGTGAATTCCATGTTCAGTCTGGCCGTCGTCAGCGCAGCCGTCGCGCCCTGCATCTGCGCCTGCGCCGAAAGGTATTCCCGCCGGCGGTCGTCGACCGTCGCGGTTGAGATATTGCCGGTCTTGGCGAGTTCGTCGGCGCGATCCAGCTGCATCTTGGAGAATTCGAGCAGACTCTTGGCGACGTCCACTTGCGACTTGGCGGCATCATAAGCCGCCTGGTACGGACGCTGATCGATGGTGAAGAGCAGGTCGCCCTTGTTGACCAGTGCGCCGTCCTGGAAGCTGACCTTGTCCAGATAGCCGCTGACGCGCGAACGGATGGCGACCTGGTCGAGGGCTTCGAAGCGCCCGACGAACTCGTCGTCTTCGACGATTTCACGGACCACCGGCTTGGCCGCCGTCACCACGGGTAACTGTTGGTCCTGCGCAAACGCAGTGCTGCTGAAAGCCATGCCGAGCAGGAATGCCGCCAACACGGCGGCGCGGGTAAGCCAGCCGGCCGATCGACAGGGTCGCCCGCCCGCGTCGCGATGCAATTGCCCATTCTCTTGGGTGTCCATTTGCGTCCTCGCTCGCTGGACCCGGAGGTCGGTTGATCCGCTTCTACGCTCAGGCTTTTCGTCGAAATCAGAGCACTACAGTGTGTGCATGGCAACATGATCATTTTCGATGTGGGCTGAAATGTCCACCCTGTGGCTGCCCCGCCACCCGCCACTTGCGATGCAAATCCACCGGGCGGTCCGGGGATGCCATTGAGAGGGGGGCGGCTAGACCTGGGAACAGACCTTGGTCCCGTCGGGCTGAACGTCCGCAATCCTTCTTCAAACGTTAAAGCCGCCATTTCGCTATCGGCCCCAAACGCGACGTCTGAGTACTGGTTCGGCGATGAACACTCTGGCGCTTGCTGATGTTGAGCGACGTCAGCTTTCGCCCAAACCGCGTCAGCCCTTACACCACCAACCTCCCCTGCTCCGCGTCCTCTGCATTGGGATCGCCCGGCGCGGTCGCCCAGGCGAGCTCCACCAGCGTCACCGTCCGCCTTCCAACCCCGTCGAGCTGGCAGACGATCAGCCCCTGCTCCTCGATATATATCAGCAGGCGCCGGGCGCGGCGTAGCGAGTGCGAGCCGTAGGCGCGGGCGATCGCCGCGTCGCTCGGGCAGGGCCAGCCCTCCTTGGCGGCGCGGGCGATCATCATGAACACGCCTTGCATGTCCTCGGGGAGCAGCGAGGCGCGCGCCGAGACGTCCTGCCAAGCGTCATCGCCTGCCATGTCGGAGCCGAGGCCGGCGCGGGCGCGGGTCAGCATGCGGCGGAACTCCGGCAGGTCCGGCACGACCGAGGCGAGGCCCTCGATGCGGCAGCGGACCACGAACTCCTGATAAAGCACGCCGATGACCCGGAAGCCGGCATCGGGTTGCGCCAGCACGGCGCGCAGCACCCGGTCGACGCGCTCGCGGCGCTCCGCCAAATCCTCGGCGCTGATCGGCGGCTCCACCGCTTCGGGGCGGATTTCCAGCGCCGCCGATTTCGCCGCCATCAGCTGGTCGAGCAGGTCCGGCGACGACCGGCGCTGCGGCCGGACGGTTTCGGGCGGCGAGGCCGCCAGGATGATCGCGCGCGCGTCCTCCAACGCCGATTCCGGCAGCGGCATCAGGCGCGGGGTCGCGTTGCGCGGACTTGTATCGGTCGGGCCGATCCGCAAGCCCAGCGGACGGCGCGACAGCGCCGGGCCGAGCGCCATGAATTGCCCGCGCTCGAGGTCGCGAAAAGCCTCCGCCTGGCGCCGCTCCATGCCGAGCAGGTCGGCGGCGCGCGCCATGTCGATATCGAGAAAGGTCCGGCCCATGAGGAAATTGGAAGCCTCGGCCGCGACGTTCTTGGCAAGCTTGGCCAGCCGCTGGGTGGCGATGATGCCGGCCAGCCCGCGTTTGCGGCCGCGGCACATCAAATTGGTCATGGCGCCGAGCGAGAGCTTGCGCGCCTCGTCGGAAACCTCGCCGGCGACAGCCGGCGCGAACAGCTGCGCTTCGTCAACCACCACCAGCATCGGGTACCAGTGGTCGCGGGCGACCTCGAAAAGCCCGCCGAGAAAGGCGGCGGCGCGCCGCATCTGGTTCTCGGCGTCGAGCCCCTCGAGATTGAGCACCGTGGAGACGCGGTGGATGCGCGCCCGCTCGCCGGCGCTCTGCAGGCCGCGCTCGGTATGCTCCTCGGCGTCGATCACCAGGTGGCCGAAACGGTCGCCCAGCGTCACGAAGTCGCCTTCGGGGTCGATGATGGTCTGCTGCACCCAGGGCGCGCTCTGCTCCAAGAGCCGGCGCAGCAGGTGGGACTTGCCGGAGCCCGAATTGCCCTGCACCAAAAGGCGGGTCGCCAGCAGCTCCTCGAGATCCAGCGCCGCCGGGGCGCCTGCGCTCGTCTGGCCCATCTCGATCGCAACGGTCATGTCTCGACTCTCCTTGCGGAGAGGGCTTATCAATCGCATCACAGCCCGTCGAGCGCGGCATGGCCGGCGCTCCGTGTTGCGCACAGGCTGGATGTCGCGGACGATCGAGGATACGGAACGTACCGTTTCGATTCGATGAGGCTTGTCTCCTCAGGTCGAAAA
Source organism: Mesorhizobium sp. M0601 (assembly GCF_040320845.1). NCBI lineage: Bacteria > Pseudomonadati > Pseudomonadota > Alphaproteobacteria > Hyphomicrobiales > Phyllobacteriaceae > Mesorhizobium > Mesorhizobium sp. M0601. Next base: position 260,691 of record NZ_JAMYQK010000002.1, read on the forward strand.
CCGGTACCCGCCTTTCACCGGCTGGGCCTGCCTGGCTTTCTGCGAGCCGGCGCGCGCGGCCGCTGCAAGAATGCTCTCCACAAGATCCTTGTCGCGCAGCGGTTTGCCGAGCAGCGGCACGTCGGGGGGCCGGCCGGCGATCGCGTCGGCATCGGCATATCCGGTTATCATCACCGCCGGCCAATCGGCCCGCAGATTGCGGGCGAACCGAATGACCTCCAGGCCCGAGACGAGCGGCATGGCAAAATCGGTGACGATGACATCGAAATCGTACGGCGCGCGCTCGATCATCGCCAGCGCTTCGGCACCGCCCGCGGCACAGGTAACCGCAAAGCCGTGTTGGCGAAGCGATTGCGCCGTCAGTTCCCGCAGTACGTTGCTGTCGTCGATCAGCAGGACCGATGGATAGTCCTCGCCGGCATTCACGACGCTGTCGTCGGCATCGGATTTCTCGGGGATTTCGACCGGACGCTCGATTGAACGCGGCAGCCAGAGCTGGACGGATGTTCCACTGCCGACGGTGCTTTCCATGCGAAGCGTGCCGCCCGATTGCTTGACGAAACCATGCACCGTGCTCAGACCGAGGCCAGTGCCCTTGCCGACCGGTTTTGTGGTGAAGAACGGTTCGACGACCTTGGCGAGAATGTCAGCCGGTATGCCCGACCCGGTGTCCTTGACGGTGACCACGACATAGTCGCCCGCCGAAATATCCTCGGCTGCACGGCCTAGCGTTCGATTTTGCGCCTCCACGATTATCGTGCCGCCGGACGGCATGGCATCGCGCGCGTTGAAGACCAGGTTCATCAGCGCGAGCTCCAGCTGGCTGGCATCGACATGCGCCGGCCACACAGTGTCGTCGACAAGCCAATCGAAACGGATCAGGCCGCCCAGGACCGGGGCCACCAACCCGTTCATTGTATCGCCGAGCGCGGCGAGGCGCACGGCCTGCGGCCTCAGCGTCTGGCGGCGCGAGAACGCAAGCATGCGGTTGACGAGCTCGGCGCCTTGTTTTGCCGACCGGCGTGTCAGTTCCAGAACCTGCCTGGTCTGTCCATCGAACTCGGCGTGGCGCTCGAGCAATCCCAATCCGCTGAGAATTGCGGCAAGCAGATTGTTGAAATCATGCGCCAGCCCGCCGGTAAGCTTGCCGATCGCGTCGAGGCGCTGCGATTGCAGCAGCTGGTTCTCAAGCTCGCGCCGCTCGGTAACGTCCAGCAACGTGCCGAGGATCTCAGGCTCTTTGCCGTCGGAGCCATTCGACAGGACGCCCTGGTCGAGAAAAATCCGGTAATTGCCGTCGGCGCATTGCCAGCGGAATTCGCAGGTGTAGGAGCCGGCGGCCTTGGCTGCGAGCAGGACCTCCCTCACTCTCGGCAGATCGTCGGGATGAACCCGGCTCAGGCCGAAGCCTGGATCGGATGTCAGGCGTTCGGGAGGAAAGCCGGTCAGGCGTTCGACCCCTTCGGTGACAAAGCTGGCGCCGAACGGCGGCTCCGCCGCCCTTGCGTGGAAGCAGACCGGAAGAGAGCTCAAAATGGCATGCTGCCGCTCCTGGGCGCTGCGCAGGGCTCGCTCGGCCTCGAGCTTTTCCTTCTGCGCCTGCAGTGCCTGGGCCAGCAGCCGTTGCTCGGCAGCCGCCTTTTGCTGGATTTCCAGCGTCTTCTCATGAAGTTCGACGAACACGGCGACCTTGGAACGCAGCATGGCCGGGTCGAAAGGCTTGAACACGTAATCGACCGCGCCGGCGTCGTAGCCGCGCAGCATGTGCGCGTCTTCCTTGTTGATGGCGGTGAGAAAAATTATCGGCGTTCGCCTGGATTGCTCGCGCTGGCGGATCAATCCCGCGGTCTCGTAGCCATCCAGCCGGGGCATCAGCACATCCAGCAGGATGACTGCGAAATCCTCCTTCAGCAGTGCGCGCAACGCCTCTTCGCCCGACTGCACGCAGACGACTTCACCGATAGGGGCCAGAACCTCGCCGATCGCCAGCAGATTGCGCTCGTCGTCATCCACGGCCAGGATGCGCGCCTTTGCCGGCCCTGCTGCCGGCGCCATAACCTCCAGCTTCCTTGCTCCGTTTCTCGACAGTTTCTGCATCGAGCGGCCGTCAGTTCACTGCCATGAGCGTCTTTTCCGGACCATGAACACGGGATCGCGAACGGCCGATCCAGACACGCAGCAATGCCAGCAGCAGATCAAGGTCGACAGGCTTGGCGATGTAGTCGGAGGCGCCGGCGTCGAGGCACTTCTGCCGGTCGCCCTTCATTGCCTTGGCTGTGACCGAGATCAACGGGATATGGGCGATCGCCGGCATGCTGCGGATCTGCCGCATCGTCTCGTAGCCATCCATTTCCGGCATCATGATATCGATCAGTGCCGCATCGATGTCCGGGCTCTGCTCCAGAAGCGCGATACCTTCCCGGCCACGCTCCGCATGCAGCACCTGGATGTCATAGGTCTCGAGAACGCTGGTGAGTGAATAGATGTTGCGGATGTCGTCGTCGACGATGAGGACCTTTGCGCCGGCGAGGTCGAACTTGTCCGGCTGTTCGGCTGCCGCACTATTGTTGTCGTGGCCTCGCCCCGGGAGCGTCGCGGATATCAGGAGAGCCAGCTGCGCGAAATTCTCCGCCCGCGGAACGTCCGCCAATGCCGGATGCAAGGCGAGCGACTGTTGCAGCGCTTCCGGATGAGGCGCAAAGAACAGCAGCCGCGACACCGACTGTCCGAACAGGACGGCAATCTCATCCAGCATCTGGGCGTTGTCCTTGGCCGAGCGGCCAAAGCCGAGCACAACGGCATCATAGTTGGCGATGCCGATATCGTCCGCATTCGCGGCGACGCGGCCGATCGCGGTGACCGAGGTGACGCCGTCGCGGATCGCCTCGATCAGCGAAAGGCGGCGCTCGGGATCGGGATCGGCAATCAGGACGCGGCTCTGGACGCGGAGCTTTCTGGAATGAATATCCTGGAAGACCTTCATCAGTTCGTCCGACGATACGGGCTTGGTTGAAATGCTGGATGCACCCTTGCGGGCAAGCACCTCGATGTCTTCGGCGCCCGAGATGACATGAACGGGAATGTCCTTGGTTTTCGGGTCATGGCGAAGCAGATCGAACAGCACCCAGCCGTCGATATCCGACAGTCCGAGATCGAGCGTAATCGCGTCGGGAACCAGCTTGCGTGCCAAAGCCAGCGTGCCGGAGCCCGCGGTCGACAGGACGCCTTTCAGCCCGGCCGAACGTGCAAGGCCGAGCAGCAAACCGCCGAAGGTCGGGTCGTCCTCCACGATCAGCACGACCCGATCTTCCGACGAGATCGTGTCGCGGTCATCGAGCAATTCGGAGGACGGCGGGCTCGGCTGCGCCGTCGTCGCGGCCACCTCCATCGCCGGCAGCAACGCCGCTTGCGGGGCCAAGGCCATCCGGGGTCCGTCGAATGGAATGACCAGAGTGAACGTCGAACCCTTGCCCGGCGTGCTCTCGACCCTCAATTCGCCGCCAAGCAGCCGGGCAATCTCCCGGCTGATCGAAAGCCCAAGCCCAGTGCCGCCATATTTGCGGCTTGTGGTGCCGTCGGCCTGCTGGAAGGCTTCGAAGATCAGCTTCTGCTTGTCCTGCGGAATACCGATGCCGGTATCGCTGACGACGATCGCGAGCGCCTCCATGGGTTGCGCCGAACCGTTGTGACGGCCCGCCTTTTCGGCCCGGAAATTCAAGCGGACCTCGCCTTGCGAGGTGAACTTGAACGCGTTCGACAAAAGGTTGAGCACGATTTGCTGCAATCGCTTCTCGTCGGTGCGGACGGTCTCCGGAAGCTCGGGATCGACGTTGATGGTGAAGCCAAGTCCCTTGTCGGTCGCCAGTTGCCGGAAGGTTCGCTCCATGTGCTGGCGAAGATGCACCACCGGCATGTCGTTGATGTCGATCGAGACGGTGCCCGATTCGATCTTCGACAGGTCGAGGATGTCGTTGATCAGGCTCAAAAGGTCGGTGCCGGCCGAATTGATGGTGCGCGCGAACTCGACCTGCTTGTCGTTGAGATTGCCCTGCTGGTTGGTTGCGAGCAGGTTTGAAAGGATGAGCAGCGAGTTCAGCGGCGTGCGCAGTTCGTGGCTCATATTGGCGAGGAATTCCGACTTGTATTTCGAGGTAAGCGCCAGCTGCTCGGCCTTCTCCTCCAGCGCCCGCCGCGCCATCTCGATTTCCAGGTTCTTGTTCTCCACCTGCTTCTTTTCGTTCTCGAGCAGCTGCGCCTTTTCCTGCAGCTCCTCGTTGGTGGCGTGCAGCTCCTCCTGCTTCTTGGTCAGTTCGGTCTGACGCGCCTGCAATTCCGAGGTCAGCAGCTGCGACTGCTTGAGCAGGCCTTCGGTACGCATGGTGGCGGCGATGGTGTTGAGAACGATGCCGACGGATTCCATCAGCTGGTTGAGGAAGGACTGGTGCGTGTCGCGGAATTCGCTGAACGAGGCGAGTTCGATGACGGCCTTCACCTCGTCCTCGAACAGAGCCGGAAGAATGATCACGTTCGCCGGCGCGGCATTGCCAAGGCCGGAGGTAACGCGCAGGAAATTCGGCGGCACATTGTCCAGCATGATGGCGCGCTTGTCGGCGGCACTCTGCCCGACAAGCCCTTCACGCAGATCGAGGCGTTGCTTGATTTCCGCCTTGCTTTCGGCGCCATAGGAGGCGGCGAGCTCCAGATAGAATTCATCCTCGTCGCGGTTGGTCACATAGAACACGCCATATTGCGCATTCACCAGCGGGGCGAGTTCGGACATGATGAGGCGCGAGACCGTGGCCAGGTCACGCTCGCCCTGCAGCATGCGCGAGAAGCGGGCGAGATTGGTCTTCAGCCAGTCCTGCTCGGCATTCTTCAGCGTCTGGTCCTTCAGATTGCGGATCATCTCGTTGATGTTGTCTTTCAGCGCCGCCACCTCGCCGGAGGCCTGGACGCTGATCGAGCGGGTCAGATCGCCCTTGGTCACCGCCGTCGACACCTCGGCGATGGCGCGCACCTGGGTGGTCAGGTTGGCCGCGAGCTGATTGACGTTGTCGGTCAGGTCGCGCCAAAGGCCGGCAGCGCCGGGCACCCGGGCCTGGCCGCCGAGCTTGCCTTCGATGCCCACTTCGCGGGCGACGTTGGTCACCTGGTCGGCGAAGGTCGCCAGCGTCTCGATCATGCCGTTGATGGTGTCGGCGAGCGAGGCGATCTCGCCCTTGGCATCGACCGTCAGCTTGCGCTTGAGATTGCCTTGCGCGACCGCGGTCACGACATCGGCGATGCCGCGCACCTGGTTGGTCAGGTTCGTCGCCATCAGATTGACGTTGTCGGTCAGGTCCTTCCAGGTGCCGGCGACGCCCTCGACCCGCGCCTGGCCGCCGAGCTTGCCCTCGGTGCCGACCTCGCGGGCGACACGCGTCACTTCGCCGGCAAAGGAGTTCAGCTGGTCGACCATGGTGTTGATCGTCGATTTCAGCTCCAGGATCTCGCCCTTGACGTCGACGGTGATCTTCTTCGACAGGTCGCCGCGCGCCACAGCGGTGGTCACCTCGGCGATGTTGCGGACCTGGCCGGTCAGGTTCTCGGCCATCGAATTCACATTGTCGGTCAGATCCTTCCAGGTGCCGGCAACGCCGCGCACCTGCGCCTGGCCGCCGAGCTTGCCTTCGGTGCCGACCTCGCGCGCCACGCGCGTCACCTCCGAGGCAAAGGAATTCAGCTGGTCGACCATCGTATTGATGGTGTCCTTCAGCTCGAGGATCTCGCCGCGCACATCGACGGTGATCTTCTTCGACAGGTCGCCCAGCGCCACTGCCGTCGTCACCTCGGCGATGTTGCGCACCTGGCCGGTCAGATTGGCGGCCATCGCATTGACGTTGTCGGTCAGGTCTTTCCAGGTGCCGGCGACGCCGCGCACCTGCGCCTGGCCGCCGAGCTTGCCGTCCGAACCGACTTCGCGCGCCACGCGCGTCACCTCGGAGGCGAAGGAATTCAGCTGGTCGACCATCGTATTGATGACGTCCTTGATCTGCAGGATCTCGCCCAATGCATCGACGGTGATCTTCTGGGTCAGGTCGCCGGTCGCAATCGCGGTTGCTACCTTGGAGACGTCGCGTAATTGCACGGTCAGATTGCCGGCCATGGCATTGACGTTGTCGGTCAAATCTTTCCAGGTGCCGCCGACGCCCTCGACATGCGCCTGACCGCCGAGCTTGCCCTCCGACCCCACTTCGCGCGCCACACGCGTCACTTCCGAGGCGAAGGAATTGAGCTGATCGACCATCGTGTTGACGGTGTCCTTGAGCTCGAGGATTTCGCCCTTGACGTCGACGGTGATCTTCTTCGACAGGTCGCCGCGGGCAACGGCGGTCGTCACCTCGGCGATGTTGCGGACCTGGCCGGTCAGGTTGGCGGCCATCAGGTTGACGTTATCGGTCAGGTCCTTCCAGGTGCCGCCGACGCCCTTCACCTCGGCCTGGCCGCCGAGCTTGCCTTCGGTTCCGACCTCGCGCGCCACACGCGTCACTTCCGAGGCGAAGGAATTGAGCTGGTCGACCATCGTGTTGATGGTGTCCTTGAGCTCGAGGATTTCGCCCTGCACGGCGACGGTGATCTTCTTCGACAAGTCGCCCGAAGCGACCGCAGTCGTCACCTCGGCGATGTTGCGGACCTGGCCGGTCAGGTTCTCGGCCATCGAATTGACGTTGTCGGTCAAGTCCTTCCAGGTGCCGGCGACGCCGCGCACCTGAGCCTGGCCGCCGAGCTTGCCCTCGGTGCCGACCTCGCGGGCGACACGCGTCACTTCGCCGGCAAATGAGTTCAGCTGGTCGACCATGGTGTTGATGGTCGATTTCAGTTCGAGGATCTCGCCCTTGACGTCGACCGTGATTTTCTTCGACAGGTCGCCAAGCGCCACGGCCGTGGTCACCTCGGCGATATTGCGCACCTGGCCTGTCAGATTTTCGGCCATCAGGTTCACGTTGTCGGTCAGGTCCTTCCAGGTGCCGCCGACACCTTCGACGCGCGCCTGACCGCCGAGCTTGCCTTCTGTACCGACTTCGCGCGCGACGCGCGTCACTTCCGAGGCGAAGGAATTGAGCTGGTCGACCATCGTGTTGATGGTGTTCTTGAGTTCGAGGATTTCGCCTTTCACGTCGACGGTAATCTTCTTCGACAGGTCGCCGGAAGCGACGGCGGTCGTCACCTCGGCGATGTTGCGCACCTGCCCGGTCAGGTTCGTCGCCATGGCGTTGACGTTGTCGGTCAGGTCCTTCCAGGTTCCGGCCACACCTTTCACGCGAGCCTGGCCGCCCAGCTTGCCTTCGGTGCCGACCTCGCGCGCCACGCGCGTCACTTCCGAGGCGAAGGAGGCCAGTTGCCCGACCATGGTGTTGACGATCTTGCCGATGCGCAGAAACTCGCCGCGCAGCTGCCGGCCGTCGATTTCGACCATCATCGTCTGCGACAGGTCACCCTTGGCCACCGCGCCGATGACGCGCGCCACTTCGGCCGTCGGCTGAACCATGTCCTCGATCAGATCGTTGACGGAACGGACGCTCGATTCCCAACTGCCGGTGGCGTTGCGGACACGGCCGCGTTCGCCGATCCGGCCATCCTTGCCGACGACCTTGCTGAGGCGTTCGAACTCGCGCGTGACCTGATCGTTGAGTTCTACGATTTCGTTGAAGGTGTCGGCGATCTCGGAATCAAGGCCGGCGTAGACATTGTCGATACGAACGGAGAAATCACCGCTCCGAAAAGCCTTCAGCGCGTTCAGTATTTGACGACGGTCCAATTGCCTTGTGGATGCAAGCACGCTCACAGCGCCCCTCCCAGCTCACGGATTTCTTGAATGTCCCGGTGAAACTGTCCCCTGCGGCCGACACAACTCCCCGCAAGCGCAAGAACGCGGCATGCTCGATTTGGTTCCAGACGAAATTGCCGCTATGCGGCAGGAATTTCGCAGCCGCATTCACGAAACGACGAGCAACAAAGATCCATAATGATTGTATCGATCAATATTTCTGCCCAACGGAACATCTCGAAAAAACTCTCGTTGGTATAGATCGCGATCCAGCGATGCAACTCGATGGAGACACTAAGATGATGAAAATTCTCTCTGCATCCCTACTTGCTATCGGCCTGGCCACATCTGCCATGGCACAATCCATGGGCTCCGGGACCGGTAGCGCCGATGGCAATACCGGCGTCAACACAGGCACTTCCGGCGGCAACACCGGGACCGGCAGCGCAACTACCCCGAACACAATCGATCCGAACGCAACGAACGCTACCACGCCGCAGACAAACGGTATGGAGGATCGCTGCAAGGATACGGCGGGCAGCGATACCGACAACAACACACCCAGCGGCGCTATGACGTCGGATATGCAGAACTGCAACAAGTAACGGAGTTTTGCGCAGCGGTCATTTCAGCCCGCGGCCTGGTCCAGACCGGTGCTCGCGGTTCAAACCACAGCCAGAAATATGCACAGACCGGGCACGGGCTCATTACTTCTGAATGGATCGGCGAGCCCAAGCCGGGCGGCCGATTAACTAGTCTCAGCTAGGTTCTGCGATAGGCGGCGGCCAGCCCGGCGGGCGGGGCGGCCGTTCTGCTGATTTTCGCGGAGAGAACTGGTGGAGCCAATCGGAATCGAACCGACGACCTCTTGAATGCCATTCAAGCGCTCTCCCAACTGAGCTATGGCCCCACTCCGGCAGTTCACCGGCGCCGTTTCCGGCGAAGAGATCCGGCGCGGGTTCTAGACCGCGCCGTTAGTGAAGGCGGCTTCTAACCCCGCCTTCAGTCAATATCAAGCCTTCAAGAACCGCTTTTTCTAAGCAGCGCCGCGAAAGCCGGCGAATGCGGTTCGCTCAGACTTCGTCGTCGTCTTCGCCGACGCCGATCATGTCGGCAACGTCGTCGTCTTCTTCCTCCTCGTCGGCGAGGAACGTGTCATCCTCGTCATCGCCAAGGTCAACGTCGTCTTCGTCATCGCCGAGATCGGGAAGCTCGTCGGCCTTCGCGTCCTCGTCCGCCTCTTCGAGCGAGACGACCTCGACGCCCTCTTCCTCCTCGGCGTCCACTTCCTTCTCGGCAACTTCCTCTTCCTCCTCGAGGGCGGCGATCTTGCCTTCTTCGAAATAGGAGCGCGGATAGCTCTTGCCCGTGTAAGGCGAGACGATCGGGTCCTTGTTCAAGTCATAGAATTTTCGACCTGTCTCCGGGTCGATGCGTTTGGTGCCAAGTTCGGGTTTTGCCACAGCAAGCCTCGTCGATGAAAGTTTGGTCCCCTTAACCAGAGTTTACGGCGCTGTCAAAGCGAAAAGCCGGCGTCCCAAAAAGCTTGAATTCGAAGGCCTTCATACCAAGGGGATGACCATTTCGGCACGCCATGATAGGAGACCCCGCAAACCAGCAGAAAATGGCCGGCCGCCGGCGTTTCCAGGAAAGAACCATGTCGCACACTGCCGCCCCGAAGCAGGCCACCGCCCGCAAATCATCTGGCCTTTCAGGCGCGGCACGGGTGCCGGGCGACAAGTCGATCTCGCACCGCTCGTTCATGTTCGGTGGCCTGGCCTCCGGCGAAACCCGCATCACCGGGCTGCTGGAAGGCGAGGATGTGATGCGTACGGGCGTTGCCATGAAGGCCATGGGCGCCCATATCGAGAAGCATGGCGCTGAGTGGGTGATCCGCGGTACCGGCAACGGCGCGCTGCTGCAGCCGGAAGGCCCGCTCGATTTCGGCAATGCCGGCACCGGCTCACGCCTCACCATGGGCCTGGTCGGCACCTATGACATGGAAACCACCTTCATCGGCGACGCCTCGCTGTCCGGCCGGCCGATGGGCCGGGTGCTCGAGCCGCTCCGCCAGATGGGCGTGCAGGTGCTGAAGGCGACGCCCGGCGACCGCATGCCGATCACGCTGCACGGGCCCAAGCACGCCGCTCCGATCACCTACCGCGTGCCGATGGCATCGGCACAGGTCAAGTCGGCGGTGCTGCTGGCTGGGCTGAACACGCCGGGCATCACCACCGTCATCGAGCCGGTTATGACGCGCGACCACACCGAAAAGATGCTCAAGGGGTTCGGCGCCAATCTGTCGGTCGAGACCGACGAGCGCGGCGTGCGCCACATTTTCATCGAAGGCCAGGCCAAGCTCACGGGGCAGACGATCGCAGTGCCTGGCGACCCCTCCTCGGCCGGCTTCCCGCTGGTGGCGGCGCTGATCGTGCCCGGCTCGGACATTACAATCGAAAACGTGCTGATGAACCCGACCCGCACCGGACTTCTGTTGACGCTGCAGGAAATGGGCGCGCGCATCGACATAATCGATCCGCGCAACGAAGGCGGCGAGGATGTCGCCGATCTGCGCGTGCGCTATTCCGAGCTGAAGGGCGTCACCGTGCCGCCCGAACGGGCGCCGACCATGATCGACGAGTATCCGGTGCTTGCCGTGGCGGCGAGCTTCGCCGAGGGCGAAACGCTGATGCTCGGGCTGGAAGAGCTGCGCGTGAAGGAATCCGACCGGCTGTCGGCGGTCGCCAACGGGCTGAAGCTCAACGGCGTCGACTGCACCGAGGGCGAGGCCTCGCTTGTCGTGCGCGGAAAACCCGGCGGCAAGGGCCTCGGCCAGCATCCCAACGGACAGGGCACCATCGTCCAGACCCATCTCGACCACCGCATCGCCATGAGCTTTCTGGTGATGGGGCTGGCGACGGAAAAACCGGTGACCATCGACGATCAGGCGATGATCGCAACGAGTTTTCCGGAGTTTATGGGGCTGATGAAGGGGCTTGGGGCGGAGATCGAGTAGCTTGATGGCAATCAATAGCCTTGGGGGTTGGGGCCAAACTGGAACATCGGCGGGACAGCGCCCCCCTCTGTCCTGCCGGACATCTCCCCCACAAGGAGGGAGATTGGCAGCTTCGGCGCTCCGCTCAATCCTGCGACGTAGACAATTGGCGAAAGCCGCGATGGCCGCCGATCTCCCCCCGAGTGGGGGAGATGTCCGGCAGGACAGAGGGGGGCGCGAAGGATCGCCACGCCTATCTGGATCATTGCGCTTTTCGATTCCGGTGGGCGGCCAATGACCCCAACCTTCACCATCGCCATCGACGGCCCTGCCGGCGCCGGCAAAGGCACCCTCGCCCGACGGCTCGCCGACCATTACCGGCTGAACCTGCTCGATACCGGCCTTACCTATCGCGCGGTGGCGCATGCGCTGCTCCGGCTCGGCCTGCCGCTCGACAATGTTTCGGCCGCTGAAACCGCGGCCCGGCAGGTCGATCTGGCAAAGCTCGACCGCGCAGTGCTTTCGGCACACGCCGTTGGCGAGGCGGCTTCGAAAGTGGCAGTGATCCCGTCGGTGCGGCGCATCCTGGTCGAGAAACAGCGCGACTTCGCAAGAACACCGCCTGGCGCGGTGCTCGACGGCCGCGACATCGGCACCGTCGTCTGTCCCGATGCCGACGTAAAACTCTATGTCACGGCAAGTGCCGAGGTGCGGGCAAAGCGGCGGCTGGATGAAATCGAGAGCATCGGCGGCACTGCCAATTTCGACGAAATCCTTGCCGATATCGTGCGCCGCGACGAGCGCGATATGGGCCGCATGGACTCACCCTTGAAGCCGGCCGCCGATGCGCACTTGCTCGACACGTCGGAAATGGCTATAGAAGCCGCGTTTCTGGCAGCTCGGGCGATCATCGACGATGTCCTGGCCAAGAGAAACGAAGCCTGAGCCGGGTTTTCCTGCCGCCGCCGATTGCCGGCGACAAAAAGAATTCCCATATCGGGCATGAACCAGCCTGTCAGCATTCTTCATGCGCCGGAATTGCCGCTCAAGGGCGGCCAAGGGCTTTTGCCCGGAACGCCGGCAGGCCAACGCAACGCTAACCCACGGCGCCCGCCCCGCGACAGATTGCGGGGCATTCCAGGAGAAACTATGTCAGTTGCAAATCCCACTCGCGATGATTTCGCGAGCCTGCTCGAAGAATCATTTTCCGCCGGCCATTCCGGCGAAGGCCAGGTCGTCAAGGGCATCATCACCGCCATTGAGAAGGACATGGCCATCATCGACGTCGGCCTCAAGGTCGAAGGCCGCGTGCCGCTGAAGGAATTCGGCGTCAAGGGCAAGGACACGACGCTCAAGGTCGGCGACACGGTCGAGGTCTATGTCGAGCGTATCGAGAACGCGCTTGGCGAAGCCATGCTGTCGCGCGAAAAGGCCCGCCGCGAAGAGAGCTGGGTCCGTCTCGAAGAGAAGTTCACCAAGGGCGAACGCGTCGAAGGCGTCATCTTCAACCAGGTCAAGGGCGGCTTCACCGTCGACCTCGACGGTGCCGTGGCCTTCCTGCCGCGCAGCCAGGTCGATATCCGCCCGATCCGCGACGTCTCGCCGCTGATGCACAACCCGCAGCCCTTCGAGATCCTCAAGATGGATCGCCGCCGCGGCAACATCGTGGTGTCGCGCCGCACCGTGCTTGAGGAAAGCCGCGCCGAACAGCGTTCGGAAATCGTGCAGAATCTCGAAGAAGGCCAGGTGGTCGAAGGCGTCGTCAAGAACATCACCGACTATGGTGCGTTCGTCGACCTCGGCGGCATCGACGGCCTGCTGCACGTCACCGACATGGCATGGCGCCGCGTCAACCATCCGACCGAAATCCTCAATATCGGCCAGACGGTCAAGGTGCAGATCATCCGCATTAACCAGGAAACCCACCGCATCTCGCTCGGCATGAAGCAGCTCGAGAGCGATCCGTGGTCCGAGATCGGCACCAAGTTCCCGATCGGCAAGAAGATCAAGGGTACCGTCACCAACATCACCGACTACGGCGCATTCGTCGAGCTGGAGCCGGGCATCGAAGGCCTCATCCACGTTTCGGAAATGTCGTGGACCAAGAAGAACGTGCATCCCGGCAAGATCCTGTCGACGACGCAGGAAGTCGACGTGGTGGTGCTCGAAGTCGATCCGGCCAAGCGCCGCATCTCGCTCGGCCTCAAGCAGACGCTGGAGAACCCGTGGGAGGCCTTCGCGCGCAGCCATCCGGTCGGCAGCCAGGTGGAGGGCGAGGTCAAGAACAAGACCGAGTTCGGCCTGTTCATCGGCCTCGAAGGCGACGTCGACGGCATGGTCCACCTTTCCGACCTCGACTGGACCCGTCCGGGCGAGCAGGTGATCGAAGAGTACAATCGCGGTGACATGGTCAAGGCGCAGGTGCTCGACGTCGACATCGACAAGGAGCGCATCTCGCTCGGCATCAAGCAGCTGGCCAAGGACACGGTCGGCGAAGCAGCGACGTCAGGCGAACTGCGCAAGAACGCAGTCGTCACCTGCGAGGTTATCGGCGTGAAGGATGGCGGTCTGGAAGTGCGGCTGGTCGACAGCGGCATCGAGACCTTCATCAAGCGCTCCGACCTCAGCCGTGACCGCGACGAGCAGCGCCCCGAGCGCTTCACCGTCGGCCAGAAAGTCGACGCCCGCGTCATCGCCTTCGACAAGAAGACCCGCAAGCTGCAGGTTTCGATCAAGGCGCTGGAAATCGCCGAAGAGAAGGAAGCGGTCGCTCAGTACGGCTCAACCGATTCCGGCGCTTCGCTGGGCGATATTTTGGGTGCCGCGCTGAAGAAGCAGGGCAGCTAAGCCAATACCGCGCCTCGCGCGGGTTATAAACGAAACAAATAGCCCCGCCGGAACGATCCGGCGGGGCTTTTGCTTGTGACCTTTGCTTGCGACGGACCGCAGGCTCAGGCCCGGCCGTAGAGTGGCACCAGCGTGCCGCTGATCGCCATGTTGGCCGGCGAGGCAAGGTAGGCAATGGCCTCGGCGGCCGCTTCAAGGCTGACCCATCTGCTGAAATCTGCGTTCGGCATGTCAGCCCGGTTGGCCGGCGTGTCGAGCGTCGAGGGCGCCACGGCATTGACCAGAATGCCGTTGCCCTTCAGCTCTTCGGCCATCGCCACGGTCATCGCGGCGACTGCCGCCTTGGCGGCGGCGTAGGCCACCTTGCCGGAGCCGCGCCGCGGATCGAGCCCGGCTCGCGCGGTGACATTGACGATGCGGCCCGGCACGGAAGATCCCAGCATCGAGCGTATCGCGGCGCGGCAGCACAGAAAGGTGGTGCGGGCATTGGTGTCCATCATCTCGGCGAAGGAGGCGGGTTCGATCTTCTCGACCGGCGCCGCGGTGAAGCCGCCGGCAAGATGCACCGATGCCCATAAATCTGGAACGCTGGCATAGAAGGCGTCGACCTTGGCAGGGTCGGCAAGGTCGACATTGTGCGCCAGCCTGACGCGGTCATGCGCCGGAAAGGGAAAATGCGCAGGCGCGGCAGCGTGGGCATTGGGCACATGGCAGATCGCGCCCTGCTCCAGCAGTTTCCCTACGACCGCACCGCCAAGAGCACCGGTGCCGCCGGTCACCACGATATGTCTGCCGTCCAGTGTTTCCGTCATATTCGACCGCTCCGTCATTGCGCGCCGCCGATGCGGAAGGTCGCGCCTTTCGCGCGATCACTCAACCGAAATCTCGATGACGTAAGGTCGTGCAGTCGCCCGCGCGCGCCCAAGCGCGTCCGCCAAGCCGCCGGTGCCGGAAATCCGCTCGGCGGCAATGCCGTAGGCTTCGGCCAATTTGCAGAAATCCGGCGGTGCCGGGGAGACGCCGACCGGCTCGACGCCGACGTCGAGCATCGAGGTTTCGATCTCGCGGTAGCCACGATTGTTCCAGACTGTGAAGATCACCGGCGCCGCCGCGTCGAGCGCGGCGCCCAGTTCCGGCAGGGTGAACTGGAAGCCGCCGTCGCCGGTGAGGCAAACGACCGGCGCCTCAGGCCTGGCAAGGACGGCACCGATCGCCGCCGGCGGGCCATAGCCAAGCGCGCCGAAGCCGGTGGCGGCGTTGAACCAGCCGCCCGGCCGGTCGTGATCGTAATAGAGGTTAGCGGCGTAGACCGGCTGGGTCGAATCGCCGACGATGATCGCGCCAGGCAGCGCATCGCGGATCGTCTCGACGGCGCGCAATTGCGCCTGCATAGCCGGGCCGATCTCGGCAAAGGCCGCTTGCCGCGTCGCGGCGGCGCGAGCGGCGCCGTCGACCGATTGCGCCTGGCCCGTGCCGAGTTCGGCACGCAGCGCCTCGAGCGCTGCACCGCAATCGGCCTGGATCGAAATCCGAGCCGGCCGGCGGGCAAGCTGGTCGGCGCCGATGTCGATGCGGATCAGATTGGCAGGCAGGACAAAACCGCCGTTGCCATAGCCATCATAGTCGGTCGGACCGAATTCGGTGCCAGCGGCAATGACCAGGTCGGCGCCGGCCATCAGCGCACGCACCGCCTTCAGGCTGGGGCTGGCCGGCACGCCAAGCGGATGGCGATAGAGCAGGCCGCGCGCATTGGCAGTCTGGACGACCGGCGCTCCCAACCTCTCGGCCAGGCGCTGCAACGGCGCTTCGGCAGCTTTGGCGCCGCCGCCGGCAAGGATAAGCGGCCGGCGGGCAGACGCGCATAGCCTTGCCGCCTCGGCAATCGCCGCTACATCCGGCTCGGGCGGCGCTGAATTCCGCAGCAGCGGCACGATGCCGTTGGCCGGCATGGTCATGACATCGGTCGGGATCTCAATATGCACGGGACCCGGACGCGAGGATGAGAACAGCGCAAAGGCGCGGGCGAGCACGCCGGGCAGTTCGCCGGCCTCGGTGACACGGTGCGAAAACAGCGCCACCTTCTCCATCATGCCGCGCTGGTCCGGCAGTTCATGCAGATGGCCAAGGCCTTTGCCCAGCGTCGGCGTGGCGTTGACGCCCGAGATCACCAGCATCGGCACCGAATCGGCGCGCGCCTGACCCATGGCGGTGATGGTGTTGGTCAGCCCCGGCCCGGTGATGACGAAGGCGATACCCGGCCTGCCGCTGGCGCGCGCATAGCCGTCAGCCATGAAGCCGGCGCCCTGCTCGTGGCGCGGCGTGACGTGACGGATCTTCGATCGCGCAAGCCCGCGATAGAGCTCGACCGTGTGTACGCCGGGAATGCCGAAGACGGTGTCGACGCCGTGCGCTTCGAGCAAGGTGATGAGCGCTTCGCCGATGGTCGTCATTGTCTTAACACCGGGCGCGTGAGGCAGGTAGGGCCGCCCTCGCAGGCAATGCACAGCGCATCGGCCTCGAATGTCGAGACCGTACAGCCGGCGGCTTGCATGGCAGCCGCCGTCTTCGGAAAACCGGCAACGGCGATAACCTGGCGCGGCGCGGTCGGCAGCACGTTGAGGCTGAGCCCATTCGAGGCGAAGAATTCGTCGGCGTCGCCCTCGACCAGCCGAATGGCGCGTTCGCGCAGCATCTGGTGGAAGGCGACCGGCAGGAGGGGCGCATAGACCAGCGCCAGATCGTCTGCGAGCGGGCTGATCACCGACATCAGGTGCAGGCAGGCCTCCTCGCCCTGCCAGAGCGGCAGGTCGAAGCCATAGACCTGGATGCCCTTGGGTGAAAGCAGGTTGGAGAGCTGCTGGATGCCGTGCTGATTGGTGCGCACGCCGCGGCCGATGGCCAGCGTGTTTGCATCCACCCACACACAGTCGCCGCCCTCGACCTGGCCGGGAGCCTCGATTCGGCCGAGGACGGGGATGCCCATGCGCCCATAGGCTGCCTCGTGGAGGCTGGGCTCGGGCCGGCGCAGCGCCTTGCCCATGGCAAGGATGACCGCGCCATGATCGGTCATCAGCGAGGGATCGTGGGTAAAAACCGAATCGGCAAGCCCGTCGTCGGCGTCACTCAGCCATTCGATTTCGGCGCCTGAGGCCGAAATCAGCCTGGCCAGCGCATCATGCTGGACCGCCGCTTTTTGCGGATTGAAGCCGGGGCCATAGTGCCACTCCAGCGCTTCGGCCCGACGCATGGCGCCGGCAGCGGAGCGCATCAGCACGCGCTGCAGCGTCCCGGCCATCGACTGCGACCCGTATGCTTTGCCCACTAAATTCTCCTGAAACGCGCCCCTCCTGCCAATAGCCACTCGGCAGGCGGTGATCAATGGTCCAAAAAACTGCGGTTGACGGAGACAAGCGGAACGGTCCATCTTGAGAATCGGAACGCTGTCCAGTGACGGGTAATGGGTAAAAAATTCCAGCAAGGACTGCCTCGGCTGCTCCGCGGGGCACCGCGACGATGACAGCGCCGGCCACCGCCCTGAAGCATACGGCGCAGAACGGCGCCGCCGAAGCCATCCACGTCGAGAACCTGCACAAGAATTTCGGCAAGCTGCATGTATTGAAGGGCGTTTCGCTGTCGGCGCGCGATGGCGAGGTGATCGCCATCATTGGCGGCAGCGGCTCGGGCAAATCGACGCTGCTGCGCTGCATCAACTGCCTGGAGAACCCGACCAGCGGCATTATCCGGGTCAATGGCGAAGAGATAAAGCTGAAGGCCGACAGCTACGGCCACACCGTGCCCGCAGACCGCAAGCAGATCGAACGCATCCGCTCCAAGCTTGGCATGGTCTTCCAGAACTTCAATCTGTGGAGCCACATGACGTTGATCGAGAACGTCATCGAGGTTCCCGTGCATGTGCTCGGCGTCAAGCGCGATGTGGCGATCGGCGAGGCGGAAAAATTGCTCGCCCGCGTTGGCTTGGCCGAAAAACGCGACGTCTATCCTGCCTATCTGTCGGGCGGCCAACAGCAGCGCGCCGCGATCGCCAGGGCGCTGGCCATCAATCCGCGCGTCATGCTGTTCGATGAGCCGACTTCGGCGCTCGACCCGGAACTCGTCGGCGAGGTGCTGAAGGTGATCGGCGACCTGGCGCGCGAAGGCCGCACCATGGTGCTGGTCACCCATGAGATGAAGTTTGCCCGCGAGGTCGCGACGCACGTCGTTTACCTCCATAACGGGCTGGTCGAGGAAGAAGGGCCGCCGGAACAGATCTTCGGCGCACCAAAATCCGAAAGGCTGAAGCAGTTCATCCGCAACATCAGTTAAACTGTGGGCGGACGAAAACCGGGAACAACAACAAAACTGGGAGTCATGACGATGAAGATTATTCTCAAGACCTTTGCCGCAGCGCTGCTGGTTGGCGTTGCCGCCATGGGCGTGGCCAAGGCCGATCCGGTCAAGATCGGTGTCGCTGCCGAGCCCTATCCGCCGTTCACCTCGCCGGATGCTTCCGGCAAATGGGTCGGTTGGGAAATCGAATTCATTGACGCTGTCTGCGCCGAAGAGAAGCTCGACTGCGTCATCACGCCGGTCGCCTGGGACGGCATCATCCCGGCGTTGACGACCAAGAAGATCGACGTCATCGCCAGCTCGATGTCGATCACCGACGAACGCAAGAAGACGATCGACTTCTCCGACAAATATTACAACACCCCGACTGCGATCATCGGGCCGAAGGACCAGAAGTTCGGCTCGACACCGGAGGACCTCAAGGGCAAGATCATCGGCGTCCAGGTCTCGACCGTACACGCCGACTACGCCAAGAAGCACTTCGCCGACGCGGCGGAAATCAAGGAATACCAGACCCAGGACGAGGCCAACCAGGATCTTGCCGCCGGCCGGGTCGACGCGGTGCAGGCCGATTCCATCGCCCTCGACGCCTTCCTGAAATCGGACCAGGGCAAGCAATGCTGCGATCTGAAAGGCATGGTCGCGCCGGATCTGGCCATTCTCGGGCCCGGCGTCGGCGCCGGCGTCCGCAAGGAAGACACCGAGTTGAAGGAAAAGATCAACGCCGGTATCAAGGCCATCCGCGCCAACGGCAAATATGACGAGATTTCGAAGAAGTACTTCGACTTTGATATTTACGGCTCCGACACGCAGTCGAACTGACGGCCTCATCCATGAGCGATTAACCACGCGGCCCCGATAGAGCCGCGTGGTTGGTCGAAATCCATCGACGCGAGCTTCCGCGGGCGGAAATCGCCGGCGGTTTTAGCGCCAGCAATTCGAGGGCGACGCTGATCGACGCATTTGTTCCGGCTTGGGCCGCCTCTGCCATCGCGCTTCTCTCGCCCGTGCCGCCGGGCTGGGGTGGAACGCTCATCGTCGGGCTGCTCCATACGATCGAGATTGCGGTCGGCGCCACCTGTCTCGGCCTTTTGATCGGCATCGGCGGCGCCTCCGGCAAGCTGTATGGTGGTCCGGTGGTGCGCGATCTCCTGGCAGTCTATACGACCGTCGTGCGCGCCGTGCCGGAGCTGGTGCTGATCCTTCTGCTCTATTACGCCGGCACCGACCTGATCAATCAGATGCTGACGGCAACGGGCTATCAGCGTATGGACATTAGCGGGCTGGCGGCCGGCATTGCCGTGCTCGGCTTCGTCCAGGGCGCCTATTCGACCGAGGTGATCCGCGGCGCGATCCTCGCCATTCCGCAGGGCCAGATCGAAGCCGCGCGCGCCTATGGCATGTCTCCCGGCCTGCTGCTGCGGCGCATCACGCTGCCGGCGATGCTGCCGTTCGCCATACCCGGCCTTGCCAATCTCTGGCTGATCGCCACCAAGGACACAGCGCTGCTGGCGGTCGTCGGCTTTTTCGAGCTGACATTGGCGACACGGCAGGCGGCCGGCGTGACCAAAGCCTATCTGACATTCTTTATCGCCGCCGGCGCGATCTACCTTCTGTTGACGCTGGTTTCGAACCTGATCATCGGCCGCATCGAGACATGGGCCCGCCGCGGCATGCCGTCGCTCAAGGAGGCCCGGTGATGGCTGGCCCGGCGATGACTGGCGAAGCGGCCGTCGAGATAGCCGCACGCGCTTCGCTGTGGCTGAAGCCGCATCGTATCGCGCTGATCCTGATCGCGCTGGGGCTGGTTTTGGCGGCGGCCGTCTTCATGCGCTGGGACTGGCTGCCGAAATATTACGGGATGGGATTGCTCGGCATCTGGCGCGCGCTGTGGATTCTTGCCGTCACCTGCACGCTGGGCTTCCTGCTCGCCATGCCGCTCGGACTGGCACAAGCCGCAGGCTCTTTCTGGTTCGCGGCGCCCGCCAAGGCCTTCTGCACGGTCATCAGGGGAACGCCGCTGCTGCTGCAGCTCTGGTTGCTCTATTACGGGCTGGGCTCGCTGTTTCCACAATATCCATGGATTCGCGAGTCCTGGATGTGGCCCTATCTGAGGCAGGCATGGCCCTATGGCGTGCTCGGGCTGACGCTGTCCTTCGCCGGCTATGAGGGCGAGGTGATGCGAGGCGCTTTTGCCGGCGTACCGAAAGGCCAATTGGAAGCCGCCCGCGCCTTCGGCATGAGCCGCTGGAGGATTTTCCGGCGAATCTGGCTGCCGCAGGCCTTCTACCGCGCGCTGCCGACACTGACGGGCGAAATCGTGCTGCAGCTGAAATCGACGCCGCTGGTGGCGACCATCAGCGTGATCGACATATTCGCCGTCTCTTCAAAGGTGCGTCAGGATACCTACCTCACCTATGAACCCTTGCTGCTCCTGGCGTTGATCTATATGGCGATCACCGGCATTCTCGTCTTCACCCTGGGCAAGATCGAGGCGCGGATTCCGAACAAGATCGGTTAGCGAATAGGGAGTAGTGAATAGCGAATAGTTTTGCTGATTTCCCTACTCGCTACTCCCTATTCGCTACTCGCTGAAATTTCAGGGCAGCTACGATGCAACTCAGTCTCGACCAGGCGACAGGGCTGTGCCGGATGGCCGCACTTGGCGCTGGCGCCAACGAAGAGGCGGCGCAGTCGCTGGCTGCCTCGATCGTCGCGGCCGAGGCGGAAGGACTGTCGACCGTTGGGCTGTCGCACTTCATCGATTATCTCGAAGCGCTGGAAGCCGGCCGCATCGACGGCAACGCCGATCCGGTGATCACCAGGCCGGCGCTCGCGGTCTATCTCTCCGATGCGCGCGGCGGACTGGCGCATACCGGTTTCGACCGCACGATCGATGAACTCGCCAAGGCGGCGCGGCTGTTCGGCGTCGCGATTTTTTCGCAGAAGAATGCCTATACGTGCGGCGCGCTCGGCTATTTCACCGGAAGGCTGGCCGCGCAGGGATTGGTGTCGTTCGCCGCCACCAACGGCCCGGCCATGCTTGCCGGCTCGGGCTCGGTCAAGCCGGTCTACTGCACCAACCCGATGTCCTTTGCGGCACCCGCCGCGGACGGGGCGGCGCTGGTCATCGACCAATCGTCGAGCGCCACCGCCTTCGTCAACATCCGCAAGGCGGCCGAGGACGGCAAGAAGATACCCGAAGGCTGGGCACTGGATGCGAGCGGCAATCCGACCACGGACCCGGCAGCTGCAATGAAGGGCGCCATGCTTGCCTTCGGCGGCCAGCGCGGCGCCAACATCGCGCTGATGGTCGAGGTGCTGGCTGCGGGCCTGTCGGGCGCCAACTGGTCGCTCGATGCGCCATGGTTCAGAGGCGGGCCGGACAGTCCGGGGACCGGCCTGTTCGTGCTTGCCGTCGAGCCCAAGCTGCTCGATCCGGACTTCGAAAAGCGGATGAAGGATCAACTCGACCGGCTGCGGCGGCGCTATGGCGTGCATGTGCCGGGGCGTGCCCGGGCCGAGGCCGCGGAGAAGGCGGCGGCGCGCGGCATAAGCGCGCCGAAAGCCGTGGTGCAGCGCATTTCCGAATTCGCCGCCCGCTATTCGTCCTGAAGAAATTCGTTTGTCCGATGAGCGGCTGAGAACGCCTGCCGATCCGGCAGCGCGAGCCTACTTCCCGCAATAATGATCGTTGATGACGTTCGCCGCATTCGCGTCCGGCCCTACCCTGTTGTAGGAGCAGGGTTCGGCGGCCGTCGTGAACAGGTGGTTGTCATAGTAGCGCGGGCCACCGAACAGAATGTCGATGATGTTGCCGTTGGCCGGAACGTAGCGTTCGGGTTGAGCTTGGTGGTGATGCCGGTTTGCCGCGAATGCCGAGGCACCAATGCTGCAGCCTGTTGCGAAAGCCAGAGCGAAGATCGCAACGCGTTTTGTCGTCATCGGCAATATCCTCCATTCGGAATCAAACCATACATCCTAAAATCGCCGGCCGGAACAAAGGTTCCTGTCCCGAATGGAGTTACCCTAAAGCCCGGCGTCGGCGGGTTTTCTGCCGTTTCCAACGGATACTGGAAATCATGCTTCAACAATGCCGGGCGACCGATGGTCACCCTTTGCCTTTGGCGCGAAACCGACTATGAAACGGCTTCAAACCAAACCATCTGGATAGCCCGCCGGAGCCAGCCATGACCGAAATCCTGCAGACCCCAAAGCTCGTCGTCGTGTTCGGCGGCTCCGGCTTTGTCGGTCGTCATGTCGTGCGGGCGCTGGCCAAGCGCGGCTACCGCATCCGGGTTGCCTGCCGTCGGCCCGATCTCGCCGGCCACCTGCAGCCGCTCGGCAATGTCGGGCAGATCCAGCCGGTGCAGGCCAATGTCCGGGTGCGCTGGTCGGTCGACCGCGCCGTGCAAGGCGCGGACCATGTCGTCAATCTGGTGGCGATCGCGCATGAGGCCGGCCGGCAGAAATTCACTGCCGTCCACGAATTCGGCGCGCGCGCTGTCGCTGAAGCGGCGCGCGCCGTCGGCGCCGGCCTCACCCACATCTCGGCTCTGGGAGCGGATCTCCACGCGCAATCGGACTACGCGCGTACCAAGGCGCTCGGCGAAAAGGCCGTTCTGGAGACGGTCCAAGACGCCGTGATCTTGCGGCCATCGATCAATTTCGGGCCAGAGGACGGTTTCTTCAACCGCTTTGCCAACATGGCCCGCTTTTCCCCGGTGCTGCCGCTGATCGGCGGCGGGCAGACGAGATTCCAGCCGGTCTATGTCGGCGACGTCGCCGAAGCGGTGGCGCATTCGGTCGACGGCAAGGTCCAGGGCGGCCGGATATATGAACTCGGCGGGCCGCAAGTGCTTACCTTCAAGGAATGCATGCAACAGCTGCTTATCATCATCGAACGCAAGCGGTTTTTGCTGCCCGTGCCATGGTGGCTGGCGAACCTCCAGGCATCAATTCTCGGGCTGTTGCCCAATCCGTTGTTGACCAAGGACCAGGTCCTGCTGTTGCGCCAGCACAATGTCGTGTCGGAAGCCGCCGTCAAGGACAACCGGACGCTCGCCGGCCTCGGGATCCAGCCACGGTCGATCGGAACCATCCTGCCCAGCTATCTCTGGCGCTACCGCGCCGCCGGCCAGTTCCAACGCAAGTCCGCCGCATAATACAAACGGACGTCGGTTGCCTACGAGGCGCGCCGGGTGACCT
The DNA here is from genome assembly GCF_040320845.1 of Mesorhizobium sp. M0601. NCBI lineage: Bacteria > Pseudomonadati > Pseudomonadota > Alphaproteobacteria > Hyphomicrobiales > Phyllobacteriaceae > Mesorhizobium > Mesorhizobium sp. M0601. The sequence continues at coordinate 283,895 of NZ_JAMYQK010000002.1, forward strand.
GCATCGGCAGGCCGCCTTGCGGCTGCGTCGTCAGCTTCTGCACCGGCCAGGGGCGGGTTTCCGCGGTCGCGTCGAAACGGTAGCGCGACAGCATGATCGCCAACGCGATGATTGCCTCCTGCATGGCAAAGCTGGCGCCGATGCAGACGCGAGGCCCGGCGCCGAACGGCAAATACTGGAAACGGTCGATCTTCTCGCGGTTTCCCGGATGGAAGCGTTCCGGCATGAAGGCGTCGGGCCGGTCCCACAGCTTGCGATGGCGGTGGACGACCCACGGCATCACCAGCACCGCGGCACGTCGCGGTATGTAGAGGCCGTTCCAGGTTTCGGGCTCGATCGGTTCGCGGTTGATCGATGGCGCCGGCGGATAGAGCCTGAGCGCCTCTTCGAAGGCGGCACGGGTGAGCGGCATGGCGTCGAGCCATTTCGTCGGGTCGGGCTCACGCGCCAGCACGGCATCGATCTCGTGCTCGATCTTTTCGCGCTCCCACGGCGCTTCGGCAAGGCAGTAGAGCGTCCAGCCGAGCGCCCTGGCCGTAGTCTCGTGGCCGGCGCCGATAAAGGTGATGATGTTGTCCTCGACCTCGGCCCGGGTCAGCCCGCCCGGTCCCTCCGCTTTCAACAGCAGCGTGAGAAAATCCTGCGGCACCGTGTCCGGATCACGCTTCAACCGCGCCTCGCGCATCTGCACCGTGTCGGTGACGATCTTGCGGAAGTAGGCCATTGTCTTGCGGCCGCGGATGCGGGTCAGACGCGGCAGCCAATCGGGTGCCCGCAACAGGTCGAGCGGATCGACCCGACCCATGGTCTCGAACAGGCGGTCGATCTCCTTGGCAAAGCTGCCCGGCTCGCCTGAAATCTCACCGGAAAACAGCGTCTCGGCCAGGATGTCAAAGGTAAGCAGCGTCATGTCGTGAGCGATGTCGAACGTGCCACCTTGCTCGTAACGGGTGACGAATTCGAGCGTGCGTTTCAGCATCGGCTCGGCGAAGCCGAAGATGTGGCGCGGCGTGAACACCGGCGCCATGGCCTTGCGTGAACGCCGCCACACCTCGCCCTCGGCGGTCAGCAAGCCGTCGCGCAGGATCGGCCGCAGGATCAGCTGGCGAACGGTCGCCATCTTGTAGTTCTTGGCGTTATCGACCAGCACGTGGCGAATGAGACCGGGGTCGTTGGCGATGACCAGCGGCCCGCCGATGCCGGTCACCGAAATCCAGGGCTCGTTGTAGGTCGGCTCGCCCCACAGTTCGAGCGGATTGCGGTAGACGATGCGGATCATCTCCAGCGTCGAGGGCGGCGCGGTGCGCGGCTTCGGCGCCGGCGGGACGAAGGGGACGGGCTGACTGTCCATGACTTGCTCCGCTGACACCTCAATGTAGTGGCGGGCAAGGCAGGCGTCCATGTGAGCGGACGACAAGGTGATGCATCCGCTCTCTGGAATGTGACCGGGGCACCGGAAAGTGCCTGCTTGCTGTGTCCGGCTGCGTGTCTTAGGTGGCAGCACCACAGATGTCAGAACCGGCGGGAGCCTGCCTTGAAGCACCAGTTGAACGTCATCATCGGCAGCACGCGGCCGGGCCGCGCCGGACCCGCTTTCGCAAAGTGGCTGGAGAGCTTTGCGCGCGAGCATGGCAAATTCGAGCCGGTGCTCACTGACATCGCCGCCTTCAACCTGCCGGTGCTGGACGAGCCGCATCATCCGAGACTCGGCAAATATGAAAACAGCCACACGAAAGCGTGGTCGAAGGCAATCGACGCCGCCGACGCATTCGTCTTCGTGGCGCCGGAGTACAATTATTTCACCGCTCCCGCGATCGTCAACGCGGTCGACTACCTGCTCAGGGAATGGCGATACAAGCCGGCCGCCATCCTCAGCTACGGCGGTGTCTCCGGCGGTTTGCGAGCGGCGCAGGCGGTCAAACCGTTGCTGACCGCCGTCGGTGTCATGCCGATTCCGGAAGGCGTGGCGCTGCCGATGTACCAGAAGCTGCTCGACGAGACCGGCGCCTTCCTGCCCAGCGAGCAGGTGCTCGGCGGGGCCAGGACCATGCTGGACGAGCTGTTCCGCTGGAGCGAAGCGCTGAGGCCGATGCGCGCCAGCTAACAACGCGAACGGCCGAACTGGCCGATGCCATAACTTGCTCATGCCATAAAGAGATGGAATGCTCCGGCAAATGACCGGGCCGGGGCGGTTCGATTTGCGTTTTCTGTTTGCCTTGCTGCTGATCCTCTCGACGGCCTCCGCTGCAATGGCGGAGCGGCGCGCTGCGCTGGTCATCGCCGAGAACGACTACCGGCTGATCCGGCCGCTCGCCAATCCCGTCAATGACGGCGAGATCATGGAAACGGTGCTGAGGAAGCTCGGTTTCGAGGTCTTCCTCGAAACCAACCGCGACCTGCGGCGCATGCGCCGGGCGCTTGACGATTTCCGCGAGGATGCCAAAGGCGCCGACGTGGCACTGGTGTTCTTCTCCGGCCACGGCGTCGAGATAGCCGGCGAGAATCGGCTCCTGCCGGTCGATGCAGACGCGTCGTCGCTCGCTACGCTGGAAAGGACCAGCCTGCCGCTGGAGGAGATCCGCGCGACCGTCGCCGCCACCAGCAAGGTCGGACTGATCGTGCTCGATGCCTGCCGCAGCGATCCGTTTGCGGCTACGGGCGGCGAAGGCCGCGGCGCAACGGCGCTGGTAAAAGAGGTCAGCGACAAGGTCCGGCCGGGTCTTGGCCGCATCGGGCGGGCAGAAAACATTCTGTTTGCTTTCTCGGCGGCGCCCGGCGAGACCGCCGTGGATGGGACGGGCCAGAATTCGCCGTTCACCGCGGCGTTGACGAAATATCTCGGCACCGAAGGTCTCGAGATCCGCTCCGTGCTGACGCTCGTGCAGCAGGAGGTCTACGACCTCTCGCGCGGTAAGCAATTGCCCTATGTCGAGAGCGGCCTGCCGCAGCTGTTCTTTGCCGCCTCGGCCAAGGAGAAATTGCCGGAACGCGAACGCCTGTTGCTGGCCATGGCCGAGGTGACGCCTCAGATGCGCGGCGAAGTGGAGAAGATCGCCAGCGACGCCGACATGCCGCTGGCACCGCTCTATGGCGCGTTGATCAGTTCCGATGCCGGCCACCTCTCCGCGGACAGTCTGAACGCCAGGCTGCGTGAGGCAGCCGACGCCTTCGTCAAGGTGCGGAGCGAAATGCAGACGCTTGGATCCGACGATCTCAGAGTGTCGGCGTTGCGCCGGCAGGCCGAAGAGCAGCTTTCGCTGGGAGCGTTCGATGCGGCGCGGAAAAAGCTCGCCGAGGCAGCCGAGATCGACAGTGTCTCTCGCAACGCTTTGAAGGCCAATTTCGTCAGCCGCACGCTCTCCGAGGCCGCAACGCGCTATTTGTCCGGCGGGGCGGCGCGCGCCGACCTCGACTACGCCACAGCCATCAAGGACTATGAGTCCGTGCTCGCGCTTTATGGCGAAGCCGGACAGGTGGTGCTGTCGCTCGACGATGCCGACCGCTTGATCCGCACGCTGGACGAGCTCGGCAAGCTCTATACCACGATCGGCAATATCGATGCGGCCGGCCGCGCGTTCGAGGCGCTGCAAGCCGATCTTGAGCGGCGGTCGCATCATGAAACCGATCCCAACGTGAAGCGCGACTTCGCCGTCAGCCACGTCAAGCTCGGCAACGTGCGAATGGCGCAAGGCAATCTGCCGACAGCGCTGCAGAATTATGAGACGGCCAAGACCATTCTGCAGGGCCTGACCGAGGCAGAACCGGCTAATCTGGAGTGGTTCGGCGACCTCGCCATGGCCGACGACAAGATCGGCAACGTATTGGCGACGCAAGGCGATCTGGCCGGCGCCGCAGAGGTCTACCAGGAAAGCCTGTCGATCAAGAAGCAGCTCGCCGCCGGAGAGCCGGACCGTGCCGAACTGCAGCGCGACCTGACCATCACCTACGATGAGATCGGTCACCTTGCCCATATCGCAGGCCAACTGGACAACGCACAGGCGGCCTATGAAGAGAGCCTGAAGGTGCGGCTGGCGCTGGCGGCGGACAAACCGGGAGACGCCGACCGGCAGCGTGACGTCTCGGTCAGCCACGATACGATAGGCGACCTGCTGCGCGAACGCGGCGACGCCGCCGGGGCGCTGGCGGCCTACAAGGAAGGTCTGGCGATCGTCAAGCAACTGGCGAAACGCGATCCGGACGACACCGAGTTGAAGCGCGACCTGTCGGTCGGCAACGCCAAGATCGGCAATGCGCTGAGCGACCAGCAGAATTGGCCGGCGGCACTTTCGGCTTATCGTGAGGCACTTTCGCAGGCCAGCGCGCTCGCCGCCGGCGACCCGAACAACACCGAATGGCAGCGCGACCTGTCCGTGTGCATCGAGAAAGTCGCCGGCGTCCTGGCGATACAGGGCGACCACAAAGGCGCGCTGAAAGCCTATCTGGACAGCTACGCGATTGCGCAGAGGCTGGCCAAGCTCGATCCCGCCAATTCCGACTGGCAGCGGGACTTGTCGATAACGCTGTCCGAAGTCGCCACGCTGCGCCTCAGGCAGCGCGACGTCAGGGGCGCCCGGCAAGCCCTTCAGGACAGTCTGGCCATTCGCGAGAAACTTGCCCGGTCCGATCCGGACAACGCCACCTGGCAGCGCGACCTGGTGGTCGCCTATATCGACTACGCCCAAGTCGCAAAGGACCCGAAGGCTGTGCTTTCCAAGGCGCTCGACATGACGCTCGAGCTCGACCGGAGCGGGCGGTTGGCACCGCGCCACAAGTTCATGATCAAGTTTTTACGTGAGCGGCTGGCCAGGATCGAAGCCAGGCGCCGATAGCCTGCTCACGCGATGGTCATTCCGTTCCGAAATGCCTGCAAACCTTGGAAAAACCGCCTTTTGCGCCTATATCTACGACATTAGAAATGCGCGATTCGAAGCCGATTTTTCGCGCTCTGCACACGGCATCAATCAGACAGGTTTTCATGAGCGACCAGACCGACATCGCCAACGGCGTTGAAGCCGAATACGGCGCCGATTCCATCAAGGTTTTGAAGGGCTTGGATGCCGTTCGCAAGCGGCCGGGCATGTATATCGGCGATACCGACGACGGCTCGGGCCTGCACCACATGGTCTATGAGGTGGTCGACAACGCCATCGACGAAGCACTGGCCGGCCATGCCGACCTGGTGACGGTGACGCTCAATCCGGACGGATCGGTGACGGTCATCGACAATGGCCGCGGCATTCCGACCGATATCCACACCGGCGAAGGCATTTCAGCGGCCGAAGTGATCATGACGCAGCTGCATGCCGGCGGCAAGTTCGACCAGAACTCCTACAAGGTCTCAGGCGGCCTGCACGGCGTCGGCGTGTCGGTCGTCAACGCCCTGTCGGCCTGGCTGAAACTGAAGATCCGCCGCAACGGCCAGATCTACGAGATGAGTTTCACGCATGGCAATGCCGACGCGCCGCTGCGGATCACCGGCAGTTATGAACAAGACAAGGTCCCCGGCACCTATGAAGGGCGCAGCGGCAGCGAAATCACGTTTTTGCCGTCGTCCGAGACTTTCACCATGGTCGAATTCGACTACGGTACGCTGGAGCATCGGCTGCGCGAGCTCGCCTTCCTGAACTCCGGCGTGCGCATCGTTTTGACCGATGCCCGCCATGCCGACATCGTGCGCCATGAACTGCACTACGATGGCGGGCTGGAAGAGTTCGTCCGATATCTCGACCGGACGAAGAAGCCGTTGCTCGACAAGCCGATCTCGATCCGCGCCGAGCGCGACGGCATCACGGTCGAAGTCGCCATGTGGTGGAACGACAGCTACCACGAGAACGTGCTGGCCTTCACCAACAACATCCCGCAACGCGACGGCGGCACGCATCTGGCAGGCTTCCGCGGTGCGCTGACGCGCCAGATAACCGGTTATGGCGACTCCTCGGGCCTGACCAAGAAGGAAAAAGTGGCGCTGATCGGCGATGATTGCCGCGAAGGGCTGACCGCGGTGCTGTCGGTCAAGGTTCCCGACCCGAAATTCTCCTCGCAGACCAAGGACAAGCTGGTGTCGTCCGAGGTCCGCCCGGTGGTCGAAGGGCTTGTCAACGAAGCGCTCGGCACCTGGCTCGAGGAGCACCCGACCGAGGGCAAGGCGGTCATCGAGAAGGTCATCCAGGCCGCTGCCGCGCGCGAAGCCGCGCGCAAGGCACGCGACATCACCCGCAAGAGTTCGCTCGGCGTCACCTCGCTGCCCGGCAAGCTGGCTGATTGCCAGGAGCGCGATCCGGCGAAATCCGAGATCTTTATCGTCGAGGGCGACAGCGCCGGCGGCTCGGCCAAGGGCGGCCGTTCGCGCCAGAACCAGGCCATTCTTCCGCTGCGCGGCAAGATCCTCAATGTCGAGCGCGCCCGCTTCGACCGCATGCTCGGCTCCGACATGATCGGCACGCTGATCACCGCGCTCGGCACCTCGATCGGCAAGGACGAGTTCAACGCCGACAAGCTGCGCTACCACAAGATCATCCTGATGACCGACGCCGATGTCGACGGCGCCCACATCCGCACCTTGCTGCTGACCTTCTTCTTCCGGCAGATGCCGGAACTGATCGAACGCGGGCATCTCTACATCGCGCAGCCGCCGCTCTACAAGGTGACGCGCGGGAAGAGCTCGCAATACATCAAGGACGAAGCCGCCTTCGAGGAATTCCTGATCGGCTCCGGGCTGGAAGAAGCGTCGCTGGCGCTCAGCACAGGCGAGGTGCGGGCTGGACAGGACCTGCGCAGCGCCATCGACGACGCCTTGGCTGTCCGCCAGCTCATCAACGGATTGCACACGCGCTATAACAGAGGCGTGGTCGAGCAGGCAGCGATTGCCGGCGCGCTCAACCCGGAGATCTTCACCGACCTCCGCCGCGCCAACGAAACGGCCGAGCGTGTTGCCCGTCGTCTCGACATTATCGCCGAGGACACCGAGCGCGGCTGGATCGGCCGCATGTCGACCTCGAACGAGGGCATTGGCGGCTATGTCTTCGAGCGAACGGTGCGCAGCGTCAAGGAGTTCGCGCATCTCGACCTGGCATTGATCAATTCCGCCGACGCACGCCAGCTCGACCGCTATGCGCCGCGCCTGGCGGAAATCTACGGCGAGCCGCCGGTGCTGCGCCGCAAGGATGTCTCGGAAACCATTTCGGGGCCGCTGGCACTGCTCAATGCCGTGTTTGCCACCGGCCGCAAGGGCCTGACCATGCAGCGCTACAAGGGCCTTGGCGAAATGAACGCCGAGCAGCTCTGGGAAACGACGCTCGACCCGAATGTGCGCTCGCTGTTACAGGTCAAGGTCAATGACGCGACTGATGCGGACAGCTTGTTTTCACGGCTGATGGGCGACGAGGTCGAGCCAAGGCGCGAATTCATCCAGGAAAACGCGCTGTCGGTTGCCAATCTGGACATTTGAGTCGCCATCCAGATACCCAGCCAGCAGGCATGAAGTGTATTGGTGCGCCTTGGCGCACCAATACGACTGCTGCAACGCAACAAAGATCACCAGGACCGCCGGAACGGAAAGGCTTTCAAGGCATTGTAGTTGATCACAATCGCCGCAGGAGGCATCCATGGGACGTGGCATTTTGCTCTGGCTTCTCGGAGTCCCAATACCGATCATTATTCTGATCATGCTGTTCGCACGGTAGGGAGGCTTCGATGCCGTCCACCGTAACAGCTGTCGACGTTTCCGCCCCGACGGAATCCGCTTCCACTGCTGTCAGCTGGGGGCCAATCGTCGCCGGCGCCTTTGCTGCGTCAACGCTTACCTTCATCTTGATGCTGCTCGGCTCCGGGCTTGGGCTGAGCATGGTGTCGCCATGGTCCGGCTCGGGTGCGTCAGTCACCACTTTCGCCGTTTCCACCGCCGTCTGGCTGATCGTCGTGCAGTGGCTGTCCTCGGCCCTGGGTGGCTACCTCGCCGGACGCCTGCGCACCAAATGGGTCGGCATCCACACCGATGAAGTCTTCTTCCGCGATACCGCTCACGGCTTCCTGGCCTGGGCGCTGGCGACGCTGCTCGTCGCCGGCGTGCTCGGCACGGCGCTTTCGGCCGCGATAGGTACCGGTGTCCAGGCTGCTTCGACTGTGGCATCGGGCGCGGCAATGGGCGCTTCGGCAGGTGCTGCTGCAAACGCGGGTAGCGCCTCGACTGACAACGCCACATCGTATTTCGTCGATACGCTGTTCCGCCCGGCCGATCCGGCAAGGCTCGCTGCCGCCAATCCGGAGAGCGACGCTGCGGCAACGGCGCAGGCATCGCGCATTCTAATCGCGAGTGCCGCAGCAGGCGAAATATCGGCCGACGACAAGACCTATCTATCGCGGCTGGTGGCCGCCCGCACAGGCCTGTCCGAAGCGGATGCCACCGCTCGCGTCGATACGGTAATCGCCAGAGCGCAGGACGCCAAGGTCAAGGCCCAGCAGGCGGCCGACACCGCCAGAAAGGCAGGCGCGACCTTCTCGTTGATTGGCGCGCTGTCGCTGGTCGTCGGGGCCTTCATTGCCAGCGCGGCTGCAGCACTTGGCGGCAGGCAGCGCGACGACGAGGAAGCGATTTTCCTGACCAATCGTTGATCGGTGACTAAGCGAACTCGGTCCGCTTCGGGAAGATTACGCCCGAAGGGGACCTTGCTTTGAACTGCCGCCGCGCATTGCTTGCCGCCTACAGCTCAGCTTCCAGTTTGCGGCCGAGATCGACCGCATCGCGCAGCACGGCAAGGTGCGAGCGCGGCTGTACGCCGGCCAGCGCGTCGACCTCGACGCCGCTCGCCGTCAGCGACCAGTAGAGCCTGTGCGTGAAGACGCGGCCGCCCGAGCCGCGCAGCTCGACCTGGATGTTTTCCACGCCGGGACCAAAATTTTCCGTCATCCGCCCTGAAATCGGGTCGCCGGTCAGCCAGCCATTGCCCCTGTCGAAAATATTGGTCCAGCGTGTCGCGGCAAACACCGCGCCATGATGCACTGCCCGCTGCGGCTTGCCGGAATGGCTGCGCCCTTCCTGGTAGAGCATGGTCCCGCCCGCCGCTCTGTCGGCGATCGGCGGGCATGCTGAAAACAGGCGCTCGGCGATGCCGCGCCTGAATTCGGCGAGGTTGTAGGTCACCAGAAACTCGCTGTGGGTCAGCGGACTGCCGAGCGTGACGAAATCGCTGATCTTCCACGGCAGCGGATGATCGGCGTCGCCGACGCGAAGCTGCCGGTAGAGCTCCCATTGGCTGCGCCGGAATGCGGGGAGGTCATCGAGGCTGTCGGGCCAAGCGGAGGCATCGGCGACCAGCGTCGCCTTGTCGACGGCGTGGATCGCCTTCAGCCTCGCTTTGTCGCGAATGGCTTCCAACTTTCTAGGCCTGAAATCGGCCCACAATATCTGCAACAGATCATAGGCGATGATCGACCCGAGGCTGTGCGAGACCAGCACGATGCGGTCATAGGCATCGTCCATCATGAGACGCTTCAGCAGCTTGAGGCCACGCTCGCGGACCAGCGCCCGCTTCTCGACCGTTGCCGCTTCGGCCCGCACATAGGCGGCGACGTCGCCGAAATAGGGCAAGCCAAACTGGTCCACCGACCAGATGACGAACGACGCCAGAACCGTGACAAGCACACCCGTCGTCCAGGAGATGTAGCCTTGCCAGGTCGACGTTGCGAGCGCCAGCGCCGCGCCCAGGACCACGAGGGTGGCCAAAAGCGTGACGACATAGAGTTTGAGCACATCGCGCGGAATATCGGCCGGCTTGCGCCAGAGCAGGGTCGTCACCCAGGCAGCAAGGCGGCTTCGGGTCGTGCCCTGGGTGATGTCGGCCCAGTAAAGCTCGTAGAAATCGGTGCGGCGGCCATCGACATCATAGGGCGTGGTGATCCGGCGGAGTTCGTGCGAATTGGTCCGGCTGTCGGGCGTGATCCAGCTCTGGTTGATCTTCGCACCCATCGGGTCGGCCGGATCGGGGACATGGGCATAGAACGGTGCACGGGCCGGATCGTGGCTCCATACGGCCTGGACAAACTCCCTCAACGTGTCCATGGGCCGCTGCTCGCCCATGCCGTGCACGACCACTACCGCCTGGCTGCGCTTGCGTGGCGCCTTCTCTGCTGCGGTCAGATCGGCGGCCGGCGATGCAGCAGAACCAGGGTCGGGCACCAGCACCTCCACGATGACGCCGTTAGCAAGACGACGGGTCGGCATCGTAGCTTCAGAACCGGTAACAGCCAAGAAAAAGCCCGGCGCGGAGCCGGGCTGTATTCGACGATCGGCAGTGAGTTGGCAGCGACGCCGTTTCAGTGATCCATCGCTTTGACGATCTCCTCGGTCATCTTCTTGGCGTCGCCGAGCAGCATCATGGTGCCGTCCTTGTAGAACAGCGTGTTGTCGATGCCGGCATAGCCGGAGCCGAGCGAGCGCTTGACGAACAGGCAGGTGCGGGCCTTGTCGACATCGAGGATCGGCATGCCGTAGATCGGTGACGACTTGTCGTCACGGGCCGAGGGATTGGTGACGTCGTTGGCGCCGATGACATAGGCGACGTCGGCCTGCGCGAACTCAGAGTTGACGTCCTCCAGCTCGAACACTTCGTCATAAGGCACGTTGGCTTCGGCCAAGAGCACGTTCATGTGGCCGGGCATGCGGCCGGCAACCGGGTGGATGGCGTATTTGACGTCGACGCCGTTGGCCTTGAGCTTGTCGGCCATCTCGCGCAGCGCGTGCTGCGCCTGGGCGACGGCCATGCCGTAGCCCGGCACGATGATGACCTTTTGCGCATTCATCATCAGATAGGCGGCATCCTCGGCCGAGCCCTGCTTGACCGTGCGCTCGATGCCGTCGTTGGCAATGGCTGATGTCTCGCCGCCGAAGCCGCCGAGGATGACCGAGATGAAGCTCCGGTTCATGCCTTTGCACATGATGTAAGACAGGATGGCGCCCGACGAGCCGACCAGCGCGCCGGTGATGATCAGCGCCAGATTGCCGAGCGTGAAGCCCAGGGCGGCCGCGGCCCAGCCCGAATAGGAATTCAGCATCGACACGACCACCGGCATATCGGCGCCACCGATCGGGATGATGAGAAGCACACCCAGCACCAGCGAGGCGGCAACGATCAGCCAGAACACCACCTTGGACTCGGTGGTGACGAGCAGCACGATCAGCACGATCAGCGCAATGCCCAGGGCCGCGTTGATGAAGTGGCGGCCACCGATCATGATCGGCTTGCCCGACATGCGGCCGTCAAGCTTCAAGAAGGCGATGACCGAGCCGGTGAAGGTGATGGCACCTATGGCAACGCCGAGGCTCATCTCGATCAGTGCCTGGGCATGAATATCGGCGACGGTGCCGATGCCGAAGCTTTCCGGTGCATAGATGGCGGCGGCCGCCACCATGACCGCGGCAAGACCGACCAGCGAGTGGAAGGCGGCGACCAGCTGCGGCATCGAGGTCATGGCAATGCGCCGTGCCGTGACCGCACCGGCCGAGCCGCCTATCAGCAGCCCGAGCACTATGAGGCCGAAGCGCCCGGCCGAAGGGGTCGCCAGCGCCAGCGTCGTGGCGATGGCGATGCCCATGCCGATCATGCCGTACATATTGCCCTGGCGGCTGGTGGTCGGATGCGACAGGCCGCGCAATGCGAGGATGAACAGGATGCCGGAGACCAGATAGAGAAAGGAGGCGAAGTTGGCGTTCATGGCGGCCTACTTTTCCTTCTTCTTGTACATGGCCAGCATGCGCTGGGTGACGAGGAAGCCGCCGAAGATGTTGACCGATACCAGCATCAGCGCAACGAAGCCGAAGCCGGTGGCAAGCCCTGAGGCCGAGATGCCGACGGCCAGCAGCGCGCCGACGACGATGACGGAGGAAATGGCGTTGGTGACCGCCATCAGCGGCGTGTGCAGTGCCGGCGTGACGGACCACACGACGTAGTAGCCGACGAAGATCGCCAGGACAAAGATGGCGAAGCGAAAGACGAAAGGATCGATGGCACCGCCGGACAGCGCGTGAGCGGCGTCACCCACCGCCTCGGTGCCGGGCGCGGCCGCCAGGTTCTGCACGGCGAGCCGCACGGCAGCTGTCGCCTGGTCGAGCTGGTCGAGGGCTTTCTGCAGCGTCTGATCCATCACGCGATCCCTCCGGTGGTCTTGGGCTTCCTCGAAGCGGCCGTTTTCTTCGCAGCCGGCTTCGCCGAAGCCTCGGCAACCATCGTCCTGGCCGGAATGGCCGGTGGTTCGACATATTGGCCCTTTGGCGGCTCCTGCTCAGCCTTTGCGAAAGCCGGATGCACGATCTTGCCAGCATCGGTCAGCATGGTTGCCTTGACCAGCTCGTCGTCGCGGTTGATGGCAAGCGTCTTCGTCGCTTTGTCGACCAGCGTCTCAAGGAAGGCATAGAGGTTCCTGGCATAGAGAAGCGAGGCCGAGGCGGCGACGCGACCGGGAACGTTGAGATGGCCGACGATCTTTACCCCGTTGGCCGTGGTCACCACCTTGCCGGCTTCGGCGCCCTCGACATTGCCGCCGCGCTCGACCGCGAGGTCGACGATCACAGAGCCGGGTTTCATCGAGGCGACCATTGCCGCCGAGACCAGCTTCGGCGCCGGACGGCCGGGGATCAGCGCGGTGGTGATGACGATGTCCTGCTTGGCGATGTGCTCGGCAGTCAGCGCCGCCTGCTTGGCCTGGTATTCCTTCGACATTTCCTTGGCGTAGCCGCCGGCCGTCTCGGCCGCCTTGAACTCCTCGTCCTCGACGGCCAGGAATTTTGCGCCGAGCGAGGCGACCTGCTCCTTGGCGGCCGGGCGCACGTCGGTGGCGGTGACCACGGCGCCGAGGCGGCGCGCGGTGGCGATGGCCTGCAGACCGGCGACGCCGACGCCCATGACGAACGCCTTCGCTGCCGGTACGGTGCCGGCCGCCGTCATCATCATCGGTAACGCCCGGTCATATTCGGCAGCCGCGTCGATCACCGCCTGATAGCCGGCGAGGTTGGCCTGGCTGGATAGAACGTCCATCGACTGGGCGCGGGTGATGCGCGGCATGAACTCCATGGAGAAGGCAGTAACACCGGCCTTGGCAAGGGCAGCGACGGCAGCGTCGTTGCCGTAGGGATCCATGATCGCGATGACAGCGGCGCCGGACTTGTAGCCCTTCAGCTCGGCGTCCGTGGGGCGGCGCACCTTCAGCACCACATCGGCCCTGGCTGCATCGCCGGCCTTGCCGATCGCGGCGCCCGCCTTGGCAAACTCCTCGTCGGGAACGCGCGACGCCGTGCCGGCGCCGGTTTCCACGATTACGTCGAAACCCAGTGCTGCCAGCCGCTTCACCGTATCGGGCGAGGCCGCGACGCGAGGCTCGTTTGCGTCGAGCTCACGAGGGATGAAAACCGTCTGTCCCACCGCACGATCCTTTCGGCCGGAACCCTGTTACCGCAAGACACCGACCGACCCCGGCGGCGCCTTCGACAAAGGTTGGAGGAGTTATCGGAGGATAAAGGCGCCGATGGCCAGGATCAGCACGAAGAGGATAGTCGCCGAGAAGAAGCCGCCCACAAAGAAGCCGAACGCCATGGCAAGAAGCACGGCGGCGCAAAATAGCGACCCATATTTGGCCAGCATCACAAAGCCGGCATAGGTGCGGTCGTGCTCGGCATAGTCCATCTTCGCGCCCAGTTCGACAGGACCGGTCGGCGTGTGTTCAGCCATTGGAATACCCCTTCGAAGACATCTTTCAGGCACATAGCGAAAAGCCGCGTTAAGGGCAATGGCGCTATTGCCGCATCGCCGCAGCCAACAATCTCAAGTAAAACTTGAAATCGCTGCGCGGAGCGCGGCGATACCAATCACAATGGATGGCAGGTCCGCTATTGCCGATGCCGTTAGCCGGCGAGATGCGGGAACAGCCCGAGCAGGCCGACAACGATCAGATAAAGGGCGACGATATAATTGAGCAGCCGCGGCATCACCAGGATCAGCACGCCTGCGATCAGGGCGATGAGCGGGGTGAGGGCGAGCGTGGAAATGGTCATGTCGGTTCCTTTGATCGGATGGCTATCGAAGCGATGCTTGGTGGATGCCGGCCATGCCGACCTACCACCAGCACCCTTGCCCAGAACGCCGAAGCGACCGGAAGGCTCCATGGGCTCGTTCAGGCGGCTTCGCGAAAATACTTGGCGGTGGGCAGGATGGTCAGCGGGGCGAGTTCGCCGGCACCGGGCGTATCGAACAACATGCGCTGCTCCATTGGCGTCGAACGGAAGAACGGAAAGCGAGCGTAGGTTTCATTCTTGATCGCCAGGACATCGGCTTGATAAAGCAGCGCGAAACAGTTGATCACGCCGGCATAGGGCCGCGCATCGCCAATCGGTCGCGCCCGATAGATGCGCTTGTAGAAAGCCGCATGGTCCTCGCGGATCATGGATATGCAATAAGGCGCGCCGAAATGGAAGCAAGCCATGCCCGCAAGGCGCAGCGTCACATACGGGATCTGCGGGTAAAGCCGTGACCATTCGGCGTCCACGGCAAAACGGCTCGGATCGATAAAGACTTCGCCGGCCGCCAGACGCGGCATCAACAAGTCCTTGTAGACGCTGAGTGCTGGTGATGTGGCGTTATCAGCAGACACGTTATGCAGGCGCATTGTGCTGACCAGCCGCCCCTCGATATAGATTCCGAACGTATGGCAATTGGGCAGTTCGTCAAACTCGTCATGGACCTGACGGGACGCATTCTCGGGCACCAGATCGTTCATCCGATAGGAATTGTAGCGCAGCCTGTAAATGTTTTCGAAGTCCTCGCCGCTTTCACAGCGTCGGTACTCCGTCCGGTCAAGCAGCGCATAAACATGTTGCGCGAAGCTGGACATGGTCTCGGACGCATCTTTCCCACCAGCGCCCGCCGCATGGCCGAGCGAACTCAACTGGGCACACATGAACTCTATTCCCCGCGATTACCGCCACCAGCCGACACTACGGACGGGTCATGAGATGTAAAGATGAAAATAAGTAGGAGCTCGTTTACCGCCCGTTAAGGTTAACAATTAATAAAATTATACTAAAATACGCAGGTTTTCAGCGCGAAGTCAGCGCCGCGGCGCCTTCCTTGCCGTCTGGATGTCCTTGGCAAAGGGCCAGACGGTGCTCGACATCGTCTCGATGCCGGACGCGCTGAGTGCCGACCCGAACAGAAAGCCCTGGACCAGGTCCGGCTTGACCTGCAATGCCAGGATCTTGAGCTGTTCGAAGGTCTCGACACCTTCGACGGTAACCGAAAGTCCCAGCGGCCGTGACAGGTTGACGATGCCCTTGAGCAATTCGAGCGACCGGCTGTTCTGAGTGACATCCATCAGGAACGAGCGGTCGATCTTGATTTTGTCGAGCGGCAGTTTGTGGAGATAGCTGAGGCTCGAATACCCGGTACCGAAATCGTCGAGCGCAATGCGCACGCCGAGCCGCTTCAACTCCTCGATATATTGGCGTGTCAGCGACTTGTCGTCGAGCAGCGCCGTCTCGGTGACCTCAATCTCCAGACGTCCGGCGGAGAGACCGGATTCAGCCAGCGCGTCGCGAACCTTCTGGATGACATCACGGTTGCGGAAATCCTTGGCCGAGAGATTGACCGACACGCTGGTCTGGGCCGGCCATTTGGCGCATTCCGTGCAGGCCGCATGCAGGACGAAGGTGCTGATGTCGGAAATAATCCCCATTTCCTCCGCCAGCGGAATAAAGATACCGGGGGAAATCGGCCCGAGATCGGGATGATCCCAGCGGCACAGCGCTTCGCAACTGGCGATACGCATCGTGCTCATCGCGACGATCGGCTGATAGACCACCCGCAATTCGTTGTTTTCCACGGCGCTGCGCAGGTCCGCCTTCATCAGCTGACGGCTGCGGAAGGCAGCATCCATGGAGGCCTCGAACAGCCGCCAACCGTTCTTGCCAAGCTCCTTGGCCTTGTAGAGTGCAAGGTCGGCTTTGACGATCATGTCGTCAACGTCGGTATCCTTGACCCGCGACAGCACCGCGCCGCCGGAGGCCTGGATGCGTAATCCGTGGCCGGCGACATCGACCTCGCCCTGTAGATTGACAAAGATCTCGTCAACCTGGCCGGTCAGGTGGCTTTCATCCTCGATGCGCTCGAAGAAGATCATGAACTCGTCGCCGCCGAAGCGGCTGACGGTGATGCCTGGCCCAGCGACTGCCGCCAGCCGCTCGGCAACGGCGTAGATCAATCCGTCGCCGACCGGATGGCCGAGCGTGTCGTTGACGCTCTTGAAATCATCGAGATCGAGCACCACCAGCCCGCAGAGACGCTCGGGATCCCCTGAGGCCATGGCTTCCACCACCAACTCGTGGAAGTAGGCGCGGTTGGGCAGGCCGGTGAGACTGTCGTAGCGCGCCATGAAGCGGATCTTGTCTTCCGCCTCGACCCGGGCGGTCACATCCTCGAAAGTGACGACGCCCAGTTCCTGGCTGCCTTCGCGCGCCGAAAATTCATAGTGCTGGCCGTTGGTGAGCGAGACCAGGACCTTGCGGTCGCGGCCCTCGCGCAACGCACGCGTCAGCTGGGCTTCGATGTAACGGCAATCTTTCGGCGCCAGCATGCCGCCTGCAGCGCCGCGCATCAGCAGACCGTGGATCGAGCGGCCTAGCAGCGCATCGGCCGATTTGAGCGACATCAGGTGCGCGGCTTCGGCATTGGCCACCGCCACCCGGCCGTCGGGACCAAGCATGACAAGGCCATGCGACATGGTGTTGAGCGCGCGGTTGAAACGCTGCGCGATGCGGTTCGCCTTCTTTTCCTCCGACAGGGCGGTAAACAGGACTTCGCGGACGATGTCGGCGAACCGTTTGATCGCAAACAGAAAAGGGGCCGACATCAGACCGAGGATGATGTGGTAGATATCGCCGCGCAGGATAAAGCCAAGCGATATGGGCCATGTGGTGGTTATGATAAAAATCATGACCATCCGCGGCGACCCATAATTGCGGCCGGCAATCGACGTGACCGATGCCAGAGTGACGCAGACAGAGGCTATTTCGGCATAGTTGTCGTGGCTGTCATTTGCCAGATAGATACTGACGAAACAGAACGCGCCAAGCATGAAACCATGCATCGAACCGAAAATTATGTAATCGTTTTCGCGATCATGGGCTTCTTCCCACGTCGTCGGGGAAGGAAGTCGCCCGTATTTTCGGATGTTGCGAAGGCGCAGAGTACCGACAATGATGAGCCCAGCGGCAACTAGAAGATACGCCAAGTCCATGGTCTTCCAATAGACCAGAATGACGAGGAGTGTCTGCGCAACAAGGCCGATCGACAGCGTGAACCCGTCGCGAAACAGCGTTTCCACGAACGGAATGTAAACGTCGACCGGAATCTCGTTTTTTCGTCTCAGATTCACGTCTGGATCCCAACCCTGGGGAACCCAGCAGTGTCACATTGGCCTTAAGAAAGGTTTAGAGCGGCGTTTCGAACCCTGCCAACATCCATTGGTGACGCGGCGGAAGCAGGGAAACTACCGTTCAGGTAAACAAGGCGTATCACAGCGCTGAATTATTCGGCGGCTTGAAGTTGCGGCCGCAGCGGCGCCGTCGAGAGGCGGTCGAGCAGACGCTGGCGTTCGCCGGCGGCTTTTTCGGCACTGGCCTGCTTGACGTGGCCAAAGCCGCGGATGAGCGCCGGTACCGAAACAAGCGCGGCAGCAACCTCGATCTTGCCCGGCGCCAGCGCGCCGGCGACAAGTTCCAGGTCGGCTTCATAGAGGGCGAGAAGCTGCCGCTCCATACGCCTCTCGGCGCTGTAGCCGAACAGGTCGAAAACGGTGCCGCGCAGGCCCTTCATTGCCGCCAGCAGGCGGAACGCGTTCATCATCCACGGGCCAAAGCTCGATTTCTTCGGCTTCCCGTCACTGCCGCGCCTGCCCATGATCGGCGGTGCGAGATGGAATTCAAGCTTGCCGTAGCTCTGGAACTGCTTTGCGAGCTCTGCGGCAAAGGAGCCGTCCGTATAAAGCCGCGCCACCTCGTATTCGTCCTTGATCGCCATCAGCTTGAACAGGTTCTTTGCGGCAGCCTCGGTCACCACGGTCGACCCGGGCACAGCATTGGTTTCGGCCTTGCGCAGCGCCGCCAGTCTGTCGGCATAGCGCTTGCCATAGGCGGCGTTCTGGTAGGCGGTCAGGAAGCCGACGCGGCGAGCAATGATATCGTCCAGCGTCTCGGCAATGGCGGCATGCTGCGTGGCCTTGCCCGGCTGGGCGAGAAGGCTGCGGACGAAATCCGGCTGGTGGGCGGCGCGGCGGCCCCAGCGAAATGCCGCGACATTCATCGCTACCGCCTCGCCGTTGAGCTCGATCGCCTTCTCGACCGCCTCCGTCGACAGCGGCAAGCCGCCATGCTGGAAGGCGAATCCGAGCATGAACATGTTGGCACCAAGCGAGCTGCCGAACAGGGCAGTGGCGGTGCGGGTAGCGTCGAAGAAATGCGTCCTGTCGTCGCCCGCGGCCGTTCTTATCGCCTTCTTCAGCCGCTCGACGGGCAGCGAGAAATCGGCCGAACGGGCGAACTCGCCCGGCATGATCTCGGCAGTGTTGGCGAGGAAGATGGTATGGCCTTCGCGCACCGCGGCCAACACCTTCTTGGCACCTGAAACGACGAGATCGCAGCCGAGCACGAGATCGGCCTTGCCGGCCGATACCCGAATGGCGTGGATGTCGTCCGGCGTGCGGGCGATGCGGACATGGGTGAACACCGAGCCGCCCTTCTGGGCGAGGCCGGCCATGTCGATCATGCCGCAGCCCTTGCCTTCCAGGTGCGCGGCCATGCCCAGCACCGCGCCTATGGTGACGACGCCGGTGCCGCCGACACCGTCGATGATCGCCGCCCAGCCTTGTTCACCGAGCGCAAATTGCGCCGGCGCCGGCACCCCCGCGAGCGGGTCGGCCGCGCCGGCTATGCCTTCGGCTTTCCTGATTTTGGCGCCGTGAACGGTGACGAAGGAGGGGCAGAAACCGTTGACGCAAGAGAAGTCCTTGTTGCAGCTCGACTGGTCGATCTTGCGCTTGCGGCCGAATTCGGTCTCGACCGGCTGGATCGAGACGCAATTCGACTGCACGCCGCAATCGCCGCAGCCTTCGCAGACCAGCTCGTTGATGAAGATACGCTTGTCCGGATCGGGGAAGGTGCCGCGCTTGCGGCGGCGACGCTTCTCGGCGGCGCAGGTCTGGTCGTAGAGCAGCACCGAGACGCCTTTGACCGAACGCAACTCGCGCTGGACGAGATCGAGGTCGTCGCGGTGATGGATGGTGGCGCCGGCGGGAAATTCCACCTTGCCGGTATACTTGTCCGGCTCGTCGGTGACGATGGCGATGCGCTCCACGCCCTCGGCGCGCACCTGCCTTGCGATCATGTCTACCGTCAGGCCGCCCTCGTGCGGCTGCCCACCGGTCATCGCGACGGCGTCATTGTAGAGGATCTTGTAGGTGATGTTGGCGTCGGTCGACAGCGCGAAGCGTATCGCCAGCACACCCGAGTGGTTGTAAGTGCCATCGCCCAGATTCTGGAAGATGTGCTCGCGCTTCGAGAACGGCGCCTGGCCGACCCACTGCGCGCCCTCGCCGCCCATGGCGGTGAAGCCGACGGTGTTGCGGTCCATCCACAGCGCCATGAAATGACAGCCGATTCCGGCGGCGGCGAGCGAGCCGTCCGGCACCTTGGTCGAGGAATTGTGTGGGCAGCCGGAGCAGAAGAAGGGCGTGCGCGAGGCGATGTCTGACGTGTCGGCCAGCATCGCCTGGAACTGGCGCAATTTCGCAACCCGCGCGGCGATTTCTTCCGACGGGCCGATCGTTCGCAAAATCCTCTCGCCGAGCGCGATGGCAATATCGTTGGGGTCGAGCGCGCCCTTGGCCGGGAACAGCCAGTCGCCGGTCTCGTCCTTCTTGCCGACGATGACCGGCTGCGTCGCGGTGCCGTAAAGGTTCTCGCGCAGTTGCACCTCGATCAGCGAGCGTTTCTCCTCGACGACGACGATGGTATCGAGGCCGCGAGCAAAGTCGGCGATGTGTTGCAGGTCGAGCGGCCACGGGCAGCCGACCTTGAACAGCCTGATACCGATACGACTGGCGGCCGCTTCGTCGACGCCGATATCCTCCAGCGCCTGGCGAACATCGAGATAACTCTTGCCGATGGTGACGATGCCAAGCTTGGCGCTGGTGCCGCCCGAATAGACGATCCGATTCAGCCCATTGGCGTGGATGAACGCAGAAGCGGCGGCGCGCTTGTATTCATGCAACCGCTCCTCCTGGCCGAGCATGTCGATCTCGTTACGGATGTTGAGGCCGCCGGGCGGCATGTCGAAGTCCGGAATGACGATATCTAGCCGGTCAAGCGCGGCATCGACCGAGGCTGTCGATTCGATGTTGTCCTTGACGCATTTGATCGCCGCCCAGGTGCCGGCAAAACGCGACATGGCAAAGCCGTAAAGGCCGTAGTCGATGATCTCCTGGACGCCGGCCGGATTAAGGATCGGCACCATGTTGTCGACGAACAGGAACTCGGTGGCATGCGCGTTGGTCGAGGATTCGGCCATGTGGTCGTCGCCCATCAGAGCCAGCACGCCGCCATGTTTCGACGACCCGGCGAGATTGGCGTGGCGGAACACGTCGCCGGAGCGGTCGACGCCCGGACCCTTGCCGTACCAGACCGAAAAAACGCCGTCATGGGTACCCTCGCCCAGCAATTCGGCCTGCTGCGAGCCCCAGCAGGCGGTGGCGGCGAGCTCCTCGTTGAGACCGGGCTGGAAGACGATGTCCGACTGCGCGAGCTGGTTCCTGGCCTTCCACAGCTGCATGTCGAGGCCGCCGAGCGGCGAGCCGCGATAGCCGGAGACGAAACCGGCGGTGTTCAGGCCAGCCCGGCGGTCGCGCTCGCGCTGCATCAGAAGCATGCGGATGACTGCCTGGGCACCCGACAGGAAGATGCGCTCCTTTGCCAGGTCGAACTTGTCGTCGAGCGCGACATTGTGCAGCGTCATCAGGCATTTCCTGTGCGGAGGCCGCGCCTGGAGGTGCGCGGCCAACGTCGGAGTCGAGTGCCCACAGTCTTTCTTCCCTTGCCGGGGAGGTCAAACAAAATCGAAGGTGCCAGGCGGTCCGCAACAAACGATCCGTGCGCGGCCGTGTGGCGCCACGAAACGCCTGTCGGGGAGGATGGCCGAGCATGAAAAATTCCGGCGGCGGTCAGTGCCGCTGGTGATGCATCATGCAGCCTTTGGGCAACTGGGCTTCGGTTCACCGGGCAGCTTGCCGTCGACATGGCCGGCCAGGTCCTTGTTGAGCTCGTAGACTGGCCCGACCACCAGAGGCCGGTCGGGCAGGACCGACTGGTCGAGTGAGGACGTCAGAGTGGTCGCGAAACTCTGCAGCAACTTGCCGCTGGAATCCTCGATGCGGATCGACACCGCATAGGGCTTGTCCTTGACAACGCAGGTAAGCGGCGGGCTGGTGAGCGTCACATGCGGCAGCTTCGGCCATATTTTCTGGGTGACGATGATCGGATCACCGCCGGCCGGGTTCTGGAAGGAGACCACAGCGACCTGCCCCTCACCCACCGGCCGCAGCGGATTGAGAGTGATGACATAGGTGGCGATACCCAGCCGGTAGTTGAACTCGAACAGCTTCCCGGAAATGGCGAACAACTGGTCCTTGCCGGAATCACGGCAGGCGCCGAGCGCGGCCGCCGCGAACAACGCCGCGACGACAATCATCGCGCGTGAGAATCTTCTAGACATTGGTGACCTCCCTGGCCGCGGTCCGGCGGCGATAGTGTCGGTTTGCCTTCTGGCGGTTGCCGCACACCGCCATGTCGCACCAGAGGCGGCTGGAATTCCGGCTTTTGTCGACAAACAGCCAGCTGCAGTTCGGACATATCCTCAGCCTGGCGATGGTGTCGCTACACAGCAGCGACAGCGCCGAGA
Organism: Mesorhizobium sp. M0601; assembly: GCF_040320845.1. Taxonomy (NCBI): domain Bacteria; kingdom Pseudomonadati; phylum Pseudomonadota; class Alphaproteobacteria; order Hyphomicrobiales; family Phyllobacteriaceae; genus Mesorhizobium; species Mesorhizobium sp. M0601. The sequence goes on from NZ_JAMYQK010000002.1 coordinate 305,884, forward strand.
CCGCAAGCGCGGCCTCGAAGGCAATCGGCGTCGCCGGATCACCGAACGGTTTTCCAGGCGTGCCGATTTCGGTGCGGCTATGAGCGAGGCCATCGGCGCAGGCTTCCAAGAATTTCGGCATATCGCCGGTCGCGATCGCACCTTTCGATACCGCGCCGCGAAACAGCCGATCGGTCGTCTCCCGGATCGACAGCACCACCGGTGCGATCTTTTCAGGCGCCGGCGCTACGAGCCGCCTGCCACCGAGCTCGGCGGCGCGAAAGGCACTCGCGGCTTCGGCAAAGCGGGCGATCTCGGCCGGATCGTCGAAACGGTCGAAAGTTTTCTCCGGATCGTTCCGCAAAACGACGGTGTTCGCCGTATCGAGCGCCAGCATGCCACCGGTAAAGCGGTGCGGAGTCCAGGATACTGTCATATGGCGAAATCTAACTGATAACTCGCGTTTGACAAGTTAGATTCCGGGTGCAACGCTCGTCACTGAGGCGATCGCCGTACTGAGAATATCGTTCGTCCCAAACCTCTGCCCCGATTGCGGGGCATGCATAGAGGGTCTTGCATGCTCTATTTCTTCCAGCAGGTTCTGAACGGGCTGCATTCGGGCGCGCTCTACGCATTGCTTGCATTCGGCTACGTGCTGACCAACGGCATCCTGCACCGTACCAATCTTGCCTATGGCGCGCTGTTCGCCTTTTGCGGGCATACGATGATCCTCACTGCGGCGTTCGGCTATCAGGCGCTGTGGTTGACGCTGTTTGCATCGGTCGCGCTCGGCGTAGCTGCGGCATTCCTTTATGCGGCGCTGCTCAGCCATGTCCTGTCGCGAAGTATCTTCGAACCGCTGGCCGACCGCTCGCCCAACGCCATCGTGGTGACGACGCTCGGCATATTGCTGGTCTTGTCGGAAGCCAGCCGCATCGCCGCCGATACCCATGACCTATGGTTGCCGCCAATGCTGGCCCAGACCATCGTCTTCGCGCAGAATGCCAGCTTCAAGGCGACGTTGACGCTGATCCAATTGCTCGATTGCGCCGCCGTACTGGCGGCCATGGCGCTGGCTGCCTGGGGCTTCGCATATTCGAGCTTCGGCCGGAGCTGGCGCGCCGTATCCGACGATCCCAAGGCGGCTGCGATGTGCGGCGTCGATGTTCGTGCGGTGTTTCGGCATGCGGTGCTTTTCGGCGGCCTTTGCGCGGCACTGGCCGGCGTGCTCGCCGCCTTCTACTACGGTAACATCAGCTTCGGCACAGGGTTGGTCTACGGGTTGAAGATCCTGTTCGTGACCGCAGTGGGCGGCTATCTCTCGCCTTTGCGGGCGGCACTGGGTGCCGCCGCTTTCGGCATGGCCGAATCGCTATGGGCCGGCTATTTCCCGCTCGAATGGCGGGACGGCTGGATGTACCTGTTCCTCGTCGCCATGCTTGTGCTGATCGGCGCCGGCCGCGACCAACAGAAGATCGCCTGAGCCGCACCCGACTTTGCTTGGACGAAAGCGCCGCATGTCCTTGGACATGCAAAGGACGCGGCAGCATTTTGCCGCCCGTCATCTCACAACTGTGTTTATGCGGGGTGTCCCGTGTTGACCCGCCGGACCACGCACTGCATACCGTTGGTCCACAGCGACACGACGGACAGGGAACCGCCGCGCTCTGACACAAGGGAGGAATGCATGGCAGGGCTTCTCGCTCTTTCCAGAACCATTGACCGTTTGAACGAATTCATCGGCAAATGGGTTTCGTGGCTGATCCTGCTGGCGATCCTGGTAAGCGCCGCCAACGCCGTCATCCGCAAGGTGTTCGACATGTCCTCGAACGCCTGGCTGGAATTGCAATGGTATCTGTTCGGCGCCGCCTTCATGCTGGCCGCCGCCTACACGCTGAAGCAGAACGACCATATCCGCATCGATATCGTCTACGGCATGTTCTCGCGCCGCGTGCAGCACTGGATCGACCTTTTCGGTCACGTCTTCTTCCTGATGCCGTTCGTGACGTTGATGGTGGTCTATTTCGTTCCCTATGTGTCGCTGTCGTATCGCAGCGGGGAGATGTCGAACAATTCCGGCGGGCTGATCATCTGGCCGGCGAAGGCGATTTTGCTGGTCGGCTTTTTTCTGCTCGCGCTGCAGGGCATTTCCGAAATCATCAAGAAAATCGCCATCATGCGCGGTCAGATGGACGATCCCACTCCGTTCATATCGGCGCATGAGCAGGCCGAACTCGAAGCCAAGGCGCTCGCCGAAGAGGTGCGCTCGTGATCGAGTTCATCGCCCAGAACATGGCGCCGATCATGTTCGCCTCGCTGGTCGTCTTCCTGCTGATCGGCTACCCCGTCGCCTTCTCGCTCGCCGCCAACGGCCTGATGTTCTTCTTCATCGGCGTGCTTCTGTCGCCCTATTCGGGCGGCTCGATCAATCTCGCCTGGCCGTTGCTGCACGCGTTGCCGGATAATTTCTATGGCAGCCGGGTGATGTCGAACGATACGCTGCTGGCGATCCCGTTCTTCACCTTCATGGGCATCGTGCTCGAACGATCCGGCATGGCCGAAGACCTGCTCGACACGATCGGCCAGCTGTTCGGACCGGTCCGTGGTGGCCTTGCCTATGCCGTGATTTTCGTCGGCGCGCTGCTTGCCGCGACGACCGGCGTGGTGGCGGCTTCCGTCATTGCCATGGGTCTGATTTCGCTGCCGATCATGCTGCGCTACGGCTACGACCGGCGGCTGGCATCCGGCGTCATTGCCGCGTCCGGGACGCTCGCCCAGATCATCCCGCCGTCACTGGTGCTGATCGTCCTGGCCGACCAGCTCGGCCGCTCGGTCGGCGATATGTACAAGGGGGCGCTGATCCCCGGGCTCATTTTGACCGGCATCTACATGCTCTACATCCTGCTCATGTCGATCTTTCGGCCGAAGTCGATGCCGGCACTGCCGCTTGAGGCCCGCACGCTCGGCCACGGTGTGCTGTCGCTGCTGGCGGCGCTGCTGGCGGCGGTGGTGGTTTCCTATGCGGCGTATCGCTACCTCGCGCCGAACCATGGCGGCAACGCCGATATTCTCGGCGCCACCATCGGCGTCATCTTCATCTATGTCGTGGCGATCGTCGACCAGCGCCTGAAGATCAACCTGATGTCCAGACTGGCACAGCAGGTGATCATCGTGCTGATCCCGCCGCTGGCGCTGATCTTCCTGGTGCTGGGCACCATCTTCCTTGGCATCGCCACGCCGACGGAAGGCGGCGCCATGGGCGCCGTCGGCGCGCTTGCAATGGCGGCGGTGAAGGGGCGGCTGTCGCTCGACGTGGTCAAGCAGGCGCTGGCCTCGACGACCAGGCTGTCGTCCTTCGTTCTGTTCATCCTGATCGGCGCGCGGGTGTTCTCGCTGACCTTCTACGGCGTCAATGGCCACATCTGGGTCGAGCACCTGTTGACGTCGCTGCCGGGCGGTGAAGTCGGTTTCCTGATTGGCGTCAACATCCTCGTCTTCGTGCTCGCCTTCTTCCTCGACTTTTTCGAGCTTGCCTTCATCATCGTGCCGCTTTTGGCGCCAGCGGCTGACAAACTCGGCATCGACCTGATCTGGTTTGGCGTGCTTTTGGGCGTCAACATGCAGACCTCCTTCATGCATCCGCCCTTCGGCTTCGCGCTGTTTTATCTGCGCTCGGTCGCCGCGCGCGTGCCCTATCTCGACCGACTCACCGGCAAGCAGATCGCGCCCGTCACCACAGGGCAGATCTATTGGGGCGCAGTGCCCTTCGTCTGCATCCAGGTGATCATGATCGGCCTGACCATCGCCTTCCCGCAGATGGTGATGCACTACAAAGGCACTGTCGTCGATCCTGGCACCATCAACTACCAGGTGCCGGAAACGCCTGGCATCGGCTTGTCGCCGCTTGGCACGCCGCCGGCCAACGGCGGCACTGCCCCGGCCTCACCTTCCCCACCGGATTTGTCGCAGCCGCCGAGCTTCGACGAAAAGCCGCCCGCGAAACCGGCGGCGCCGGCAATCGATCTGTCGCAACCACCGAGTTTCAACTGAGGAAGGCCCGGCAGCCATGAAGGCGGTTCGGTTGGAGCGAGTGGGCAGCCTCGCCGTGTGCGAGGTCGAGAAACCGACCGCCGGGCCGAACGATCTGCTGGTGCGCATCGAGGCGTGCGGCGTCTGCGGCACCGACAGGCATCTTTTCCATGGTGAATTCCCGTGCACGCCGCCGGTGACGCTCGGGCATGAATTCTCCGGCATCGTCGAGGCGGTCGGACCTGCCGTATCCGGCTTTTCCGTCGGCGACCGCGTCACCGGCGATCCCAACATTGCCTGTGGCCGATGCGAGCATTGTCAGGCCGGCCGGGTCAATCTCTGCGGCAATCTACGCGCCATCGGCATCCATCGCGATGGCGGCTTTGCCGAATATCTTGTCCTGCCCCAGAAACAGGCCTTCGTCTTGCCAGGCGATCTGAAGCCTACGCATGGTGCTTTCTGCGAGCCGCTCGGCTGCTGCCTGCATGGCGTGGACCTTGCCGCGATCAAACCAGGCTCGTCGGTCGCGGTGCTCGGCGGCGGCGTGATCGGCCTGCTCACCGTTCAACTGGCAAAGCTCGCCGGTGCGACGACCATTATCTTGTCGACCCGTCAGGCCTCGCGGCGGGCTCTTGCCGAGCAATTTGGCGCAACGGCGACGCTCGATCCCAGCGCCTTCGATGTCATCGATGCGATCGTCGGCCGGTCGGGTTTGATGCCGGGCGGCGTCGACGTGGTGTTCGAATGCGCCGGCGTGAAAGACACTGTTGAGCAGGCGATGCGGCTGGCCAAAGCGGGCGGCACCGTCGTCGTCGTCGGCGTGATGCCGCAAGGCATGAAAGTGGCGTTCGAACCGTTCGATCTGCTGTTCCGTGAGTTGAAGGTCCTGGCTTCCTTCCTCAACCCCTTTACCCATCGCCGGGCCGCCAATCTTATCGCCTCGGGGACGATCGAAGTAGATCGGCTGATATCACGACAGGTCAGCCTCGACGAGGCGGTGGCGATCATTGCCAACCCGCCGGCGCCAGGCGAGGTCAAGGTCGTGGTGGTGCCCGACTGATCGCAAATGAATGCGCTACGGCGCCAGTGTTCCGAAAGGAACACTGGCGCCGCGAAGCAACAGGATCAGAGCTTGGCATTGCGCTGCTGGACCATCATGAAGGTGTCATAGTTGTACTCGGCCACCTGCGCCCAGAGATAATGCTCCTTGCGGAACGCCTTGATCGAATCCCAGATCTTCTTGAACGGCGCATTCGAGGCTTCCATCTCGGCATAGACTTCGTTGGCCTTTTCGAAACAGGCGGCCATGATCTCCTGGCTGAACGGGCTCAACTTGGCACCGCCGGCAACCAGCCGCTTAACCGCCGCCGGATTGAGATAGTCGTATTTCTGCAGCATGTTGGCGTCGGCCGCTTGAGCGGCAGTATGCACCAGCGACTTGTAAGCCGGCGAAAGTTCGTCGTATTTCGCCTTGTTGAACATCAGATGGACGGTCGGTCCACCTTCCCACCAGCCGGGATAATAGTAATAGGGCGCAACCTTGTAGAAGCCGAGCTTCTCGTCGTCGTAAGGGCCGACCCATTCGGCGGCGTCGATCGTGCCTTTTTCCAACGCCGGATAAATGTCGCCACCGGCGATCTGCTGCGGAACCACCCCGAGCCTTTGCACCACTTTGCCGGCAAAACCACCGATACGCATCTTGAGGCCGGAAAGGTCGGCGACCGTTTTGATCTCCTTGCGGAACCAGCCACCCATCTGCACGCCGGTATTGCCGCCCGGCAGCCCGAACAGACCTTGCGTCGCCAGGAACTCGTTGAACAGATCGATGCCGCCGCCATGATAGTGCCAGGCGTTGATGCCGCGCGCGTTGAGCGAAAACGGAACCGCCGCTCCCAGCGCCCACGTCGGGTCCTTGCCCCAGTAATAGTATGCCACGGTATGGCAGGCCTCGACCGTGCCGGCTGTGGTGGCATCGGCGGCCTGCAGGCCGGGAACGAGTTCGCCGGAGGCGAAGACCTGGACCTGGAAGTTGCCGTCGGTCGCCTCCGACAGCATCTTGGAAAACACTTCGGCGCCGCCATAGATCGTATCGAGCGACTTCGGGAAGGACGACGCCAGTCGCCAGGTCACTTTCGGATTGGACTGGGCGATGGCCGGCGCAGCAAGTGTCGCGGCAGCGGCCGCAGCGCCGAAACCGGTGGTGCCGGCCTTGCGGATGAACGAACGACGATCCATGAAGTTCCTCCCTTTGGATCCACTGACCGACATTCGGGACACTTCGGCGCCCGGATCGGCTTCGAGCCGACAATACACAGGCAAGGAGTCGAGTCCAGCACGGCAGCCCGGTTTGAGTGGCGCATTTCGGGGAAATTCACGGCGTTGGGGCAGATCTTGCAACTATAGTCTAAGGTCGATTAACTGGCCTACGCGACACGCCGAAACTTGCCATGGAAATGCGCCTTCGGATCGCCTATTTTGCAGGCAGATAATTCGTTGCACCCGATGGGATCCGGACCAAATGCACCAGCCGCTCGTCGCCGTATCGACCGATGTCCGCCAGTTCGACAATTACACCTGGCATGCCGCGCCACAGCAATATCTCGAAGCGGCGCTTTCGGGTGCAGGCGTGTTCCCGCTGCTGGTACCGTCCTTCGGCGACCGGCTCGACTTCGACGAACTGCTTTCCGCCGTCGACGGCGTCATGGTCACCGGCTCCAAATCGAACGTTCATCCCTCGCTCTATGGCGGTGACGCCAGCGAAGCCAATGGTCCTTACGACTCCGCCCGCGACGCGACGACGTTGCCGCTGATCCGCCGGGCGGTGGAGCGCGGGGTGCCATTGCTCGCCATCTGCCGCGGCATTCAGGAGATGAATGTGGCGCTGGGTGGCACGCTGGCCACCGAAATCCAGGAACGCGCCGGTTCGCTCGATCATCGTGCGCCGGCAAGCGACAATCAGGACGAACGCTTCGCCATCCGCCAGAGCGTGGCGATAAAACCCGGCAGCTGCCTGGCCGGTGTCTTCGGCGCCGGCGACATCATGGTCAATTCGGTGCATCGCCAGGCCATCGACCGGCTTGGCCCAAAGCTGCAGGTCGAAGCGGTCGCCGCCGACGGCACTGTCGAGGCGGTTTCGGTGCGCGATACACGGGCTTTCGCCGTCGGCGTCCAGTGGCACCCCGAGTACTGGGTCAAATCGGACAGCATCTCGGTAAAGATATTTCGCGCATTCGGCGATGCGGTGCGCCTGCATCAGGCGGCGAAATCGGGTGCGCGCGCAGCCGCGGAATAGTCCTGCCGCGCTCGCTAGTTCCCGACCGACGCCAGCGTCAGCAGCGGCAGCGCCGGCGCGTAGGATTCGTAACCATCGCCGTCGGCGACTGAGAACATGACGATCGGATCGGTGCCGTTGGCGCTGAAGGTGACCGTGCCGTCATCCTGCTCTCGCCAGAACTTCGCCTGCTCGATGCCGGGCAACACCCGGCGGCAATTTGCTGCGACCGTCAACAGCGACAGGCCTTGCGAAATCTCGGCGCCGCGGCTGACCGCACAAGACCCCTCGTCGCCATGGACTACCAGCCTGTAGTTGCCGGATGAAGGTGGTGACTCACTGGCTGCACGGCTTTCACCGCTACCGGCGTAAAACAGCTGGGCGCTGCCGAACAGCACAGCGACTGCCATCAATGCAGGAAGCGTCTTCATCCTGGTTCTCCGCGCATTTCTAGCGCGCCGGTTCGAAGAGATCAGGGAGGCGCGCTTCATCTTGCTGTCATGTCCTGTCAGGCGGACATACACTGCGAAGGGACCAGAATGATTCCGAAGGGTTAAGCTGAAGTTAATAGATATGGCAGCCCGCTTACGGCCTTGCCTTGACATTTGCCGTCTCCGGTACCGGCGTCAGCGCCTTGCGCTGCGAAAACCACGAGACCAGATTTTCGACGCACAGGTCCGCCATGGCGCGGCGGGTGTGCTGCGAGGCCGAGCCGACATGTGGCAAAAGCGAGGTGTTGGGCGCGGCAAGCAACGCCGCTGGCACATTCGGCTCGTCGGCAAAGACGTCTAGCCCGGCAGCGGCGATGCCGCCGCTGGCAAGTGCGGCGGCAAGGGCTGGTTCGTCGACCGTGCTGCCCCGGCCGATGTTGACAAAGACGCCGTTCGGCCCAAGAGCCGAGAGAATTTCGGCATTGACGGCCTTTTCCGTCGAAGCCCCGCCGGGCGCCACCGAGATCAGTGTGTCGACCGCCTCGGCGAGACCTTTCAGCGTCGGGTGATAGTCATAGGACAGGCCTTCGACGCGGCGCCGGTTGTGATAGGCAATGGGCAGCCCAAAAGCGTCGAGCCGGCGGGCAATGGCGAGGCCGATGCGGCCCATGCCAAAGATACCGACATGGCGCCCGCGCAAGGTCAGCCGGCTCAGCGGATAGTTGCCGTTGCGCAGCCAGCTTCCGTCGCGTAGCCAGGCCTCGGCGCGCGGCAGTTCGCGGATGGTATTGATCAACAGGCCGAGCGCCGTATCGGCGACCTCTTCGGTCAGCACATCCGGTGTGTTGGTGACCATGATGCCGCGCTGTGCGGCGTGGCGGACATCGACCGAATCATAGCCGACGCCGAAATTGGCGATGATCTCGAGCTTTGGCAGCGCGTCCATCAACGCGGAGCTTATGCCGCCAAAGGCGGCGATGCCGCGCACCGTATGACGCATCTCGTCGGTGACCAGCGACGGATCGGCGCGTTCGATCCGGACGCGGCTGAACACCCCGTCGATGCGGCCGACCGCATGATCGTTGAACTGGCCCGGCACCAGAATGGCGACAGCTTGCTGTTTGGTTTTTGTCATGCACGTTCCACCGGTTTGCCGGTCGACTGGCGCACATGCAGTTCCGGCTTGATCAGTTCCTGCGACGGCCGCACCGTCTGTCCGTTGAGTTTGTCGAGCAGCGCGCTGGCGGCGCGGCGGCCAACCTCGCGCTGGCCGTTCCAGACGGTGGTTAGCGCCGGCGTCGCGATCGCCGCCTCCTCGAGGTCGTCATAGCCGGTAACAGAGATGTCGATGCCCGGCACCAGCCCGGCGCGCGCAATGCCGTTCATCAGGCCGATGGCGACGAGGTCGTTCCAGCAGCAGGCCGCGGTCGGCCTGTCCTTCAGCGCCAGGAACTGCCCGGCAGCCTCGAAGCCGGCCTGCTTGGTGCGCGGGCCGGCGATGCGCCAGGACGGCCTGACCTCAAGCCCTGCCGCCTCCATGGCGTTGACATATCCCTGATAGCGGTCGCGGCCGGTCGAGGTCTGGTCGGTACCGCCGATCATTGCGATGCGCTTGTGGCCAAGCGAGATCAGATGATTGGTAGCAAGCCCGGTGCCATAGGCATCGTCGCCGCGAAACACCGGCACGTCGGCACCTTCGACGGTGCGTGCAATCAGCACTGCCGGGAGACCGTTCTCCTCGGCCATGATTATGTCTTCGGGCGGCGTGCCGATGGCCGGCGACATGATGACGCCGTCGGCGCCGAGTTGCAGAAGCGTGTCGATGAAGGTGCGTTGTTTCTCGAGTTGGTCGTAGTGGTTCGACAGGATGAAGGTTTGCCGGCTGCGGTCGAGTTCGCTCTCGATCGAACGCAATATCTCGGCAAAGAACGGGTTCATGATGTCATGGACGACGACGCCGACAATGCCCGAACGCGAGGTGCGCAGGCTGGCGGCGCGGCGGTTGTAGATATAGCCGATGGCGCGGGCATGTTCCTTGATGCGATCGCGGGTGCCGCCGGCGACCAGCGGGCTGTCGCGCAAGGCCAGCGAGACCGTGGCCGTGGACACGCCGAGCGCATCCGCGATGGTGGAAAGCTTGATCTTCTGTGCCAGCGCCCTGCGCTCCCGAAGCAATTTAAACTGTTTAAAGGCCGGCTCTTATGCCATCGATCCCGCGCAAATCAAAGTTTTTTTGCCAGCGCTTCCGCCTCCGCGTCCAGCGTCGCGCGGTTGCGCAAGCGAAGCCGGTGCTCGCGGTGAACGATGTAGAGGCCGCTGGCGACGATGACTGTGGCACCGACCAGCGTCCAGCGATCGGGAAACTGGTTGAAGACGATCAGGCCGGAGATGATCATCCAGATCATCTGCGAATAGGGATAGGGAGCCAGGGCCGTGGTGGTGGCAAGGCGATAGGCCTGCACAAGAAGCCAATGGCCGATGGCGCCGAAGACGCCCAGCATCAGCAATATGAACCAGTGCCAGCCATCCTGCGGCAACGAAAGCGAAAACGGCAGTGTCGGCAGCAGCAGCACGGCCGGCGCCAGCGCCGAAAACAGAATGAGGCTTTCCGAGGTTTCCGTCGCCGACATGCGGCGCGTCATGATGACGTAGAAACTGTTCGATAGCATCGAGCCGAGCGCAAAGAGATGGCCGACGCCAAAAACTCCGATGCCCGGCCGGGTGATGATGAGGACGCCGACAAAGCCGCTCATGATCGCCAGCCAGCGCCGCCAGCCTGCCCATTCGCCGAGCAACGGACCGGCAAGCGCAGTGATCACCATTGGGCCGAAGAAGTAGATCGAGGTGGTTTCCGCCAGCTGCAGCGTCCGCAGCGCGAGAATGTTGCATATCGTCGATCCGAACAGGAGCAGACCGCGCGTGAGATGCGCCGGCAGGTTGGCGGGACGAAAGCGCAGCGGCTCGCGCCATCCACGCAGAAAGACGCCGACGATCAGCACATGGACCGCGAAGCGGGCCCAGGCGACGATCAGCGCCGAGACGCCGGCCAGCACAAGGTACTTGCTGCTGGTGTCGAGGAAGGTGAAAAACACATAGACGGAAAGCATGCACAGGATCGCCGCCGGCGATGTCGCGCTTTCGTCATGTCTTGGGGGAGCATTCAATTTCAGGCCGGACGGGAAGCAAGGCGGTCCCTCACCAATGCGGCAATTGTCGCCTGCGGGCAAGCCAAAACAGGCTGGCACAACGACAGCCGCCGACAGGCTCAGTTTGTTTCCCAGTGGCCGACCTAGTGGCCGACGACTCAGGCGTGCATGCGGGCGCCCTTGGTGATCTTGTCGACGAGCTTCTTTTCGGCGCGAAGCGCGATGCCGACCACCTTGGCATCCTCCGGCGCAAATTCGGCAAAGACGGCGCGGTTGGCCAGATCATACCCGGTCGAAAACATTTCCTCGACATAGAGCGAAACCGTCACACCACGCTCCAGCGCCCGCCGCTGGATCGCGCCGAGCGTCTGGCCGTCCGCCGAAAGCACGATGACCGGCTGGATCGACAGCGGGTTGTAGATATTGCCGGCGCGATCACGGTAGGGGTCGCCGATAATGTCGGGAAATTGCGCGACGATGCCGCTGGTCAGAAAGGCGGTGACATTGAGCTTTTGCCAGACGGGAAGATCATCCTTGAGCACGATTGCAAATTTCGTATCGAACATGCGACAGTTTCCAATCCGAAAGGGGGCCAATCCGAGGCTGCGAGAGAAGCGATGCCGCACGGTCTAGACGGGGAAGCCTTTCAGGGTCTTGGACGTTTGTGCGTGGATGCAGCCGAAAACTGCATCGTACCGGCACCCCGTGCTGCCGGCATGGAACGCATCGAGGCCCGGTTCCACGGCAACGCCTTCGATCTCCATCGCCACGACACCTATGCGATCGGGGTGACGCTTTATGGCGTGCAGCGCTTCCGCTATCGCGGCCAAACGCATCAGAGCCTGCCTGGCCAGATCATTATCCTTCATCCCGACGAACTGCACGATGGCGGTGCCGGCACCGAAGACGGCTTGCGATACAGAATGCTCTATTTGGAGCCGTCCCTGATGCTCGATTGTCTCGGCGGCGGATCACTGCCATTCGTCGGGAATGCCGTGGTGACAGACCGCGATCTCCGGGCGACGCTGCTTTCCGCGCTCGGGCCGTTGAATCAGGAACTGGACGAGCTGTTTGTCGTCGATTTCATGACGCAGCTTATGCAAAGCCTGGCCCGGCACGCCGGTCAGCCGACGAAACCGGTAGCGAAAACGGCGTGGCGCGCCGCCAGCCTGGCGCGCGACTATCTGGAGGAAAATGTCGCGCGGATTGTACGTTCAGACGAATTGGAGGCGATAACCGGATTGGACCGTTATGCCCTGTCGCGGCATTTCCGCGCCACCTTCTCCACCAGCCCGCACCGGTTCCTGGTGATGCGCCGGCTTCAGCGGGCCCGTCGGATGATCGAAGCCGACGAGCCGCTGGCGCAAATCGCCATCGCAGCCGGCTTCAGTGATCAAAGCCATTTCAATCGGCATTTCAAGAAGGCGTTCGGCGTCACACCGGGACGTTGGTCGGCACTGACGCGACGGCCGCCAGCGGCGAACGCGTGACCTTATTCAAGGATCTTGTCCTCGATATCCAGTTCGTCATCGGGGAGCACCATTTCGCCGTTCGAAAGGTTCGCCTCGACACGGGCAAGCAGCTTGAACAGCGCTTTCTGATCCTTCTTGTCGAGACCCTTCAATGCCTGCTTTTCGGTCTTCTTCACCGATTTCTCGATGGCGTGGATGATTTCGCGGCCGGTGTCGGTGAGGAAAATATGCGCCTGGCGGGCATCGGCGGACGAGGCCCGCTTCTCCAGAAAGCCCTGCGCCTGCAGCCGGTTGATGGTCTTGGTGATGGTCGGCGGACGCACGCCGAGGCGGCCGGCAAGGTTGCCGGGCGTCTGCCCGTCCTCGCGGTCGAGCGCCAGCATGATCTGGTCCTGGCCGGCATAGAAACCATGCGCCAGAAGCCGGGCGGCGAGCGCCGTGCGCGCCAGCCGCGCCGCCGAATGCAGCCGGCTCATTGTTGCAGTCTTGTCCGCCTTGGCCATGCTCATCCCTCCTCGGCCGAACCGGAGCGGACAGCATAGAAGCAGGCCGCCGATTGGCAATGACGATCGAAAACATTCCGGCTCGGAAAATAGCTTTGCCGGCAAGCTTCGCGGTGTTCGCCGTGGCTAATGCCAGATGTTTATTTCAGTTAGATGACAAACGACTTTCCGCAATGGCTGGATGGGGACGTGACGAGGCGTTCTCAACCGGCTTTCACCGCGACCACCATCAACGCCTGATAGGCGTCCGCCATTTCCCGCAGCGCTGCCTGCGACAGCGACCCGGCCTGCCGAGCAATGCCGTCCCGCGCGTTCGATGTATCGCGTTTGCCGGGGCGATCTTTATAGGGCGCGACGGTGGCGAATATCTGCTCGCTGAGGCTGTCGGGGAAGAACATTTGGCCGGTCATCATCGAGCGGTCGTCAGGGAAGATCTTGAAATGGATGTGGGTGGTGCGGCCGCGATACCAGCCGGGATAGATGGTGGCGAAAGAAGCGATGCCGCTTTCATCGGTTCTCTGCCAGCCGCGGAGAAAGCTCTGGCCGGACGTGTCGATATCCTGCCCGTCGCCCTGTCCGGGATAGCCGGAATAGGTGCCCTGGGCATCGCAATGCCAGATATCGACGCGTGCGCCGGGAAGCGGCCGGCAGGCGGCGTCGACGATTTGCAGCCGCACATTGAGGCCGATGCCCTTCTTGCCCTCGGTGATATCGGCGCGTTCGAGCTTCGGGTCGAAATAGAACGGCCCTTCGGTGACCTCGGGCGTGATGGCGCAGACGCCGGCACCGGCTTCGAACAAAGCAAGCCCGGCATAGGGCGAAACCTGCCCGGCCCTTGCACCGGCGGGCAGGAATATGCCGCCAGCGGTAACCGCAACGAGACCGAGCGCCTGCCGACGGCTTAGTGGCAAGGACTTGTCGGACATCTGGCGCCTCTTCAACGCGAACAGCTCCGTAAATGACCCCGCCTATCTAGGGCCCGCTGTCAGGCGGCGCCAATGAAAGTTCGGTAATGTGAGGAAAGTTCGGCAATACCAGCCCCTCTTTGGCCCACCGGTTTGCCTCGTGCAAAAGCCGAGCACACATCCTATATGGAGCCGACAATCCCTATTCGAGGCACAATATGAGCGACGCACAGACGCAGATCCCCGTAACCGTCCTCACCGGCTATCTCGGCGCCGGCAAGACGACACTGCTCAACCGCATCCTTTCGGAAAACCATGGCAAGCGCTACGCCGTCATCGTCAATGAATTCGGCGAGATCGGCATCGACAACGAGCTGATCGTGGAATCCGATGAGGAGATCTACGAGATGAACAATGGCTGCGTCTGCTGCACGGTACGCGGCGACCTGATCCGCGTCGTCGAGGGCCTGATGCGCAGGCCTGGCCGCTTCGACGCCATCCTCGTCGAGACCACAGGCCTCGCCGATCCCGTGCCGGTGGCGCAGACCTTCTTCATGGACGACGACGTGCGTTCCAAGACCAGGCTCGATGCGGTGGTGGCGCTGGTCGACGCCAAGCACCTGCCGCTGCGTCTGAAGGATTCCCGAGAGGCCGAGGACCAGATCGCCTTTGCCGATGTCGTCGTACTCAACAAGACCGATCTGGTCACCCCCGAAGAGCTGAGCAAGGTGGAGGCGACGATCCGCGCCATCAACCCGGCGGCACGAATCCATCGCACCACACGCGCCAGCGTGGCGCTGTCCGAGGTGCTCGATCGCGGTGCGTTCGACCTGTCCCGGGCGCTGGAGAACGATCCGCATTTCCTCGAGGCGCATGACGATCACGACCATCATGATCATGATCATGACCACCATCACCATGATCACGACGGCCATGATCACCACGATCATGACGGGCATCATCATGCGCACCCTTCCGACATCCATGACGTGACTGTGCAGTCGGTGTCGCTGCGCGGCGGCGAGATGGACCCGAAAAAGTTCTTCCCGTGGATCGAGAAGGTGACCCAGATGGAAGGCCCGAACATCCTGCGGCTGAAAGGGATCCTTGCGCTGAAAGGCGATGACGAGCGCTATGTCATCCAGGGTGTGCACATGATCATCGAGGGCGACCACCAGCGCGCCTGGAAGGACGACGAGAAGCACGAGAGCCGGCTGGTGTTCATCGGCCGCGAACTCGACGCCGAGCGACTGAAGACAAGCTTCGAGGCCTGCCAGGCCGCTTGATTTCCGGACTTTATAGCGCTAGCGCTGCCCCTTCTCTCCTTCTCCCCTTGTGGGAGAAGGTGGCCGAGCGAAAGCTCGGTCGGATGAGGGGTGTTCCAGCTTGGCAAGGACGGCACTCCGTCCAGCACCCCTCATCCGTCTTGGCGCTGCGCGCCAATCCACCTTCTCCCACAAGGGGAGAAGGCGGAGCCTCGCCGACAGCCCGGCGGGGTTAGATGACAAGCAGAAATCTCGAACGGAATGATCTCTCATGCCGACAGTCGCCCCGCTCGATCTCGAAGGCCACTGCCTCGCCGCCGTGTTTCTCGGCGACGTGCCGCATTTTGCGCTGGCCGACGGCACAATCCATCGGCTCGACCACGGCCACAAGACGGTGCAGGCCAATGACGGAATGCTCGCCGCCTTCCATGATGCGGCAACCGACCGACTGATCACCGGCGGTGAGGACGGCAGGATCTTTGCCGTGACCCCAGGCGGCAATACAACGGAATTGGCGACCGCAGGCAAAAAATGGATAACCAGCGTCGCCGCCGGGCCGCAAGGCGCTGTTGCCTATGCTTCGGGCAAGATTGCCTATGTGCGCTTTGCCGACGGCAAAACCAGGGAATTCTCGCATCCGCGCTCAGTCGAGGGGCTTGCCTTCTCGCCCAAGGGCATGCGCTTCGGCGTTGCCCGCTACAATGGCGCGACGCTGCACTTCCCGGCTGCCGACGGCAAGCCGGTCGAGCTCGAATGGGCCGGCGCCCACACCGGCATCACCTTCTCGCCGGACGGCGGCTTCGTCGTCACCACCATGCAGGAAAACGCGCTGCATGGCTGGAAGCTCGCCGACGGCAAGCACATGCGCATGTCCGGCTACCCCGGCAAGGTGAAAAGCCTGTCGTGGAGCGCCAAGGGCAAATGGCTGGCGAGTTCCGGCGCGCCGGCGGCGATCGTCTGGCCGTTTTCCGGCAAAGACGGGCCGATGGGCAAGGCGCCGCTGGAACTCGGCACGCGCGGCAGCTCCATGGTGACCACGGTCGCCTGCCACCCGAGCCAGGACGTCGTTGCTATCGGCTATGATGACGGGATGGTGATGGCGGTGCGCTTCGCCGACGCCAAGGAAGTGCTGTTGCGCCGGCCGGGCAAGGGCGCCGTCACTTCGATGATGTGGGACAAGGAAGAGCGCCGCGTCGCCTTTGGCAGCGCTGCGGGCGACTGCGGCGTCATCGATATTTCGGCGTAGCCTGTTATTTACTCGGCTCCGCAAGATACTTTGCCGGTCAATTCAGCCTGCTTGCCGTCCTTTTCGGCATCGGCCGTTACATCATAGATTGAGAGCAAATAGCGACCGTCATAGACGCCTTCCTCGCTGGCCTTGGTCAGGATCGCCAGTTCGACATAGCCGTAGGCGTTTTCGACCTGCCGTTCGTGGTAGACGAGCAGCCGCAATTCCTTGTTGTCGAGCCAATATTGCGTGAGGTTCTGATCCTCGAACACCGTCTTGCGCAGACTGTCGCCAGCCGGCCTGCCCAGAATCTCGAGCTCGCCGCTAAAATTGAAGGTCGGCCCGCCCATGCCTCTGGTGACCCCGGCACCGACCTGAAATTTGACGGCTGCATCCTCGGCGGAACACCAGATGCCGCCGGACGCCAGAGCCGCACCAACCGACGACAGCAGCGTTGCTGCGCAGACGATCGCCCGCAACATCTTATCCCCTCCAGCCGAAATACCATTGGCGCCCGAAGGCGGCTCGCGGTCAAGCGCCTGTTTTCATTCAAACGACCGCTGACCCAACACAGGGCAGCCGCCCGGCCAATTGCGGTGGCGGATGCCGATTGTCTAAAGTGCGACTGAGAGGGCCGCCATGAACGTCATGAACCATTCAAAGACTTCCATCGGCGGCATCGGCCCGGCCCGGATCGCCGAGTTGCGCGCGACCGAAGCAGAAGTCTTCCGCCGGGCGCGGCCAAAATCGATGGCGAAAATCGGCAATGGCCTGCCCGGCTTCTTCGGCGGCGTGCCGATGCATTGGATGAACGACTGGCCGACGCCGTTCCCGATCCTCGTCGATAGGGCCAGGGGCGCCATCATCAGAGATATCGACGGCAACCGGCTCGACGATTTCTGCCTTGGCGACACCGGTTCGATGTTCGGCCATTCGCCGCCGCCGGTCGCACGCGCCATCCGCAGGCAGGCCGGACGCGGCCTGACCTACATGCTGCCTGCCGAGAACGCGCTCGCCATCGGGCCGTTGCTGCAGCAGCGCTTCGGTTTGCTGTCGTGGCAGATCGCGACGACGGCGACCGATGCCAACCGCTTCGCGCTGCGGGTTGCCCGCGCCGTTACCGGCCGGGAGAAGATACTGGTCTTCAACGGCTGCTATCATGGCTCGGTCGACGAGACGATGGTGCGGCTGGTCGCCGGGAAAGCGGTGAATCGACCGGGACTGGCCGGCGAGTTCCGCGACCTGACGCGGGCGACTGATGTCGTCGAGTTCAACGATCTGCCGGCGCTCGACGCGGCACTCCGGGGCAACGATGTCGCCTGCGTCATCGCCGAGCCTGTGCTGACCAATTCCTGCATGGTGCTGCCCGAAGCCGGCTTTCATGATGGTTTGCGGCGTCTCACCCGTGCGACCGGCACGCTGCTTCTAATCGACGAGACGCATACAATCTCGACCGGTCCCGGCGGCTATTCAAGCAAATACGGGCTGGAGCCGGACCTGTTCGTGCTGGGCAAGCCGATTGCCGGCGGCGTACCGGCGAGCGTCTGGGGCATGAGCGAAGAGGTTGCGGCCCGCTATGCCGCTTATATCAGCCGGAAAGAGCCCGGCTACTCCGGCATGGGGACAACGCTGTCGGCCAATCCGCTGCAATTCGCAGCGATGCGCGCCACGCTCGAATACGTCATGACCGACGAGAACTACAGCCATATGGACCATCTGGCGCGGCGGCTCGACGCCGGGCTGACCGCCGTCATCGATCGCTATCGTCTGCCCTGGCATGTTGCTCGCGTCGGTGCCCGTGTCGAGTTCATCTGCGCGCCGGGCCCGCTGAGGAACGGCGGCGAAGCGGAAGCTGCGCACGTGCCGGAGCTCGAGGCGGCAATCCATGTCGCGCTGGTCAATCGCGGCGTGCTGATCGCACCCTTCCACAACATGATGCTGATCTCTCCTGCGACCAGCGCCGCCCAGGTGAACCGGCTGATCACTGCCTTCGGCGCGGTTGCGGCAAAGCTTACGGCGTGAGACAAGCTTGCGGCATGAAACAAGCGCCCAAGCAAAGCTTGAACCTGGTCACGGCATCCCCTTCGGGCTCGACGCCCGCCGAGGCGCAGGCCTTTCTCGACGCTCATCCCCAGATCGAAGCGTTCGACATCGTGCTGACCGACGCCAATGGCGTCGGGCGCGGCAAGATCGTGCGCCGGCATGAGTTGATGAGCATCTTCGAGGGGGGCCGGCACATGCCGATCTCGATCCTCGGCCTCGACATCACCGGCGAGGATGTTCACGAGACCGGGCTGATCTGGACGACGGGCGACGGCGACCTGCGGGCGTGGCCGATCCCCGGCACACTGGTGCCGCTGTTCGGCACCCAGCCGCCGCGCGGTCAGGTGCTGATGGCGATGTACCATCTCGATGGCCAGCCGATGTCGTCCGACCCGCGGCTGGCACTCGCCCGCCAGGTAGACATCCTCGCGGCCCAGGGCCTGCATCCGGCCGGCGCCTTCGAGCTCGAATTCTTCCTGCTCGCCAACGAGCGCGACGCCGAAGGCAAGGTGCAGCCGGCGCACGCGGTGCTTGACGGACGCCGCTCGGCCAAGACTGAGGTCTATTCCGTCGACCATCTGCACGGCATGGAGCCGCTGTTTTCCGACATCTACGCCGCAGCCAAGGTGCAAGGCATCCCGGCCGAGACGGTCATCTCGGAATATGCGCCCGGCCAGTACGAGTTGACGCTCAACTACCGCAAGGATGTGATGCGGGCGGCCGACGATCTCGTGATGCTCAAGCGACTCGTGCGGGCGCAGGCGCGCCGTCATGGTGTCACCGCTTGCTTCATGGCCAAGCCGATCGAGAAATATGCCGGCTCGGGCATGCATTTTCATGTCTCGCTGCTGGACGATGCCGGCAAGAATGTCTTTGCCGAAACCGGCGGCGAAAGCTGGTCGCTGCCGCTGCTGCGCGGCCTCGGCGGACTGATCCAGACGATGGCGGAATCGATGCTGGTCTTCGCGCCGCATGCCAATTCATGGCGGCGCTTCGTCTCGCAATCCTATGCGCCGGTGGCGCCGACCTGGGGCGTCAACAACCGTTCGGTGGCACTGCGTGTGCCGGCCGGCGATGCCAAGAACCGCCGCATCGAGCACCGGCCATCGGGCGTCGACGCGAATCCTTACCTAGTGGCAGCAACGGTGCTGGCCGGTGTCGTCAAGGGCCTCGACGAAGGCCTCGATCCCGGTCCCGAAACCACCGGCAATGGCTACGAATCGGCCGTCACGCGCACGACGATGCCGGTGGACTGGCGTGCCGCGATCGAGGCGGCAAGGGCGTCGACCTTCCTCAAGGGCGCATTAGGCGAAGACCTGCACCGGACGTTCGTGGCGATCAAGCAGTCGGAATATCTGCGGGTGGCGCGCACGGTCAGCGAACTGGATTATCACCTCTATCTGCACGAGGTGTAGGGCATCACATCGTCAGCCATCCGCCGGTGAAGGCCCATGCGGAATAATTTCAACGGAACCTTCGGCGGGCTTTGCTCATTGCGTGTCTGATTGCAGGAGCGAGCAAGGCCGCCTTAGTTATGATCGCCAGGATGCAGACAACCCCGACGCCGCACCATGCCAAAGTGCAGGCAAGACGCTTGCCTGCAAGCAAGTCTCCGGAAACGACAGAAATCGACGCCAGGACGATTCCTGAACTGCGCGAAACGGCCAAGATCTGCCGCCGCTGTCCGCTATGGCACGACGCCACGCAGACCGTGTTCGGTGAGGGCCCTGATAAAGCCAAGGTGATCTTCGTCGGCGAACAGCCGGGCGACCAGGAGGACCTGGCGGGCAAGCCCTTCGTCGGTCCGGCGGGCAAGGTGTTCGACGCGATCCTGGACGATGCCGGCGTCGATCGGCTGAAAGTCTACGTCACCAACGCGGTCAAGCATTTCAAGTTCGAGCCGCGCGGCAAGCGGCGCATCCACTCCAAGCCGAACGCCGGCGAGGTGCAGGCTTGTCGCTGGTGGCTCGACAAGGAAATCGATCTGATCAAGCCCAATCTGGCGGTGGCGCTCGGCGCAACGGCGGCGCAGGCGCTGCTCGGCAAGGTGGTGCCGATCATGAAGATGCGCGGGGCCGTCGTGGAGCGTGACGATGGCTTGCGTGTCTTCGTCACCATCCACCCGTCCTTCATCCTGCGCATTCGCGAGCCGGCGGACAGGCAGGCAGAACGCGACCGGTTCCTGCAGGATATGAGAGCGGTGAAAAAGCTGATGGCCGCCTGAGCTATTTGATCAATATCGCCCGGAGATCGTTGACGTTTGTGCCGGTCGGACCGGGTACGAAAAGGTCATCTACGGCATTGAATGCCGTCCAGGCGTTGTTGCCGGCAAGCATGGCCTTGGCATCGATGCCCGCCTTATGCATCCGCGACACTGTCGAGCCGTCGGCGAAGGCGCCGGCATTGTCTTCCGAACCGTCTATGCCGTCGGTGTCGGCGGCCAGTGCGTGGACGCCCGCCATGTCGCTGATCCCAATGGCGAAGGCGAGCAGGAATTCCGAGTTGCGGCCGCCTTTGCCTTGCGCACGCAAGGTCACGGTCGTCTCGCCGCCCGACAGGATCAGCACCGGTTTTGCGAATGGCCGGTTGCGCGTCGCCACTTCGCGCGCGATTGCAGCGTGGACGCCGCCGACCTCACGCGCCTCGCCCTCGATGGAATCGGAGAGAATGACCGCTTCGATACCTTGGTACCTGGCTTCGGCCGCAGCCGCTTCCAGCGATACGCCGGCCGAGGCGATCAGATGTACCTCGTTGCGCGAAAAACGCGGATCATCGACGCGCGGTGCATCGGCGGCCGGCGAATTGATGTG
Organism: Mesorhizobium sp. M0601; assembly: GCF_040320845.1. NCBI lineage: Bacteria > Pseudomonadati > Pseudomonadota > Alphaproteobacteria > Hyphomicrobiales > Phyllobacteriaceae > Mesorhizobium > Mesorhizobium sp. M0601. The sequence continues at coordinate 326,966 of NZ_JAMYQK010000002.1, forward strand.
CGCCATCACTGAAGCCGGTAGTTTCATGTCATAGGCGGCGATCGACGCTAATGCATCTTCGCGGCTGCCGGAATCGGGAACGGTCGGGCCGGAAGCGACCAGCGCCGGGTTATCGCCCGGAATGTCGGAGACCACGAGCGACACCACCTTGGCTGGATAGGCAGCGGCCGCCAGCCTGCCGCCCTTGATCGTGGAAACATGTTTACGGATGGTGTTCATCGCGGCGATCGGCGCGCCGGAGGCGAGCAGCGCCTCGTTGACGGCGATCTCATTGGCCAGCGTCAGACCTTCGGCAGGTGACGGCAGCAGCGCCGAGCCGCCGCCCGAAATGAGCGCCACGACGAGGTCGTCCGCAGTCAGTCCCTGGACCTTTTCGAGCAGCCGCCGGGAAGCTTCTAGCCCCGCGGCATCCGGCACCGGATGCGCCGCCTCGATGATCTCGATGCGCCGGCAGGCCGCGCCATAGCCGTAGCGGGTGACGACCAGCCCTTCGATCGGCCCGTCCCACACTTTCTCGAAAGCCGCCGCCATCTGCGCCGAGCCTTTTCCTGCACCGATGACGATCGTCCGTCCCTTCGGCCTTGCCGGCAAATGATCCTTGATCGTCCTCTGGGGATCGGCGGCGGCAACGGCGGCGTTGAAGATCGAAATGAGAAAGGACTTGGGATCGAGCGCGGTCATACTGAGCTACCACGGACGCTGTGCGAGCTTCTGCGGCGTTTGCGCTGCCCCTCACCCTTACCCTCTCCCCGTATAGAGACGGGGAGAGGGGATCGCCAGCGTTGGAGCGTTGCCCTTCTCCCCGTCACTACGCGGGGAGAAGGTGCCGGCAGGCGGATGAGGGGCAGCGCCAACGTCACGATGTTGCTTCCGGCGGCAGGACCAACTCCTGGCTATCGACGCCCAAGTAGCTACACAGCGTATGGACGACAACTCCGTGGTCCTCGCGCTCCGGTAGACCGGAGACGGCGATCACGCCGATGACGCCAGCGCCCTTGACAGTGATGGGAAAGCCGCCACCGGCCAGCACATAGTCGGCAACGTCCAGCCCTTCGCCGGGCTTGAAGCTGCGGTCGGGGCGCTGCTGCTCCAGCACAATGCGGTAGGTGCTTTTCAGGAACCGCCGCACGACGTTGATCTTGCGCCGCGCCCAGTCCGGATTGGAGGCGTTCGAGCCGGGCATTGCCGCATAGAACAGCGGCCGGTCGAAAGTTCTGATATCGACGATGATTGGCAGGTTTTCCTTGAGAGCCCGGTCGCGCATCGCCGAGCCGATCTCGAAAGCGACGGCTTCGTCGAAGGCCGAAAAGACAAGCGTGGCTTCCTGTTTCTTGATCAGAGCGATGTCGTCCGCAACGGCCATGTCGTTCCCCTGTCGATCTCGCCTGTTGCTTTGGCGGATGGCTGCCGCCCGGTCAAGCCGGCCGCATACGACGGCTAAACCGCTATATCCGCCTTGGCCGCCCGGCCGGCGACATAGACCTCGCGCACGGCGCGGTCATCGCCGAGCGTCTGCAGCAGAAACAATTCCTCGGCGAGCGTGTCCGCCGTCTCCACCCGCAGCCGCATCGCCGGCGTGGCGCGGGCGTCGAGCACGATGATATCGGCGTCGCTGCCTTCCTCCAGGGTGCCGATCTTTTCCGCAAGCGACAGCGCCTCGGCATTACCGCGGGTCAGCTGCCAGAAGGACTGGAACGGATTGAGCTTCTCGCCGTTCAGCGCGATCACCTTGTAGCCCTCGTCCATGGTGCGCAGCATCGAATAGTTGGTGCCACCGCCGACATCGGTGGCTGCGGCGATGCGAAGCGGCTTCTCGCGGCGGCTATAGCGCTGATAATCGAACAGGCCCGAGCCGAGAAACAGGTTGGAGGTCGGGCAGAACACCGCCACCGAGCCGCTATCCGAAAGCGCATCCGCCTCGCGCTCCGACAGGTGGATGCAATGGCCGAACAGGCTTCTGCGCCCGAGCAGCCCATAGTGTTCGTAGATGTCGGTGTAGTCCCGCGTCTGCGGGTATAATTGCTGCGTGAAGGCGATCTCGGCGTGGTTTTCCGACAGATGCGTCTGCATGTGCAGATCAGGATATTCGCGGCAGAGCGCGCCCGCCATCTCCAATTGCTCGGGCGACGAGGTGATGGCGAAGCGCGGCGTGATGGCATAGTGCTGGCGCCCCTTGCCGTGCCACTCATCGATCAACGCCTTGCTGTCGTCATAGCCCGATTGCGGCGTGTCGAGCACGCCGTCCGGCGCGTTGCGGTCCATCATCACCTTGCCGGCGATGTTGAGCATGTTGCGGTCGTGCGACTCTGCAAAGAACGCTTCGGCAGATTCCTTGTGTACCGAGCAATAGGCCGCGACTGTCGTGGTGCCGTGGCGCAACACTTCATCCAGGAACAGCCTGGCGATACGGCGGCCATGCTGGGCGTTCTGGAATTTGGTCTCTTCCGGAAAAGTGTAGGTGTTCAGCCAGTCGAGCAGTTCGGCGCCGAAGGAAGCGATGACCTGCATCTGCGGAAAATGTGCATGCGCATCGATGAACCCGGGCAGCAGCAGATGTGGCCTGTGGTCGACCTTTTTTGTTCCCTCGCCCGCCTTTTTCTCGACCTCGGCATAGGCGCCAGCGGCAACGATCCTTCCGTCGCGCATCAGCAGGCCGCCATCTTGCTCGTAGCGCCAGGCGGAATGGTCGTCGATGGTTTCTGGCCAGCGCAAAAACGACAGCGTGCGGCCGCGCAGCAGCGTGCTGGTCATGCTATTTCCCCGCGCCTTCGAACCAGGCTACCAGCAGTGCCCGTTCCTTGTCGGTGATCTGCGTGACGTTGGCGGGCGGCATGGCGTGGCTGCGTCCGGCCTGCAGGTAGATCTCGCCGGCGTGCTCGGCGATGCCGGCATCGGTATCGAGCATCACGCCCTTAGGCGCGTGGTAAATGCCCGCGTAGGACGGCTCCGCCGCATGGCACATCGAACAGCGGCCAAGCACCGTATCACGCACGGCGGGAAAGTGCGCCGAGGCGACGTAGACCTGTGCCGCCGAGGACGTTTTGACCTCGCCGGTCAGCAGCTTCGGTGCCGTCGACAGCCAGATGATGACGACGAACAGGACGGCGGCGGCCAGCCAGGTCCAGGTCGGATTGCCTTTGCGCGCGTGCCTGGTATTGAAATAGTGCCGGATCAGCACGCCGATGATGAACACCAGCGAGGCAATGACCCAGTTGAACTCTGTGCCGAACGCCAGCGGATAATGGTTCGACAGCATCAGGAACAAAACCGGCAGCGTCAGGTAATTGTTGTGCAGCGAGCGCTGTTTGGCGATCTTGCCGTATTTCGGATTGGGCTTACGGCCAGCGATCAGGTCGGCGACGACGATCTTCTGGTTGGGGATGATGACCATGAAAACGTTGGCCGACATGATCGTCGCGGTGATGGCGCCGAGATGCAGGAAGGCGGCGCGGCCGGTGAACAGGTGGGTCAGTCCCCAGGCCATGAATACCAGCACCCCATACAGCACCAGCATCAGGCCGGTGTCGCTGTTGCCGAGCGGCGAACGGCACAGGAGATCGTAGACCACCCAGCCGACGCCGATCGTCGCCAGCGACAGCAAGATGCCTGTAGGCACCGACATGGCAAGGACATTCGGATCGATCAGGAACAGGTCCGCCCCGGCATAGTAGACGACGCACAGCATGGCGAAGCCCGACAGCCAGGTGGCGTAGGATTCCCACTTGAACCAGGTCAGATGCTCGGGCATCTCAGCCGGCGCCACCAGATATTTCTGCACATGGTAGAAGCCGCCGCCATGCACCTGCCATTCCTCGCCGAAGGCTCCGGCAGGCATGCCCGGACGCTGGCGCAGCCCGAGATCGAGCGCGACGAAATAAAAGGACGATCCAATCCAGGCGATACCGGTGACGACGTGCAGCCAGCGCACGGCGAAACTCAGCCAATCCCAAAATATCGCGAAATCCATCATGAAAAAATCGTCCCTGCCGATCCACTGACTTTACGGACTGGAGCGCAAACGGAAAGGGCCGAGCTGCACGATGACTTTCAAAAAAAATTGGAAAATACTAGGCTGATCATACGCAGCCACATGAGAGCCACGGAAGCCGCATGGCCTATCTCGACAACATCGCCGTTTTCGTCCGCGTCGTCGAGCTCGGCAATTTGTCGGCGGCTGGGCGCGACATGCGCATTTCGCCCGCGGTCGCCTCTAACCGGATCAAGGAGCTCGAGAAGCACCTGGGCGTCAGGCTGTTCAACCGCACGACGCGACAATTGATGCCGACCGAGCACGGCACGGTGTTCTACTCTGGCGCCAAGCAGGTGCTGGAGGCGGTCACCGAGGCGGAAGCGGCGGTCAGCGCGCTATCCGGCCAGCCGCGCGGCACCATAAAGGTGACAGCGCCGCTCGGCCTCGGGCGGCGGCTGGTAGCATCCGGAATCCCGGATTTCCACGACAGGTACCCAGATATCGAGGTGCGGCTCCGGCTTTCCGATCACAATGTCGATATCATGAAGGAAGGCATCGACGTTGCGTTCCGGCTGGGCATCATCGAGGATTCCAGCCTCAGGATGCGCGGCATCATGGACTGCGAACGCGTGCTGGTAGCGGCTCCGCAATATCTGGACGTGCGCGGCGAGCCGACCGAGCCGCAGGAGTTGATCGGCAAGAAACACGATTGCCTGATGCTGCGCTATTCCGGCGCGCGCGAATATGTCTGGACACTGCAGACGCCGAATGGGCCGCAAAAGTTCGAGGTGCACGGCCCCTACGATACCGATGATGGCGACGTGCTGACCGGCTGGGCGCTGTCCGGCCGCGGCATCATCAACAAGCCGCGCTTCGAGGTCGAGCCGTTTATCCGCGACCAGCGGCTGAAGGTGATCCTGAGCAACACGCCGCCGACGCCGGTGCAGTTCGCCGCCGTCTACCCGCACAAGAAGCTGCAGGATCCGAAGGTGCGGCTGCTGCTCGATTTCATGGCCGAGCGCTGCCAGCGGCTGATCAGGGATATTCTGGCCGGCAAATGATCGTCGGCTGGCTGGTTGCTTTCCGTCCAGCCGGCGAGATAATTCTCAAGGAATCTCGCTCAACAGGGAAAAGCGATGGCCAACGGCGCCACAATGTGTCTCGCCGTTTCACTGTCTCCGGAAGCCGCCCCTTCCCATCCGCCCGACGCCGCCCCGGACTTCAGTCTGCTGACGCGGTTCGTGCAAGAAGCCGAAGCGGCCGGTCTGGACATGGTGTTGCTGGGCGATTCCGCACCGGTTGCAGGCTGGCCGAACCGGCAAATGCGCTTCGAAGCAACCACCTTGGTGGCGGCGCTGGCGACGGTGACAAGCAGGATCGGCCTCGTCGCCGCCGCGTCGACGGTCGCCCACCAGCCCTATAATCTCGCGCGCCGTTTCGCCTCGCTCGATATCATCAGCCATGGCCGCGCCGGCTGGAACGCGAGCATGATGCCCGACCCGCGCGAGGCGGCCAATTTCAGCCGACAGGAAGGGTTTTCCGGCGATGATTTCCGCCTGCGCGCCGAGGAATTCATCGGCATCGTGCAAGGCTTGTGGAAAGGCTGGGACGCAGACGCGCTGCTGTTCGACAAAGTTGGCGGCCGCTTCTTCGATCCCGAGAAGATGCACCTTCTCGACCACAAGGGCGAATATTTTTCCGTGCGCGGGCCGCTCAACGTGGCGCGGTCGCCGCAGGACACGCCGGTGCTGGTCATGTCCGGCCTGTCCGAGCCCGACATGGATATTGCCGCCCGCACCGCCGATGTTGTCCTGCGGGACCAGCGATCGATCGACTGGGCTGACGATCTGAAGCGCCGTGCGCTTGCGTTCGGGCGCAGGCCGGAGGCGCTGAAAGTGCTGATGAACGTTGTCGCGGTTGCCGAAATAGCCGCCGCCCCGGACGTGTTTGCGGATCGGCTCGAAGAGTGCTTTCGCTCCACAGCTTGTGACGGTTTTAACATTCTCATGCCGCGGATGGTAGCGCTCGACAATTTCGTTGATTGCGTGCTGCCGGGCCTTCGCCGCCGCGGCCTCGTTAGGCCTGGTTACCGCGGGGCGACACTTCGCTCCCATCTCGGACTTGCCGGGGAGGATCGGCAATGAGTACCGGTCGACGGCAGATGAAGCTCGGCGCCTTCCTGTGGGCGACAGGCCACCACATCGCCGCCTGGCGTCATCCGCAGGCGCATGTCACGGCCGGCATCGACATCGATCATTACATCCAGCTGGCGCGGACGGCGGAAGCGGCAAAGTTCGACATGATCTTCTGCGAGGACGCCGCCGGCGTGCGTGAGGCCAATGTCGATATCGCCAGCCAGACCTCACGCTCGATCGGCTTCGAGCCGATCAGCCTGCTTGCGGCGCTCGCGGTGCAGACGGAGCGCATCGGCCTCGTCTCAACGGCGTCGACGAGCTATAACGAGCCTTACGGGCTGGCGCGAACCTTCCTGTCGCTCGACCATCTGAGCGGCGGGCGTGCCGGCTGGAACCTTGTCACTTCCGCCAGCCAGATCGAGGCCGCCAATTTCGGCTCGACCGGACTGCGCCCGCATGCGGACCGCTACGAACGCGCGCGCGAATTCGCTGCCGTGGTTGCTGGCCTTTGGCAAGGCCAGGGTGGACACGAAGGCAGAAGTTTTTCGGTGCGCGACCCGCTCGATCTGCCGCGCTCGCCACAAGGTGCACCGGTCATGGTTCAGGCGGGAGCGTCGGATGAGGGCCGCGATCTTGCCGCCCGGACCGCCGATGTGGTGTTCACTGCGGCGCAGACATTCGAGGAGGCAAAGGCCTTCTACGACGACCTCAAGGGACGGCTGGCGCCCCATGGGCGCGAGCCGGAGGACGTCAAGATCATGCCCGGCGTCGCGCCGGTCGTCGCGGCAAGCGAAGCGGAAGCCCGGGCAAGACATGATGAACTGCAGGAGCTGATACCGGACGATGTCGGTGTCGCGCTGCTTTCCAGCTATCTCAGCATATCCGATCTCGCGCGCTATCCCATCGACGGACCGCTGCCCGAGCTGCCGGCCAGCCAAGGCATGCAGAGCCGGCAGGCGCTCGTCATCGAGCAATCCCGCCGCGACAAGCTGTCCATTCGCCAGCTTGCCCGTCATTTCGCCGGCGCGCGCGGTCATTGGCGCGTCGTCGGAACTCCGGCCCAGATCGCCGACCAGCTCGAGGCACGCTTCGAGGGCGGCGCGGCAGACGGTTTCAACGTCATGCCATCCTATTTTCCCGGCGAACTCGAAGCCTTTGCCACGCTTGTCGTGCCGGAGCTGCAGCGGCGCGGGCTTTTCCGGAAGGATTATGAAGGCAGCACGCTGCGCGACCATCTGGGCTTGAAAACGCCGGCGTAAAACGACGAGCGGAACGAAAGTCGGAGATCGCCGTTTTGGGATGCTGTGCCGCGCGGCGATGAGGGCGTCTGCGCGCATATTCGATTGACCATCCCAAACTTCGCCCTCTTTTCAAACCACGCGGACGCAACCGCCACAGGAGCCGATCATGGATGCCATCGCCACCCGCAACGACCTGCAATCCAACGCCAAGAAAGAGTGTATCGATCTTCTCAACGCCCGCCTCGCCGACGCCATCGATCTGGCCTTGATCACCAAGCAGGCGCACTGGAACGTCAAGGGACCGCAATTCATCGCCATCCACGAGATGCTCGACACATTCCGCGAGGAGCTCGACGGCCATGTCGACACCATTGCCGAGCGCGCCGTACAGCTCGGCGGGACGGCGCTCGGCACATCGCAAGAGGTGTCGAAGGCGACTATGCTCGAGGCCTATCCGACCGACATCCACAAGACCCGACATCATCTGGCGGCGCTGATCGACCGCTATGCCGCAACCGCCAAGCGGGCACGCGCGGCGATCGACGAGGCGGCCGGCGCGGGCGATGCCGACACCGCCGACATCTTCACCGCCTATTCACGCTCGCTCGACAAATTGCTGTGGTTCCTTGAGGCGCACACGCAGGAGAAGGAATAGCCAAAACGTCAGCCAGCCATCGCCTTGCGGTGAGGGGCTTTGGACTGAGCGGACGGTGCCGCCGCATGGCCGGCCAACGCTGTCATAATCTCGGCTACGGCGAGTGCGGCGATCACCTGCGGGCGCTTGTCCTTAACGGCATCGCCGCCGATCGGCGAGACGAGGTGGGCAAATTCCGCCTCGCTTCCGTCCGCCGATTTCAGGAACCAGTTTCGGAACGTCGCCTTCTTGGTTCTGGAGCCGATCATGCCGACATAGGCGGCATCCCGGCGTTTCAGAGCCTCGGCGACGATCAGGAAGTCCAGCGCGTGGTCATGTGTAAGGACGACGAAGGCGGATCCAGCCGGGGCTTCGCGCACCATCGCCTCAGGCATCGGCGTCAGCTTGGTTTCGACCGCTTCCGGCATGCCTTTGAGCGCCTCGGCTCGCGTCTCGACAACGACGACATGCACCGGCAGCAAGGCCATCGCGGAGGCCAGCGCCTGGCCGACATGGCCGCCGCCGAGGATGTAGACATGCGGTCGCTGCGCTTCCTCGGTTTCCGCCGCCGCAACCAGCTTGGCTTCAAGCGCGGGGTCGACTAGCTGGATCAGCAGCTCGACCCTGCCGCCGCAGCACTGCCCGATGTCCGGGCCGAGCGCGATGTCGAGGGTGGCGCGGATATCCCTCCCCCTTGAGGGGAGGGTGGCGGCGAAGCCGCCGGGTGGGGTCGCGGCGGCAGTGCTCGACGCGCTGGCGGTACCTTCTGAGACGACCCCCTCTGGCCGCTCCGCGGCCATCTCCCCCTCAAGGGGGGAGAAAAGCATCTGTCGCGCTTTGTCGATCGCCATGTATTCGAGCTGGCCGCCGCCGATCGTACCGAAAGTGGCCGATCCTGAGACGAGCATGAAGGCACCCGTCTCGCGCGGCGTCGAACCTTTTGTCCGGGCCACCTCAACGAAGGCGACCCGGCCGGCGCCGGCAAGAAAGGCTTTCAGGCTCTGCACTTTCGCGTTCATCATTTGCGTTCCCTATCGGGAAATATAGAGTTTTTCGGCCTGAATTGCACGTTTTCCGGGATTCAAATGCCGGTTTTGGCTTCCCGCTTCAGCCGTTCGATCGCCATCAGCACACGCTCCGGCGTGGCCGGCGGGTCGAGGCGCGGGCAGATCTTGTGGCCGGCAACGCTCGCCACTGCGTCCGACAGCGCATGCAGCACCGAGATTGCGAGCGGAAAGGGCGGCTCGCCGACCGCCTTGGAGCGGTACACCGTCGGCTCGCCTGCTTGCGCCCAGTCGGCCAAAGTCACATTAAAAATCTTCGGCCGGTCCGACGCGAGCGGGATCTTGTAGGTCGATGGCGCATGGGTGCGCAGCCGCCCCTTGTCGTCCCACCACAGTTCCTCCGTCGTCAGCCAGCCCATGCCCTGGATGAAGCCGCCCTCGATCTGGCCGAGGTCGATGGCGCGGTTCAGCGAGCGGCCGGTTTCGTGCAGGATGTTGGTGCGCTCGACGACATATTCGCCGGTCAGCGTATCGACCGAGACTTCCGAGCACGCGGCGCCATAGGCGAAATAGTAGAAGGGATGCCCCTCGCCCTTGTCGCGGTCCCAATGGATTTTCGGCGTCTTGTAGAAACCCGCCGCCGAAAGCTGGATGCGCGCCATATAGGCCTGCCTGACGAGATCGGCGAAGGCGATCTCCTGGTTTCCGATGCGCACGCGATTGGGCAAGAACAGCACCTGGTCGCGCGGTACCTGGTATCTCTCGACGGCGAAATTGATCAACCGGTCCTTGATCTGGCGGGCGGCATTCTGCGCCGCCATGCCGTTGAGATCGGAGCCGGAAGACGCGGCGGTGGCCGAGGTGTTCGGCACCTTGCCGGTCGTCGTCGCGGTGATCTTGACCTGATCGAGGTCGATCTGGAACTCTTCCGCCACGACCTGCGCCACCTTGACATAGAGGCCCTGCCCCATCTCGGTGCCGCCGTGGTTCAGATGCACCGAACCGTCGGTATAGACATGCACCAGCGCGCCGGCCTGGTTGTAGTGGGTGGCGGTGAACGAGATGCCGAACTTGACCGGCGTCAGCGCCAGTCCGCGCTTGATGAAGCGGCTGTTGGCATTGAAAGCATCGATGGTGCGGCGGCGCCTCGCATAGTCGGAACTCGCCTCCAGCTCGGCGACGATGCGGTGGATGATGTTGTCCTCGACCATCTGGTGATAGGGCGTGATGTTGCGGTCGCTGGTGCCGTAGAAATTCTTCTTGCGGATTTCGAGCGGGTCCTTGCCGACGGCAAACGCGACTTCGTCGATGACGCGCTCGGCGCCGACCATGCCTTGCGGGCCGCCGAAGCCGCGAAAGGCAGTGTTCGATACCGTGTTGGTGTAGAGCGGCGCCGATTGCGCGTGCACCGCCGGCCAGAAATAGGTGTTGTCGCAATGGAACAGCGCGCGGTCAGTGACCGGGCCGGAGAGGTCGGCCGAGAAGCCGCAGCGCGCCGCGAACATGAAATCTACGCCCAGAATATTGCCCTGGTCGTCGAAGCCGACCTCGTAGTCGACGAGGAAATCGTGGCGTTTGCCGGTGGCGATCATGTCGTCGTCGCGGTCAGGCCGGATTTTCACGGCCCGATGATGTTTCTTCGCGGCGATAGCGGCCAATGCCGCAAACTGATTGCCTTGCGTTTCCTTACCGCCGAAAGCGCCGCCCATCCGGCGGATTTCCACCGTCACCGCATGGCTCGGCACACCCAGCGCATGGCTGACCATGTGCTGGATTTCGCTCGGGTGCTGGGTCGAGGAATAGATGGTGACGTCGTGGTCCTCGCCGGGGATGGCCAAGGCGATATGACCTTCGAGATAGAAATGCTCCTGGCCGCCTATGCGCATTTTTCCCTTCAGCCGGCGCGGCGCCGCATTGATCGCAGCCGCTGCATCACCGCGCTTCAGCGTCAGCGGGGGCGTGACCAGCTTATCTTTCCGGGGATCGAGCTCACCGACATCGGCGACGAACGGCAATTCCTTGTATTCGACCTTGGCCAGCCTCGTTGCACGGCGCGCCTGCTCGCGGGTTTCGGCAATGACGCAGAAGATCGGTTGGCCAAAGAATTGCACCTTGCCGTCGGCCAGCACCGGCTCGTCGTGACGGCCGGTCGGCGAAATGTCGTTCTCGCCTGGCACGTCGCTCGCCGTCAGCACGTCGATGACGCCGGGTGCCGCGCGCACCGCCGATAGGTCCATGCTGGTGATGGTGGCATGCGTCGCCGTCGAAAGCCCAAGGCAGCCGTGCAGCGTGCCGGCCGGTTCCGGCATGTCGTCGATATAGACGGCCGTGCCACTGACATGCTTGTGCGCGGAATCATGGCGCTGGTCGGTGGCGACGCCGCCGGCGATTTTTTGCGCCTTCAGGTTTGGGGTGGCGTGCTTGTTCATCATGCCGCCTCGTGCCGTGATACCTGGATCGGCGCCCGGGTGCCGGTGGTTTCGGCAAAGAAGCGCAGCAGCAGGTTGCGCGCCGCCAGCGCCCGGTATTCGGCGCTTGCCCGCATGTCGGTTAGCGGCGTGAAATCGCCGGCATACGCGGCCATCGCCGCCTCGACCGTCGCTTCCGTCCAGGGCTTGCCAAGCAATGCCTTTTCGACGCCAAAGGCTCGCTTCGGCGTTGCCGCCATGCCGCCATAGGCGATGCGCACATCCGCCACCGTGCCATGCTCGGCGAGCTTCAGGAAAAACGCGCCTAGCGCTGCTGTGATGTCTTCGTCGCGGCGCTTGGTGATCTTGTAGACGGCAAATTTCGTCTCGCTACCTGGCACCGGAACATGCACGGCCTCGACGAATTCGCCGGGCTGCCGGTCCTGCTTGCCATAGGCGATGAAAAACTCCTCTAGCGGGATCGTTCGACGCTTGTCGCCGCGGCGCAGCGTCAGGCGGGCACCGAGTGCGATCAGCGGCGGCGGCGTGTCGCCGATCGGCGAACCGTTGGCGATATTGCCGCCGATGGTGCCCATGTTGCGCACCTGATCGCCGCCGATGCGGTCGAACAGCGGGCCGAGCGCCGGGATGCGTTTCGCCAGTGTCGAGAAGGCTTCGCTATAGGTGACACCGGCGCCGATCGAGACGACGCCCTTGTCCTCGGAAATCCCGCACAGACCATCGAGATTGCCGATGAAAACCGCCGGCGCAATATCGCGCATGTGCTTGGTCACCCAAAGGCCGACATCGGTCGAACCCGCGACGATAGTGGCGCCCGGCTCCTTGACGAGTACGCTGGCCAGATCGTCGGCATTGGCCGGCACGATCAGCCGCTTGTTGCCGGAGCCGATCTCGATGCGCGAACCGTCCTTCATCGCTTCGAGCTTGGCCGTGACTGCCTTGCGCTCCGCCGCCAACGGATCCTTTGCCGCCGTGCCGTAGCTGGAGATGGCACGTGCGGCGCGCATGATCGCCTCGTAGCCGGTGCAGCGGCAGAGATTGCCTTGCAGCGCCTTTTCGATGGCGGCGTCCGACGGCTCCGGCGCCCGCATCCACAGAGCATAAAGCGACATGACGAAACCCGGTGTACAGAAGCCGCATTGCGAGCCGTGGAAATCGACCATGGCCTGCTGCACGGGATGCAGTTTTCCTGCGTCGCCGCGCAGATGCTCGACGGTCACGACATGCGTGCCGTCTAGCGAGCCAAGGAAGCGGATGCAGGCATTGACGCTTTCATAGACCAGTGTTCCACCGGAGAGCCTGCCGACCAGCACCGTGCAGGCGCCACAGTCGCCCTCGGCGCAACCTTCCTTGGTGCCGCGCAGCGAGCGGTCGAGCCGCAGCCAGTCGAGCAGGGTCTGGTCCGGTGCAACCGTGCCGAGCGCGACGTCCTCGCCATTGAGGATGAAGCGGATTTCGTTGCGTGTCTTGATCCCTGCCATCTCAGCTTCCCCGGTAGGTCGAATAGCCGTACGGCGACAGAAGCAGCGGCACATGATAGTGCATCGGCTCGGCCATACCGAAGCGGATCGGCACATGGTCGAGGAAGGCCGGTTCCGCCAGTTTTGTCCCTTGCCCGCGCAGATAATCGCCGGCCGCAAAGACCAGCTCGTATTCGCCGGTGCGGAATTCAGCGCCGGCAAGCAGCGGAGCATCGCAACGGCCGTCTTGATTGGTGACGACCGTTTTCAGATGCGTCCGGGCCTGACCGTCAAGATGATAGAGCTCGATCGACAGACCGGCCGCCGGTTTGCCGGCCGCAGTGTCGAGGACGTGGGTCGTCAGGCGCCCGCCTTCGGCTTTCGACGTTTCCGCCACTGGCTGCTCCATTCCCTGAACGGTCGAACACTATTCATGAATTGTGCGCCAATTAAAGGCGATGCATAAGTCCCGGTCGAGCGGAGCGCGACAAAAACACTTTCAAAAATTTCGGGGGAATGCGCAGGCACTCCTTTCGACTATCCTGATTACAATTTCCGGCAGGAGCGAGAATGCGTTACGAACGAGACATGCGCGGCTACGGAGCCAATCCGCCGGATCCGAAATGGCCCGGCGGGGCGCATGTCGCGGTGCAGTTCGTCGTCAATTACGAAGAGGGCGGCGAGAATTGCGTCCTGCACGGCGACAAGGCTTCGGAGGCTTTCCTGTCGGAGATCGTCGGCGCCGCGCCCTGGCCCGGCCAGCGCCACTGGAACATGGAATCGATCTACGAATACGGCGCCCGAGCCGGCTTCTGGCGATTACTGCGCCTGTTCAGCGAGGCACAGGTGCCGATCACCTGCTATGGCGTCGCCACGGCCCTGGCACGTTCGCCCGACCAGGTTGCGGCGATGCAGGAGGCCGGCTGGGAGATCGCTTCGCACGGGCTGAAATGGATCGACTACCGCGACCATACCCCGGAAGACGAGCGCCGCGACATGGAGGCGGCGATCCGGCTGCATTATGAGGTGACAGGGGCGCGGCCGACCGGCTGGTACACCGGCCGCACCTCGATCAACACGGTGCGGCTGGCGGCGGAAGAGGGCGGCTTCGACTATGTGTCGGATACCTATGACGACGAGCTGCCCTACTGGTTCGAGCACGTGGTGCCGGATGGCACGGCGAAACCGCAGCTGATCATACCCTACACGCTCGACGCCAACGACATGCGCTTTGCCACGCCGCAGGGCTTCAATTCGGGCGACCAGTTTTTTGCCTATCTCAGGGATAGTTTCGATACGCTCTATGTCGAGGGCAAGGCAGGGCGGCCGCGTATGATGAACATCGGCCTGCACTGCCGCCTGGTCGGCCGGCCGGGCCGGGTCGCGGCACTGAAGCGCTTCATCGACTACGTCAAATCGCATGACAAGGTCTGGCTGGCACGACGCATCGACATTGCAAAACACTGGCAGGAGACGCATCCGTTCCGGTTGCCGGCGCTGCGCCCGTCGAAAATGGAATTCGAGGCCTTCGTCCACACATTCGGCGGCGTCTTCGAGCATTCGCCGTGGGTTGCCGAGCGCGCTTATGAGCTGGAGCTCGGCCCGGCCCATGACAGTGCCGGCGGCCTGCACAATGCGCTCTGCCGCGTCTTTCGCGCGGCAAGCGAGGCCGAGCGGTTTGCTGTGCTCAATGCCCACCCCGATCTTGCCGGAAAACTGGCACAGGCCAAGCGGCTGACGGCGGAATCGTCGAGGGAACAGGCTTCGGCAGGGCTCGACGCGCTGACCGAGAAGGAGCGCGAGCTGTTCGCAAAACTCAATGCCGCCTACGTCACCAGTTTCGGTTTCCCCTTCATTATTGCGGTGAAAGGAAAGACCAAGGCGGAGATCCTGGCCGAGTTCGAGGCGCGTATCGGCAACAGCCACGACGTCGAATTCGAAACCGCCTGCAGACAGGTCGAGTGCATCGCGCTGCTTCGTCTCAAGGACATGCTTCCGCAATAGGCTTTGGCTGCCGCCATGGGCCCTGGCTTCCGCAACAGGCTTGAATTTATGGATATGATGAAAATGGCCGAGCGAACCTATTATGCGCCGCAGGGCGGACATCCCGGCCAGAGTGAATTGCTGACCGGCCGCGCTGTGTTCACACAGGCCTATGCGGTCATCCCCAAGGGTGTGATGCAGGACATCGTCACCAGCGCCTTGCCGTTCTGGGATAGGACACGCGTCTGGGTGCTGTCGCGGCCGCTATCGGGTTTTGCCGAGACGTTTTCGCAATACATCGTCGAGCTCGCGCCCGGCGGCGGCAGCGACCGCCCTGAGCTTGACGCCGCCGCCGAAGGTGCCCTGTTCGTAGTCGAAGGCGAGCTATGCGTTTCGCTTGCCGACAAGAAACATAGCTTAAGGCCGGGCGGCTTTGCCTACCTGCCGCCGGCGAGCGGGTGGACGGTGCGCAATGAAAGCGGTGCCGCCGTCCGCTTTCACTGGATCCGCAAGACTTATGACGCAGTCGACGGCATCGACCAGCCGCAAGCGTTCTTCGCCAACGAACAGGAAATCGCGCCGACGCCAATGCCGGGTACCGAAGGCCGATGGACGACGACGCGCTTCGTCGATCCGGCCGACATGCGCCACGACATGCATGTCACCATCGTCACGCTCGAGCCTGGCGCGGTCATTCCCTTCGCCGAGACGCACGTCATGGAACACGGGCTCTATGTGCTGGAGGGCAAGGCGGTCTACCGTCTCAACCAGGATTGGGTCGAAGTCGAAGCCGGCGACTATATGTGGCTGCGCGCCTTCTGCCCGCAGGCTTGTTATGCCGGCGGGCCGGGCAAATTCCGCTATCTCCTCTATAAGGACGTCAACCGCCACGCCAAGCTTGGCAGCGCCGGCGTCGTGAGACCCACACCATGACCCGCATCGTCGCGCAGCCGCTGACCCGCGAGAATTTCGCCGAATTCGGCGACGTCATCGATATGGGCGGCGACAACCATTATCCGATCAATGGCGGCAAGGCTGAGCGCTACCATGACCTCGCCACGGCGGAAGCACGAGGGCCGAATGCGCGCGTGCTGATCTCGATGGTGCGTGGCACGCCCTATGAGCTGCCGTTGAAGCTTACCATGGTGGAGCGCCATCCGTTTGGCAGCCAGGCCTTCATCCCGCTGTCACCACGGCCGTTCCTGGTCGTCGTCTGCCATGACGGCGAAGAGGGCCCGGGCGAGCCGCATGCCTTCATCACCGCGCCCGGGCAAGGCATCAACTATCCGCGCAATCTGTGGCACGGAGTGCTGACGCCGATCGGCGATGTCCAGGATTTTGTGGTCGTCGACCGCGGCGGCGACGGCTCCAATCTCGAAGAGTGCCATTTCTCGCACGCCTACGAGATCGATCTTCCCGACGGGATTAGATGATGACCGACATTTCGCTGATCGACCGACTGCTCGACGTCATCGAGCACGACATCGTGCCGAAGACCGTCGAAGGCGTCGCGCACGGCAATAAGCTGTTCGGCGCGGCGATCCTGCGCAAGGACGACCGCTCGCTGGTGCTTGCCGAAACCAACAACGAGACCGAAAACCCGCTCTGGCACGGCGAGGTGCATTGCCTGAAGCGCTTCTACGAAATGCCTAAAGCCGAACGCGTCGACACCAAGGACGCTATCTTTCTTGCCACGCACGAACCCTGCTCGCTCTGCCTGTCGGCGATCACCTGGACCGGCTTCGACAATTTCTTCTATCTGTTCAGCCACGAAGACTCGCGCGACAGCTTCGACATCCCGCACGATTTGAAGATCCTGAAAGAGGTCTTCACCCTCGATCCCGGCGGTTACAATGCCGAGAATGCCTATTGGAAGAGCTTTTCGATCCGCAAATTGGTGCGCTCGCTGCCCGATGCCGAGCGCGAGCGGCTGGAAGCGCGTATCGGCGCAATATCAGCGCGCTATGACGAATTGTCCGCCGCCTATCAAGCAAGCAAGGCCGAAAACGACATACCGCTGAATTGACGCGGATTGACCAGCCGAATTCGTTGACTGGCCCATGACGCGCTCTCACGGGCTCCATCATCTGGCGCTCCTGGAGTTCGCCCGCATGAAAATCGTCACTGAATTCCCACGAAAGATCGTCGAATTTCCGGATATGGGGATCATCATGCCGGACGGCTGCCGGCTGTCGGCGCGGGTGTGGATGCCGGCCGATGCTGCCGACGATCCAGTGCCGGCAATCCTCGAACACCTGCCCTATCGCAAGCGCGACGGCACGATCTATCGTGATCAGCTGACGCATCCCTATTTTGCCGGCCACGGCTACGCCTCGATCCGCGTCGACATGCGCGGCAATGGCGATTCCGAAGGGCTGATGGACGACGAATATTCCGAGCAGGAATTGCAGGACGCTTGCGACGTCATCGCCTGGGCGGCGGACCAGCCCTGGTGCAACGGCAATGCCGGCATGATGGGCATTTCGTGGGGCGGCTTCAACTGCCTGCAGGTAGCAGCCAAGCAGCCGCCGGCGCTGAAGGCGGTCATCAGTCTCTGTTCGACGGTCGACCGCTATGCCGACGACATCCACTACAAGGGCGGCTGCCTGCTGATCGAGAATTTCGGCTGGGCCTCGACCATGCTGTCCTATTCGTCAAGGCCGCCGGATCCGTTGCTGGCCGGCGACAACAGATGGCGCGACCTGTGGCTGACCAGGCTGGAGAACCAGCCCTTCCTGGTACCGCTGTGGCTAAAGCACCAGCATCGCGATGCCTATTGGAAGCGCGGCTCGATCTGCGAGGACTATTCCGCCATCCATGCCGCGGTGCTGTCGATCGGCGGCTGGCATGATGGCTATCGCAATACGATTTCCCATCTCGCCGTCAATATCGAGGCGCCGGTCAAGGGCATCGTCGGCCCGTGGATCCACAAATACCCGCATTACGCCGCGCCCGAACCGCGCATCGGCTTCCTGCAGGAGGCCTTGCGCTGGTGGGACCGCTGGCTGAAGGATATCGACACCGGCGTCGAGGCCGACCCCGCCTACCGCGCCTATGTCATGGACAGCGTGCGTCCGGCGCGCTGGCATCCCGAGCGCCCGGGCCGCTGGGTCGCTGAATCGGAATGGCCGTCACCCAACATCAAGACCCAAGAGGTTGAGCTTATCGCTGAAGGTAACCACGCTATCGTCGCTTCGCCGCAAAGCTGCGGCCTCGCCGGCGGCGAATATTTCCCCTTCACCTTCGGCCCGGAACTGCCGGGTGACCAGCGCCCCGACGATGCGCTGTCGGTGTGCTTCGACCAGCCGGTGCTGACCGAAACGGTCGACATTGTCGGTGCTCCCGAAGTTGTGGTCAGCGTCTCGTCGGACCGGCGCCAGGCGAACATCGCGGTTCGGCTGTGCGACGTCCATCCGGACGGGGCATCGGAGCTGATCTCGTACGGCGTGCTCAACCTGACGCATCGCAACTCGCACGAATTTCCCGAAGCGCTGGTGCCCGGCGAAACCGTCAGCGCCCGGGTGGTGCTCGACCAATGCGCCTATCGCGTGCCGGCCGGCCATCGCTTGCGCGTTGCCGTTTCGAACGCCTACTGGCCGATGATCTGGCCGTCGCCGGAGCCGGTCCGGCTGGAATTGTCGGCCGCGACATTGATGCTGCCGGTGCGCCCGCCAGCGACAGGCGACGAGGTCACCTTCCCCGCTCCCGAAGGTGCTGCGCCCTGGGCAACGGAGACGCTTCGGCCCGCCAATTCCGAGCGTCATGTCGATCGCGACGAAAAGACCGGAATGATTACGCTTTTCATCGTCGACGATTTCGGTGAGGTGCGCGACCTGGGGCATGGCCTCGCCAATGGCAGCATCGCCAGAGAGACATGGGCGATCCATCCCGACAATCCGCTGTCAGCCTCGGGCAAGACGCATTGGACCCAGACGCTGTCGCGAAATGGATGGTCGGTGCGCACAGAAACCTTCGCCGAAATGCGGTCCGACGCGCAAAGCTTCGTGGTTAGCGCCAGAATCGAAGCCTACGAAGGCGAGAAACTCGTCTTCGAGCGCAACTTCGAGGAGAAAATCCCGCGCGCACTGCTTTGAGCGCTTATAGCGATTGGTCCAATTGCGACGCACGATTTACGCCACGGCATGTCGCATTCGGTCTTGCTTACCGCTTTCCCTTACGGTCATTATTCTCCCGATAGAAATGAGAAAAACGACCATAAGGTCGGACCAACAGAGTGAGGAACTCAACATGTCGAACGAACTGGAATATCTGAGCCGGCGCGTTGCGTCCGGCAAGCTGAGCCGTCGCGATTTTCTCGGCCGGGCCGCAGCGCTCGGCGTCACCGCAACCTTCGCCAATTCGCTGCTTTCCGGTGCAGCACGCGCGGCGGGTCCGGTCAAGGGCGGGACGCTCAAGGCTGGCCTGGTCGGTGGCGAGTCCACCAACAGTCTCGATCCGGCGCTGTTCATGACGCAGGTGCCGTTCGCCTTCGGCAAGATGTGGGGCGAACTGATCGTCGAACTGTCTCCCGAAGGCAAGCTCGAGAACCGCATTGCCGAGGAGATCGGCTCGTCGGACGACGCCAAGACCTGGACGCTGAAGATCCGCGATGGCGTCGAGTTTCACAACGGCAAGAAGGTGACCGCAGAGGACGTGGCCGCCACCCTCGAACGCCATTCGGACGAGAAGTCGAAATCCGGCGCGCTCGGTTACATGAAAGGCATCGAGAGCATAAAGGCCAGCGGCAAGGAAGTGGTGCTGACGCTGAAGGAGCCGAATGCCGACCTGCCCTATCTGCTTAGCGACTATCACCTGATCATCCAGCCGAACGGCGGCAAGGACAAGGCCGATGCCGGTATCTCGGCGGGTCCTTACAAGGTCACCACCAACGAGCCCGGCGTGCGCCATGGCGGCGAGCGCTTCGCCAATTACTGGCAGGGCGACAAGATGGGCCATGCCGACCAGATAGAGATCATCGTCATCAACGACGCCACGGCCCGCACGGCGGCGCTGCAGGGCGGCCAGGTCAACATGATCAACCGGGTCGAGCCGAAGATCGTCGATCTGATCAAGCGCGTGCCCGGCGTCACCATCCGCAACCATTCGGGACCCGGCCACTACGTCTTCATCATGCACTGCGACACCGCGCCGTTCGACAACAACGACTTGCGGATGGCGTTGAAGCTGGCGATCGACCGCGAGGAGATGCTGAACAAGGTGCTGCGTGGCTATGGCTCGCTCGGCAACGACTTCCCGATCAATGCATCGTACCCGCTATTCACCGAGATCGAGCAGCGCAAATACGATCCCGACAAGGCCAAGTTCCACTACAAGAAATCGGGCCATGACGGTGCCGTCCTGCTCCGGACGTCGGACGTCGCCTTCCCCGGTGCCGTCGATGCCGCACAGCTGTTCCAGCAAAGCGCGGCCAAGGCCGGCATCAAGCTGGAGATCAAACGCGAACCGGGCGACGGCTACTGGTCGGAAGTCTGGAACAAGCAGCCCTTCTGCGCCTCCTACTGGGGCGGCCGGTCGACGCAGGACCAGATGTACTCTACCGCCTATCTGTCGACGGCCGACTGGAACGACACACGTTTCAAGCGTCCGGATTTCGACAAGATGGTGCTGGCGGCTCGCGCCGAGCTCGACGAGGCCAAGCGCAAGGCAATGTACCACGACATGGCTGTGATGGTGCGCGACGAGGGCGGCTTGATCCTGCCGATGTTCAATCAGTTCATCGACGCGACGGGCGCCAAGGTCGCCGGCTGGGTGGATGATCCGCATCAGGAGTTGATGAACGGATATGCTCTGGCCAAGTGCTGGCTCGAAGCCTGAGCCCGGCCTTGCGGATATGTCCTCACCCATCGTGAAACTGGTGGCCCAGCGCATTGCGCTGGGCATTCTGCTGCTGTTGGCCGTTTCGGTCCTGATCTTCGCCGGCACCCAAATCCTGCCCGGCGACGTCGCGCAAGCCATTCTCGGGCAGTCGGCGACACCGGAGTCGCTCGCCAATCTGCGCGAGCAGCTCGGCCTCAATGATCCCGCTTACATTCGTTATTTTCGTTGGCTCGGCGGCATCCTGACCGGTGATCTCGGCACGGCAATGTCGAGCGGTCAGGATATCGCAACCTCGATCAAGGGAAGGCTGTGGAACACGCTGTTCCTCGCCTTCTGGGCGGCGATCGTCGCGGTGCCGCTGGCGATCATCCTCGGCCTGATCGCGGTGCGCTACCGCAATGGCTGGGTCGACAAGCTGATCTCCGGGTTAGCGCTCGCCTCGACCTCGTTTCCGGAATTCTTCATCGGCTATGTGCTCGTCTTTTTCTTCGCGGTGCAACATCAATGGTTTCCCGCCATTTCCACGGTCTATGACGGGATGCCTTTCGGCGAACGCATTCAGGCCATAGCACTGCCGGCGGCAGCGCTGACCCTGGTGGTGCTCGCGCATATGATGCGCATGACGCGCGCTGCGATCCTCAATGTGATGCAGTCCGCCTATGTCGAGACCGCCGAACTCAAGGGGCTTTCGGCCTTCGCGGTCATCCGCAGGCATGCCTTCCCCAATGCCATCGCGCCGATCATCAACGTCGTGATGCTCAATCTCGCTTACCTGATCGTCGGCGTCGTCGTCGTCGAAGTTATCTTTGTCTATCCAGGCATGGGCCAATACCTCGTCGACCACGTCACCAAGCGTGACGTGCCGGTGGTGCAGGCGGTCGGGCTGATCTTCGCCGCTGTCTACATCAGCCTGAACATCATCGCGGACATAGCGGCGATCGTCGCCAATCCGCGCCTCAGACATCCGAAATGAGGGGGGCGGGTATGCTCGTCATCAAACGCATCCCCATCCCGGCATTGGTCGGCATCGTGCTGACGGCGCTGTTCGTGCTGGCAGCGATCTTTGCGCCGTGGATCGCGCCGCATGGCAATGCCGAGATCGTCAGCGACGTCCCTTGGGAACCGATGTCGGCGGCGCATTGGCTGGGCACCGACAATCTCGGCCGCGATCTGTTGTCGCGCATGATCTATGGCGCCCGCATCACCCTGTTCATCGCGGTGCTGGCGACCGCGCTGTCGTTCTCGCTCGGCGCCATCCTCGGCTTCTCGGCGGCGGTTTTCGGCGGCTGGTTCGACACGCTTCTGTCGCGTCTCGTCGATCTCCTGATGTCGATCCCGACGCTGATCATGGCGCTTGTGGTGCTGTCGGTGCTGCCATCCAATCTGGTGACGCTGATCCTGGTCATGGGCGTTCTCGACTCGACCCGCGTCTACCGCCTGTCGAGGGCGGTCGCCGTCGATATCAACGTCATGGACTATGTCGAGGCGGCCAAATTGCGCGGCGAAGGCAGCGGCTGGATCATCTTCCGGGAAATCCTGCCCAATGCGCTGTCGCCGCTGGTTTCGGAACTCGGCCTGCGCTTCATCTATGCCGTACTGTTCCTGTCGACGCTGTCCTTCCTCGGGCTTGGCGTGCAGCCGCCGGACGCCGATTGGGGCGGCATGGTCAAGGAAAACAAGGATGGCATCGTCTTCGGCATAGGCGCCGCCCTCATTCCGGCGGCGGCGATCGCAGCGCTGGCGATTTCCGTCAATCTCGTCGCTGACTGGGTGCTCAACCGCACGACAAGCCTGAAGGGAGGACGCGGGTAATGGCTGACAAGCAACCAAAGCCCGGCAACCGAAGCCCGGGCAACCAAAGTCCGGCGTGCTGCTCGACATCCGCAATCTGCGCATCGAGGCCACGGTATATCCGCCGGGTGAGGCGCCGAAGAACATCGTGCTGGTGCACGATGTCTCGCTGATTCTCGAAAAGGGCAAGGTGCTCGGATTGATCGGCGAGTCCGGCGCCGGCAAATCGACCATCGGCCTGTCGTCGATGGGCTACGGCCGCGGCGGCGTGCGCATCACCGGCGGCGAGGTCATCCTCAATGGCCGCGACATCCTGAAGGGCGGCAACGAAGGCTTCCGCAAATTGCGCGGCCGCGAGGTCTGCTATGTCGCGCAATCGGCGGCAGCCGCCTTCAATCCGGCGCACAGGCTGATGGACCAGGTGGTCGAGGCAGCACTCCTGCACGGCACGGCGACGCGGGCCGAAGCCGAAAAGCGCGCCGTGGCGCTGTTCAAGAAGCTCAGCCTGCCGAACCCCGAAAGCATCGGCGAGCGCTTCCCCCACCAGGTCTCGGGCGGTCAGCTGCAGCGCGTCATGACGGCAATGGCGCTGTGCTCGGAACCCGACCTGATCGTCTTCGACGAGCCGACCACGGCGCTCGACGTGACGACGCAGATCGACGTCCTGGCGGCGATCAAGGATGCCATCCGCGACACGCATGTCGCGGCGCTCTACATCACCCACGATCTTGCCGTCGTCGCCCAGGTCTCGGACGAGATCATGGTGCTGCGCCACGGCCGGCTGGTCGAATGGGGCGGCACGCGCCAGATCATCAAGGAGCCGCGCCAGGAATACACCAACGCGCTGGTTTCGGTGCATGAGATCGAACACCAGGAGCAGAAGCCCGGCACGAGCCCGTTCCTGTCGGTCAAGAACATCACCGCCGCCTATGGCCGCAGTCACATCAAGGTGCTGAAGAACGTCTCCGTCGATATTTTCCCCGGCCAGACGCTGGCGGTGGTCGGCGAGTCCGGCTCCGGCAAATCGACACTGGCGCGCGCCATCACCGGCCTCTTGCCGCCCGAACAAGGCACCGTCACCTTCGACGGACGGCCGCTCGCCAACCGGCTTGCCGACCGGCCGAAGGAGGACCTGCGCCAGCTGCAGATGATCTACCAGATGGCCGACGTGGCGATGAACCCGCGCCAGACGGTCGGCACCATCATCGGTCGGCCGCTGGAATTCTATTTTGGGATGCGCGGGCGCGAGCGCGACAAACGCGTCGCCGAACTCCTCGATAAGATCGAAATGGGTAAAGGCTATGTCGACCGCTATCCGGCCGAGCTTTCGGGCGGCCAGAAGCAGCGCGTCTGCATCGCCCGTTCGCTCGCCGCCAAGCCGAAGCTGATCATCTGCGACGAGGTGACCTCGGCGCTCGATCCGCTGGTCGCCCACGGCATACTGGAGCTGCTCCTCGGGCTGCAGAAAGAGGAAAACGTCGCCTATCTGTTCATCACCCACGACCTGGCCACGGTCAAGTCGATCGCCGATTCAATCGCCGTGATGTATCGCGGCGAAGTGGTGCGCTACGGCGCCAAGAGCACCGTGCTGACGCCACCATTCGATGCCTACACCGATCTTTTGCTATCGTCGGTGCCAGAAATGGAGATCGGCTGGCTAGAGAAAGCGATCAAGGGACGGCGCATGGCCAGCGCGGGGAACTAGCGGGCCGCACTTTGCGCCCGACGATCCTGTCCGGGCGTGGATTGAACGGCAGGCCGGCCCTGACTTTTCCGATTAAGCCGCATGGAGGCGCCCTTGGCGCTCAACACAAAACTATTGCTCATCATCCTCGACGGCGTGCCTTACCGGAACTGGCGTCGGCTGATGGGCAATCTCGAAGGCTGGGTGCAATCAGGCGAAGCCCGCGTATGGAAAATGCGCTCCGTGCTGCCGTCGACCTCGGCATCCTGCTATGCCTCGATCCACACCGGCGTGCCGCCCCAAATGCACGGTATCCTGTCGAACGAGAACCGGTTTCGCGTCGAACAGCCGGACATCTTTTCCGAAGTCAGCAGGGCCGGCGGCAAGACCGGTGCGGTCACTCACTCCTACTGGTCCGAATTCTTCCGGGCCTATCCGTTCGACCTGGTCGAGGACATGGAGTTCGACCAGCCGGGCAGGCCGATCAGCCATGGCCGGTTCCACACCATGACCGGCTACAATGCCAGGAACCAGATGACGCCGAGCGACGTCGACCTGTTCGCGACGTTGACCATGCTGACCAGGCGCTACGGCATCGACTACGGCATCCTGCACAGCTGTACTCTGGACTCGATGGGCCACCGCTTCGGCCATGACTGCCACGAGATGGATCATGCCGTCTATGCAATGGACGCCATGCTCGCCGGCTTCCTGCCGCGCTGGCGGGAAGCCGGCTACGAGGTGATCGTCACCGCCGATCATGGCCAGACCGATCGCGGCCATCATGGCGGCCACGACGAGGAGATGCAGGATTTCGCACTTTACTACTTCGGATCCGGCGAGGGTCCGGAAGCCAGTACGCTGCTCGATCAGTTGCAGCTCGCGCCGACGGTGCTTGCGCGCCTCGGCGTGCCGGTGCCGGCGACGATGAGGGCAAAGCCGTTCCTGAGTTGAGCGCGCGCCCTCTTCTCCCTCTGGCAACGCTCCCGCTCTTCAGTTAGCCTCCGCAGATATACGGGCGGATGCGGTGAACCTTTTTGGGCCGATCAGCGACAGAGCAGGCAGGAGCCAGGCGGCTCGACCGGCGATGACGGCCGCGGAGACCGATCGCGCGCTTGTCGAGCGGGTCGCGAAAGGCGACCGTGCCGCCGTGCGGCTCCTGTTCATGCGCCACCACGCGCGGGTCTACCGCTTCGTGGCACGCCAGACGGGATCGGAACAGATGGCCGACGATATCGCGAACGAGGTGTTCCTCGAACTCTGGCGGCAGGCACCGGCCTTCGAGGGGCGCTCGGAGGTCTCGACATGGCTGCTCGGCATTGCCCGCTTCAAGGCGCTGTCCCTGCTGCGCAAGAAGAAGGAAGACTGGATCGACGACGATGACGCGGCCCAGGTCGCTGACGGCGCCGACACGCCTGAAGTCGTGACGATGAAGGAAGACAAAGCCGCCGCCTTGCGACGCTTTATCGATGCCATGCCGGAAGAGCACCGCACGGTGATCGACCTTGCCTATTATCACGGGCAATCGGTGAGCGAGATCGGCGAGGTACTCGGCATCCCGGTCGCAACGGTCAAGACCAGGATGTTCTACGCCCGCAAGAAACTCGGCGAAGCCCTCAAGGCCGCCGGTTACGACAGGGGGTGGCCATGAGCGCCGCTGAAAAGATGTCACGCCGCGACGAAATGGAAATGCTGCTGCCGTTTTATCTGAACGGCTCGCTGGAGGGCACCGAGCTCGAAGCCATCGAGGAATGGCTGGCGAGCGATCCGGCGGCGATGGCCGCACTAGGCGAGGCCGAGGCCGAATTCTCCGGCACCGCTGCCGCAAACGAGGCAATCCGCCCGCCGGCCGATGCGCTCAGCCGCTTTGCCAAGGCGCTCGACGCCGAGGCCGGCCCGTCCCGCGCGCCCGCGGCATCGTCCTGGCTGGCGCAAGCCTGGAGCCGCTTCATGGCGGTGCCCGCCGGCGTCGCCTGGGCCGCGGCCGCGGTGCTGCTAGCCCTGGTCGTCGCGCAATCCTTTGTGCAGACCGGCAACAGAGGTGGCGATTTCGAGATTGCCGGATCGGAGGACGATCTGGCCAAAATGCCGTTTGCACTGGTGAAGTTCAAACCGGATGCGAAGCTGTCCGATATCGTCGCTTTTCTCGACCAGAACCAGTTGAAGATCGCTGGCGGGCCGACCGCCGACGGCGTCTTCCGCGTCGGCGTCCCGGCCGAGACCGCCGCCGACTATCAGAAGCTGCTTGGCCTTATCGCCGCCCAGCCTTTCACCGAAGCTGCCCTGGAGGGAAGGAAACCGGCTGATGGCGGCTGAGGCGGTCATTCGATTGACGGCGGCGATGACAATCTTCGCCGCGTCTGCCGTTGCACAAACCAACGATCCTAGCCTCACCCAGGCTGAGATCGACTGCCTGAACCGGGGAAATGCTGCCAACGCCGACTGCGCCAAGGATGGCGGCGGCGTGAAGGATGGCGGCAAAGCGCCGGCTCATGGAACGACGGGCGCGGTGTTTCTTCCGGGCTTGATTGTCGACCTGTTCCCCAATCCTGCCGTAGTCACCGAGGCGCCGATACCTCCTGGCAATACTGCAACCCCACCCGCCGTCGCGCCGGCAATACAGGCTGCGGTGCCGGGCGGTGCGGTGGTTGCGCCGACCGATCTTGTGGCAACCGAGCCGCCGCGCGCCGTGACCGGCGATTTCGTGCCCGACGAGGTGCTGGTCACCGTCAATGGCGATGCCGGCGCGGTCCAGCAGATCGCGGCCTCGTTCGGCCTCGAGGTACGCTCGCAGCGGCAGTCGCGGCTGCTCGGCAACACGCTGGTGCGCTTCGGCATTCCCGATGGCCGCCCGGTCGGCGTCGTGCTGGCGCAGCTCGCCGCCGACGGCCGCACTTTGCGGCGTGAGGCCAACCATGTCTACTCGCTGCAGCAGGCGGCCAGCATCGCCAATTATGCGTTCGAGCGCATCGCGCTCGATGCCGACAAAGCCAGCGGCGGGAATGTGCGCATCGGCGTCATCGACACCGGCATCGACGACGGCAATCCGGCGCTCTCCGGCGTCATCGCCGGGCAGTTCGATGCCATGCCCGACGTGCCGATCGAGGCGCGCGACCACGGCACTTCGGTCGATGGACTGATCGCCGGCACCGGCGCGTTCAAAGGCATGGCGCCGGGCGCCAGGATCTATCATGCCCGCGCCTTCGAGGGCGGCAAGTCGACCATGGACGTCATCCTTTCGGCGCTTGACTGGGCGGCGGAGCAGGATGTCCGCATCATCAACATGAGCTTCGTCGGCCCGAAGAACGACCTGCTCGGCATCGCCTGCCGCAATGCGCGCGCGCTTGGCATCGTGCTGGTCGCGGCCGCCGGCAATAACGGACCGAAGGCGCCCTATGGTTATCCGGCCGCCTTCGACGCCGTGATCGCGGTGACGGCCACCGATGCCAAGGATGGGCTGATGCCGCAGGCCAATCGCGGCGCCTACGTCTTCATCTCCGCTCCCGGCGTCGAGATGGTGGCGCCGAGCGGCGCCGGCTCGGACGTGGTGACCGGGACGTCCTTCGCCGCGGCGATCGTGACCGGCGCCGTCGCCAATCTGTTGCATGCCGCGCCCGACCGCTCCGCCGACTGGGTCGAGAAAGCACTTGCCGCCACGGCGAAGGATCTCGGCGCGAAGGGGCGGGACAATGACTTCGGCTACGGGCTTCTGAACACCAAGGCGGCCGAGGCGGCGAAGGAATAGCCCGCTCAGGTCGCGTTTTGCTGAGGACGTAGGAGAAAATAGAATGCGGCGATATGCGTTATCATCAGCAGCGGTACGTAGATGATCGGGATCGCGTAGGTGGCGCCCAGTTCGCCTGCGCGTGCAGGAAGGCCGATCTGAATGGCGTGGTAATAGTCGACGATGAGGTCGACCGTCCCTGCGACGTTGAAGGCGACGACCAACGGCCAGAAGAGCGGACGTATCCTCACCGTGAGCAGCGCCAGCATGGCCAGCACTCCAGTCGCGAAATCGCCGTAGGCGGCGAACACGGCGAAATCAGCGGGCAGATTGGGGTTTACGACGCCCGGAACGATGAAGACGAGCCCGAAGAATCGGAAGCAGTGCAGCGTAGCGATAGCGCGTTGCGCCGCGACCCGGTCCATCGACCTGAGCCACGGCAAACCGTACGCGCCGAAGCAAAGCAGCCACGCGACATAGCCGAGAACAAGATGGGTTTGGAACACCATTTCCGTGGACATTTGGCCTACTCTCAACAGTTGATTCACGCGGCTTTAAGCCCGCTACCGCAATTCGACTATCCGGTGTAATCACAACAACCTATGAAGCAGAGCTACACAGTCCGACATGGGGCGCTGGAGGGCGTCGAGGCGTTCCTGGCCGTCGCCAGGCGGCGTAACTTCCGCCGGGCCGCCGCCGATCTCGGGGTGACGCCATCGGCCGTGAGCCAGGCGGTGCGCGCGCTGGAAGCTCGCCTGGGCACGGCGCTGTTCGTCCGCACGACGCGGAGCGTTGGTTTAACCGAACCTGGCCAGCGGTTCCTCGACCGTGCCGGCCCGGCATTCGAGGAGCTCGTAGCGGCCGGCGAGGCTGCCCGCGATATCGGCCAGCGGCCGACCGGTCTGCTGCGCCTGTCTGTGCCTCGCGCTATCGTGCCGCTGATGTTGGAGCCGGTGCTCGCGTCGTTCTGCCAAGCCTATCCTGAGATCGAACTGGAGATCGCCGTGAGCGACCAGATGGTCGATCTCGCGACCGGCGGGTTCGACGCCGGCATCCGCCTCGGGCAACTCATCGCCGCCGACATGGTGGCGGTGCGGCTGACCCCGCCGTTCTCGTTCGTAGTCGTCGGCAGCCCTGACTATTTTGAGCGCTACGGCCGTCCCGAGCGTGTCGACGACTTGCGCCACCACGCCTGCTTACGCTTGCGCCGCTCGAATGGCGCCATCGCACCCTGGTCGTTCATCGATGGTAACGGTGCAATCGAAGCGATCGTCTCAGGCCCGCTGATTGCGCACGACTATTCGACATTGGTCGGGGCCGCGATGCGGGGCGTCGGGTTGGCGCAGACGCCGCGACCACTCGCCGAAGGTCCGATAGCCGAAGGAAAACTCCAGTCGGTGCTCGACGGCGTCGCCACGACGACGCCGGGTGTCTTCCTTTATCATCCCGGCAAGCGCCAAGTCCTGCCGAAGCTGCGCGCCTTCATCGATCACCTCAAATCCGCGGCCTGAGACCAGGACGCACCCGCTGGTGCTGGCCAACAGCCGCCAAGAGTCGACCTCGGCCGTTCAGAGTGATTGCCTCTAGGCCGGCGCGCCGGCGACCGATCCCCTGACCACCAGGTCGACCGGCCAGACTTCGCCGCGAGCGCCCTCCTCCAGGCCGGAAATCCGCGCCGCCAGCCGTTCGGCGATGCGCGCGCCGGCGAGGCGGATCGACGAACGCGTCGTCGACAATGGCACCGAAAAATTTTCCGGCTTCAGCCAGGGAAAGACGTCGTCATGGGCGATCAGCGACAGGTCGCCCGGAATGGTCAGGCCGAGATCGCGCACCGCGCGCACCACGCCGAGCGCCATGATCAGGCTGGAGCAGGCGATTGCCGTCGGCGCGTCGCTTTGTTCCAGCAGACGCCTGGCGGCGCGGTAGCCGTTCTCCTCGGTCATGGTGAGGGAACAGACATGCTGATCTCGAAGCACCAGGCCGTTCGCCGCAAGCGCGCGGCGCACGCCGCGCTCGCGATGGATGGCGAAGGTCTCGCGATCGTCGCCGTTGATCAGCGCCAGACGCCTATGACCGAGCTGAACGAGTAGCCGCGCCGCCTCGTGGAAGGCGCCCTCATTGTCGATGTCGGTGAACGGATAGTCGAAATCGAAGCCTTCGCTGCGGCCATGGACGATGAAGGGAATGCCGAGCGTGTTGACGAGTGCCACCCGCCGGTCGGCCGGCCTCGGCGACGAGATATAGACCGCGTCGACCTGCCGGTTGGCGACAATGCGGCGGTAGGTCGTCTCCTGGTCGTCGGCATCGGCCGGTGACAGCACCAGGTCGAGCTCGTGCGAACGCGCATAGTCGCCGAGGCCGGACAGGAACTCGACGAAATGCGGGTCGATGTCGACGGTCGTTCCCGTCGGCAGCACATAGCCGATCATGCCGGTCTTGCCGGTCGCCAGCCGGCGGGCGCTCGGATTGGGGCGATAGCCGTGACGCTTGGCGGCATCGACCACCCGCCGGCGCGTTTCCTCGTTGACTTCCGGGTAGCCGTTCAATGCGCGGCTCACCGTAGTCTGCGAAAGCGCCAGCATGTGGGAGAGCTGCTTGAGGTTCACCGGAGGCCTCCAACCTCAAAGCGCTTTTAATCTGAATCGAGCTAGCCGCTACGAACCGCGTTGCCGAGCGCACTGACCATACGCACGGTTCGGACCGGTTTGAAGCCGAATTTGCTGCTGCACCGCCAGAAAACTGTGCTGCAGCGCACTTTCGCCGGCACCCGGCCACAGAAATTAAATCGATTAGTCTGGCTTTCTCTTGACTCCGGATCAATTCAGTGGCGAGATCAAAATCACCAAAGCGCTTTGGAAGACTCTACGAAAGGTTGCAGTTCCTTTCCGACTGAGTCACAGTCCTGCAGCGCCGGCGGACGGAATGGAGGTTTCGTTCGGTGTTTGTCACCACTGGGAGGGAATACCGATGAAGAAAATGCTTCTGCTGGGTGCTGCGTTCGCCACGCTTGCGCTCGCCATGCCGGCGCAAGCCGAACTGAAGTTCAAGCCGGGCGAAGATCCCCGTTTCAACTGGGCCAACTACGAAGAGCTCAAGAAAGTCGACCTCAAGGGCGAGACGCTGACGATCTTCGGGCCGTGGCGCGGCGAGGACGAAGGGCTTATCCGCACCGTCCTCGATTACTTTTCCGAAGCCACCGGCGCCGAGATCAAGTACTCCTCGTCGGAGAATTACGAGCAGCAGATCGTCATCGACACGCAGGCCGGCAGCCCGCCCAACATCGCCGTGCTGCCGCAGCCGGGCCTGATCCAGGATCTGGCATCGAAGGGCCTTTTGACGCCGCTCGGCGACGATACGGCCAACTGGGTCAAGGACAATTACGGCGCCGGCCAATCCTGGGTCGATCTCGGCACGTTCAAGGACAAGGACGGCAAGCCCGGCTTCTTCGCCTTTCCGTATAAGGCCGACGTGAAGTCGCTGGTCTGGTACTCGCCGGACAATTTCGAGGAAGCCGGCTACAAGGTGCCGAAGACGCAGGAAGAGCTTGCCGAGCTCGAAAAGAAGATCATCGCCGACGGCGGCACGCCATGGTGCATCGGGCTTGGTTCGGGCGGCGCCACCGGCTGGCCGGCGACCGACTGGGTCGAAGACATCATGCTGCGTACCCAGACGCCCGAGACCTACGACAAATGGGTGAAGAACGAAATTCCGTTCAACGATCCGGCAGTGGTCAACGCCATCGACATTTTCGGCAAGATCGCCACCGACGACAAGATGGTCGAGGGCGGCGCCAAGGCGGTTGCGGCGACCGATTTCCGTGACAGCCCGAAGGGCCTCTTCTCGGTGCCGCCGAAATGTTATCTGCACCATCAGGCATCGTTCATCCCGACCTTCTTCCCGCAAGGCACCAAGATGGGCGAGGATGCCGACTTCTTCTACTTCCCGCCTTACGCTTCCAAGCCCGAGCTCGGCACTCCGGTGCTCGGCGCCGGCACGCTCGCCATGATCACCAAAGACAGCAAGAGTGCCCGCGCGTTCATCGAATTCCTGAAGCTGCCGCTCGCTCATGAGATCTGGATGGCGCAGGGCGGCTTCGTGACGCCGTTCAAGTCGGTCAACAAGGACGCCTATGCCAGCGACGCGCTGAAGAAGCAGGGCGAGATCCTGGCCAACGCCTCGACCTTCCGCTTCGACGGGTCCGACCTGATGCCGGGCAAGATCGGCGCCGGTGCGTTCTGGACCGGCATGATCGACCTGGTCGGCGGCAAGTCCGCCCAGGACGTCGCCACCGACATCCAGAAAAGCTGGGACGCGATCAAGTAAGCGGCCGGCTTGAGTTCCAAATGTGATGTGGTCCGGGCCTCAAACGGCCCGGACCTTATCCGGTGCTTGGCGTCGCGTCGATTGTCGTGAGCACAACGCATTCCGGCATGACGCGCGCCCAGTGACCTGCTTTCCGGCTGGTCGCGCTCCAGACAACTGAATCGGCGCATGATCCCGTCGCCAAAGCCATTCTCGACTGGCGGATCCGTGCGCAGGGGGAGGGACCCATGGCGGCTCAGATTTTCTCGGCGATATTCGTCATCATCATCGGCGTGGGCGGCTGCGTCGCCTATTTCTGGGGCGCCAACAAGGCACTCGACACGATCTTTCCGGCACGCGGCGTTTCCGGCAAGGCGGCGATCAACAATCTGCGCCGGCAGGGGGTGATCCGGCCCTGGCTGTTCGTCGGCCCGGCGATGATTATCCTCACCATCTACCTGATCTACCCGGTGGTGGAGACACTGAGGCTGTCGTTCCTTGATCGCGGCGGCGCCCATTTCGTCGGCTTGGCCAACTATCAATGGGCGTTCGGCGACCGCGAGTTCCGCAACTCGATCCTCAACAACATCATCTGGCTGGCGGTGGTGCCGGCCGCCTGCACCTTCCTCGGGCTGATCATCGCCGTGCTCACCGACAAGATCTGGTGGGGCACCATCGCCAAGAGCCTGATCTTCCTGCCGCTGGCGATCTCGTTCGTCGGCGCCAGCGTCATCTGGAAATTCATCTACGAATATCGCGGCGACGGGCAGACGCAGATCGGCCTGCTCAACGCCATCATCCAGTATTTCGGCGGCCAGCCGCAGGTCTGGATCTCGCTGCCGTTCTGGAACAACTTCTTCCTGATGGTCATCCTGATCTGGATCCAGACCGGCTTTGCCATGGTCATCCTGTCGTCGGCCTTGCGCGGCATTCCGGAAGAGACGCTGGAAGCCGCCGTCATCGACGGCGCCAACCCTTTCCAGATCTTCTGGAAGATCATGGTGCCGCAGATCTGGGGCACCATCGCCGTGGTCTGGACCACCATCACCATCCTGGTGCTTAAGGTTTTCGACATCGTGCTGACCATGACCAACGGCCAGTGGAACAGCCAGGTGCTGGCCAATCTGATGTTCGACTGGATGTTCCGCGGCGGCGGCGATTTCGGCCGCGGCGCCACCATCGCCATCATCATCATGATCGCGGTCATTCCGATCATGGTCTGGAACATCCGCCAGGCGAACAAAGAGACGGAAGGGCATTGAGATGGCCGCGTCGACCGGAAAGTCCTTTGTCAGCCGTTTCGGCGTCCACATCGCCGTCTTCATCTTCGTTGCGATCTGGACGATCCCGACGCTCGGCATTCTGGTCTCGTCACTGCGCGACAAGGATCAGATCATCGCTTCGGGCTGGTGGAACTCGTTCACCAGTTCCAGCCAGACGGAAGCCGGCCGGCTGCCGCCAGCCTCGGCGCAGGTCGAGAAGGAGGGCAAGTTCGTCCTGCAAGGCAATATCTTCGGCGACGGCCCGGCCCGCAACATCAGCGCCTTTGGCGTCAAGTCGGCCGCGCCGACGCAATATCCCGCCGGCTCGACAGCCGATCTCGGCGACGGCGTCACCCTGCAACTCAATGCCGACGGCAGTTTCGTCATGACCTCGCCGAAGGCTTTCGAGAGCGAACGCGGCCAGCGCGTCTATTACGCCTCGTCGGCGCCGCCGAAATTCACCACCGACAATTACGACACGGTGCTGTTTTCGGAAGGCATCGGCCGCTCCTTCATGAACTCGCTGACCGTCACCATTCCGGCGACCGTCATTCCAATCCTGATCGCCGCGTTCGCCGCCTACGCGCTGGCCTGGATGCGCTTTCCTGGCCGGGCCCTGCTCATCGCCGTCATCATCGGCCTCCTGGTCGTGCCGCTGCAGATGTCGCTGATTCCGCTGTTGAAGCTCTATAACGGCGTCGGCAGCTTCTTCGGCGTGCCGTCGAAGACCTATCTCGGCATCTGGCTGGCCCATACCGGCTTCGGCCTGCCTTTCGCCATCTATCTTCTGAGGAGCTATATCGCCGGCCTGCCACGCGAGATCATGGAGTCGGCGCGCATCGACGGCGCCAGCGATTTCGAGATCTTCGTCAAGATCGTGCTGCCACTGTCGTTCCCGGTGCTGGCCTCGTTCGCCATCTTCCAGTTTCTCTGGGTGTGGAACGATCTGCTGGTGGCGATGGTTTTCCTTGGTACCGAGGGCGACCAGATCGTGCTTACCGCCAAGCTCAATGCGTTGCTCGGCTCGCGCGGCGGCGACTGGGAGATCCTGACGACATCGGCCTTCGTCACCATCATCGTGCCGCTGATCGTGTTCTTCTCGCTGCAGCGCTATTTCGTCCGTGGGCTGCTTGCCGGCTCGGTGAAAGGAGGTTGAGATCATGCAATCCGCTTTGAAGGCCACCCCGAAGCCAGATCTCGCTATCGATCGCGACTGGTGGCGAGGTGCCGTGATCTACCAGATCTACCCGCGCAGCTATCAGGATTCGAACGGCGACGGCATCGGCGACCTCAGGGGCATGATCGGCCGGCTGGCCTACATCGCCTCGCTCGGTGTCGACGCCATCTGGATCTCGCCATTCTTCAAATCGCCGATGAAGGATTTTGGCTACGACGTGTCGGATTATTGCGATGTCGATCCGATGTTCGGCACGCTGGCCGACTTCGACGCGCTGACCGCAGAGGCGCACCGGCTTGGCCTCAAGGTGATGATCGACGAGGTGCTCTCGCACACCGCCGACATCCATCCCTGGTTCAAGGAGAGCCGCTCGAGCCGCAGCAATCCAAAAGCCGACTGGTATGTCTGGGCGGATGCCAAACCGGACGGCACGCCACCCAATAACTGGCTGTCGATCTTCGGCGGCTCGGCCTGGCAGTGGGACACCAGCCGCCAGCAATATTACCTGCATAATTTCCTGGCCGAGCAGCCCGACCTCAATTTCCACAGCCGCGCGGTCCAGGACGCGCTGCTCGACGTCACCCGCTTCTGGCTGGAGCGCGGCGTCGACGGCTTCCGACTCGATACCATCAATTTCTATTTCCACAGCCAAGGCCTGGAAGACAATCCGCCGCTGCCGCCCGAGCAGCGCAACGACCAGACGGCGCCGGCCGTCAACCCCTACAACTACCAGGACCATCTCTACGACAAGAGCCGGCCTGAAAACCTCGGCTTCCTCGAACGCTTCCGCGCCTTGCTCGACGAATACCCGGCGACGGCCGCGGTTGGCGAGGTCGGCGATTCGCAGCGTGGGCTGGAAGTGGTGGCGGCCTATACGGCCGGCGGCAAGCGCGTGCATATGTGTTACTCCTTCGACTTCCTGGCGCCGGAGAAGATCAGCGCGGCAAGGGTGCGCTCGGTCCTGGAAACCTTCGGCAAGGTGGCCAGCGACGGCTGGTCGTGCTGGGCCTTCTCCAACCATGACGTGATGCGTCCCGCCTCGCGCTGGGCAGCCGGCGAGCCCGACCCGACCGCCTACCTCAAGGTCATCTCGGCGCTGCTGATGTCGTTGCGCGGCTCGGTCTGTATCTATCAGGGCGAGGAGCTCGGGCTCAGCGAGGCCGAACTCGGCTTCGAGGATCTGCAGGACCCATACGGCATCCGCTTCTGGCCTGAATTCAAGGGACGCGACGGCTGCCGTACGCCGATGGTTTGGGACGGCGCTGCCCGCAATGGCGGCTTCTCGACGGCAAAGCCCTGGCTGCCGGTGCCCAGCAAGCACCTTGCGCAAGCCGTCAATGTGCAGCAAGGCGACGACGGCTCGCTGCTCGAGCACTACCGGCGCTTCCTCGCTTTCCGCCGCGCCCATCCGGCACTGGCCAAGGGTGATATCGAGTTCATCGAAAGCG
Source organism: Mesorhizobium sp. M0601 (assembly GCF_040320845.1). Taxonomy (NCBI): domain Bacteria; kingdom Pseudomonadati; phylum Pseudomonadota; class Alphaproteobacteria; order Hyphomicrobiales; family Phyllobacteriaceae; genus Mesorhizobium; species Mesorhizobium sp. M0601. The sequence continues at coordinate 363,048 of NZ_JAMYQK010000002.1, forward strand.
AGGGCGACACCGTCGCCTTCACGCGCCGCGAAGGCAACGAGCAGATCGTCTGCGCCTTCAATCTCGGAGCAAAGCCGGCCGAGGTCGATCTTGGCGGCCGCTCATTGCAGCCCTTGCCGGGACACGGGTTTTCGGGACAGACTGGCGCCGGCACTATCCGCCTCGGCGGCTACGGCGCCTGGTTCGGGCGTATCGACTGAATTCAAGGAAGAACTGGAGGGTACCATGGCCGATGTCACGCTAAGGCAAGTGAGGAAATCATATGGCAATCTCAACATTCTGCACGGCGTCGACCTCGACATAAAGTCGGGCGAATTCATCGTCTTCGTCGGTCCCTCTGGTTGCGGCAAGTCGACCTTGCTGCGCTGCATCGCCGGGCTGGAGGAGATCACCTCGGGCGAGCTCAAGATCGACGGCGAGATCGTCAACGACGTGCCGCCGTCAAAGCGCGGCATCGCCATGGTGTTCCAGTCCTATGCGCTCTATCCGCACATGACCGTCTACGACAACATGGCCTTCTCGATGAAGATCGGCAAGGAAAGCAAGGCCGAGATCGACAAGCGGGTGCGCCAGGCGGCCGAGATCCTGCAGCTGACCAAATATCTCGACCGTCTGCCCAAGGCGATGTCGGGCGGCCAGCGCCAGCGCGTCGCCATCGGTCGCGCCATCGTGCGCAATCCCAAGGTTTTTCTGTTCGACGAACCGCTGTCAAACCTCGACGCGGCGCTGCGTGTCGCCACCCGCATCGAGATCGCCAAGCTCAAGGAATCGATGCCGGCCACAACCATGATCTATGTCACCCACGACCAGGTCGAGGCGATGACGCTGGCCGACCGCATCGTGGTGCTGAAGGAAGGCCATATCGAACAGGTCGGCACGCCGATGGAGCTCTACAAGCGGCCCGGCAATCTGTTCGTCGCCCAGTTCATCGGCTCGCCGGCGATGAACATCCTGCCGGCGACGATCGACAAGACCGGCAACCCGACGGTCGTCAGCCATGTCGGCGGCCGCAAGGCAACGGTGCCGATCGCAACGCCTGCGTCGGCGAAAGGCGCAGCGGTGAGCTTCGGGGTGCGGCCGGAGGATCTGATGATTGCCACCGGCGCCGACTATTTGTTCGAAGGGACGGTCGATTACGTCGAGCAGCTCGGCGAGGTCCAGCTCGTCTATGTCGACATCGGCCGCGCCGACCTGCCGCTGGTGACCAAGCTGCCGGGCAATGTCGAGGTCAAGCGCGGAGCGACGCTGCGGCTGACGGCGGACGCCGGAGACCTACATATTTTCGACGCGGACGGGCGCTCTTTCGCGCTCCATGAAGCAGAAGCAAAGGCGGCTTGAAGCAGGCGTTCTTCCGCCATGCAAGAGACAAGAGCGGGGGGGAATGGCCCGCGCGGGTGTGTGGGATTTCACGTAGGCCGGTTTTGGGGGTTTATTGTTCAGGATCGCCGCCCCGCGGGGTGTATTTTTTTTGTAGCCATTAAC